>CAYMXZ010000028.1:0-23487 GCA_964394475.1 uncultured Caldithrix sp. | reverse complement strand
ATCTTCACTGGCCTGCCCGATACCACTTCCATTCACAATCATTCCGACCACATCTGTACCAGTTTTTGCCAATCCATAACTAAGCATTATCCCACGATCATAAGTTAAATTTATTCTCGATGTTCCAATTCGCTGGGTATAAATCCGATAGTCCTCGAACGTCAGGCGCAATTCTCTTTTCATCAAAGGATCGGAGGTCTGAAACTGGCCAACCATAATATCGAATTCCTGCTTGAAGAGATTATTAAAATGAAGATAGGCATCTTCCAGTCCGGCCACTTCACCTCGCTCAGATAAGTAAAAATAAAAATAATATCCAATATTTTTATATAAAGCGCCGCCAGACAATAATTTTATACCCCAGGGTATTTGTAAATCGTTCTCTATATCAGCCTTTTCTTCATACATGCCATATGCATCGAATCGGACAGCTACCGGGAAATCACGATTTACCCATAACAGAGGATCACCCGCCGTCACATAATCGCGCTCCTTTTCTTCCTCGGGAATAATAAATCCGTTTCCCGCAAATTCATTACCATATGGTTTCAATTTGGGAATGGGAGCATGGCAGGTAGAGCAGGAAATTTTATATCGACGGGCAAAGGCCGGAATGGCATTCGCATCTGTGTGAAAAAACAATAGATCACTGAGAATCAAAAAAATAAGGACAATAATCGATGTTGTTAGTTTCATGTTCTTTTCTCCTTCATTGGTAGACTTCAATCCAGGTTTCAGCTTCATTAATTAAGATGGCTTCACTTTCTTCAGAAAGTACCTTGAGAAAGTCTGCCACCGGTTTTACCAGTTTGCTATAATAAAGTTGTGCTTTAAAATAGACTTTTCCCTCGGGAACGGCTTCGGGTATCGGCCAGGTAAAGGTTTCAATCTTCGTCTCTCGTGGTCCAATACGATAATCTACTCCAAATGATTTCGTATTCCACTGCTGAATGGTCATCCGCCCCTGCGGATCCAGATAAGGCATGCGGAAAATCCGATCGCCCACTGGAACTCCATCCCGTTGCACGCCCGGAAAATCTGGTATATTCAGAGCGATTCCCATATCCTGATAGGCCAGTGTTTGAGAGGCAATGGTATATTCTTCTCCTTCAAACCCTTTCTTATCCACTGGCAGGTGGTATTCTTTTCCATTGGCATCCCGAGCGGTGACATGTAACCAAACAATCCGATCTTCTACCGATCCCGTTGGAAACTTATGGCCCGGTTTCGCGCTGAATAACTGCACGTTGATCACTGCAACTCCATCATACGGAATTTCCCTTTCCAGAGGATTCATTCGCAATTCAATGGCGCTGGCTAATTTACCTTTATCGTGTGCACCATGGAAAAGGTGTTGAGCTACCCAGTCTTCTTCAGCCATTTTTGCATTTTTACCCCAGGCTTTTGGCATATGACAGCGCTGACAGGGAACTCCTTCCCTGGCATACGGACCTTCTTTCCATTCCAATTGAGTGGATTTTACCCATGCACCATATGGACTCATTTCATTGTGACAGGTACCGCAAAACTCGGCGGTAGTTAAAAACTCATTATATTCCGTATCATGATAGGGAGATTTGAGCCCGGGTTTCGGACCATATTTGGTTGTACCTGGTTTTGAAATATGATTGAAGTTATACGGCACATCTCCTTTGAAACCAATAATAGTGTGGCACACTTCACAAGAGACGGATTCATTTGCCCGCGAATTTTCACTGGGTCGGGGAGGTGGAACATCCCCTGCCCAGAAGGCCAACGGGGCATGGCACCCATTGCAACCGGCTTTTACCCCGGCTACTTTTTCATCCTTCTCCGCATGCGGAACCGCCAGATTGAAATACTCTATCTCATCCCAGTGGTGGGTATAAGCCTGGGACATCATGGCCTGGGTCCACTGATAATAAAAATTATCATGGCAACTTTTACAGACCTCCGGTCGCTCATACTGGTCATATTTTTTACTTCCCAGAGCCTCGTCACCCGCAGGAAGATCCTGTGCCCAGCCCTGCTGAATACAGACCATTACCATAAAAATTAGCAAAAAATTTTTCAACATAGATGAACTCCTTTCTACTTTAAGATGGGTGGGTAGAAAAAATAAGTTGATGTTTTTGCTCAATGGTATCTGCTAAACGTTGGATTTCCACGTATGCTTTTTCATCTGGATATCCCTTGATAAGTACTGGCGGTAAAAATTCTACTGAGAGATCGCGCAACATATTTGAAATCTGATCCACCATTTTGTTACCCCACCCAAATGAACCTAAAATTCCCACCCACCTGGTTTTAGGTTTAAGTATGCTTAGCAGGTAAGAAGCATAAATAGCCAGTGGATGGGGACCCATCAGTACGGCTGGTGATGCAATCAGTACCGTCGCCGAATCGACCAGTGCCATGGCCAGTTCTCCCAAATCGACTGAGATCAAATTAAAAGGCTTCACGCTGATATTTTTTCGAGACAGAGATTCAATCAAATGGTGGGCAATATGCTCGGTACTCCCATGCATGGACACATAAAGTAATACCACTTCATTCTTGGGGTGGGGTGAAATCCACTCCTGATAGGCGGCTATTACCTGGCGAGGATCATCATGCACTGGCCCATGGCTGGGAGCGATTAAGGAAATTTCAAAGGAGGCCAGTGTTTCCAGATGTTTGAAGATTTTCGCAGAAAATGGCATCATGATCTCCGCATAATACCGCTTCATTTCCCTCAAAGTATTTTCATTCTCAGTAGCAAACATTTTACTGCTGGCCAGATGAGATCCAAATAAATCACAACTGAATAAAATTTTATCTTCCACCAGATAGGTAAACATGGTTTCCGGCCAGTGGACCCAGGGAGCAAAAATGAATTGCAACGTCTTGCCTCCCAGTGCTATGGTCTGTCGATCTTCAATCAATCGAATCCGATTGGCAGGTAATTTTAATAATGTTTGCAGAATATCTAAACCTTTTTTATGGGTAATCAGCTGGGACTGTGGAAACTTTTCCAGAAGGGGTGGAATAGATCCCGAATGATCCTGTTCGGCATGATTGGAAATTACATAATCAATTGACGGCAGACCTAACTCAGCCAGATTATCCAGCAATAGCTGAGTTTTAGAAGGATCGACGGTATCGATCAATGCCACTTTATCTTTCCCTTTCACTAGATAGGAATTGTAACTCGTGCCATGAGGCAAAGGGATCAGGGCATCAAATAACGTGCGATCCCAATCGATCACTCCCACACTATATATATCTTCTTTTACCATTCGGGCAGGCATAAGTCAACTCCTGTAATCTTATTTCTAATTATAGTAATTCAATCGAAGAACATGCTATGTATTTTCTATTTAAACGGCATTGTAGCCAGCGTCAATGATGGCACTTTTTATTTCTTCTGGTGAAATCTTTCCCTCAACAACTACTTCCTTTCTCTGCAAATCAACGCTGAAATTTTTGATATTTGGTAGTGATTTCAACGAATTCTCTATGCGCATTTTGCAATGCTGGCAACTCATGCTTTCCACTTTGAATATTGTTCTCACGTCCACTCCAATTAAGTTTTAAGGAAGAAGATTTCTCCATTAGACATATTCCCGGGCTTCCTCTTCACCGCGCAATACCCGCAGGGCACCTAAAGCAAGTGCTCTCATTTCTTCTTCACCCGGAAAGAGAAGAATCGGAGCAATCCATTCCACCCGTTCTTTAATTAAGTTAACCATCAACTCTGAATAGGCTAATCCCCCTGTGATACAGATAGCATCAATCTTTCCCTTTAATACCGTGGCACAGGCTCCAATTTCTTTCGCCACTTGATAAGCCATGCCTTCAAAAATCAATTGGAATTCGCGGTTTCCTTTTTTGACTTCCTGTTCCACTGCTTTCATATTATTGGTTCCCAGATAAGCCACCACCCCTCCATGTCCGGTAATTAACTTTTTCATATCGGCATAGGTATATTCGCCGGAGAAACAGGTTCTTACCAGATCGCCCACCGGTACGCCACCCGAGCGCTCAGGAGAATAAGGCCCATCGCCATCCAGGCCATTATTCACATCAATCACCCGACCATGATGATGAGCGCCTATGGTAATCCCTCCTCCCAGATGAGCCACAATCAGGTTAGCTTCTGAATATGATTTTCCTAATTTTTTCGCTGCCTGGCGAGCCACTGCTTTCTGATTTAAAGCATGAAATATACTTCGTCGTTGAATTAATGGCATTCCTGATAATCTAGCGACATCTTGAAGTTCATCCACGACCACCGGATCAACAATAAATGCTTCACATCCGATGTTCTTTGCGATAGAATACGCAATTAAACCGCCACAATTGCTGGGATGATCTCCTTGTACCCCCTTCCGCAAATCTGCCACCATGGATTGATTTACCCGATAGGTACCTCCCTCAATCGGTTTCAGCAATCCACCTCGACCAACGATGGCTTTAATCTTTGTCGCATCGACTTTTTTCTTCTTAAGATGGGATATAATCAGTTCCATGCGATACAAATCCTGATCGGAAGCCTTATTAAAACGAGATAATTCTTCCACCTTGTGTTCAATATTCTCACTAAAAATTTCTGCTTCACCCGCAAACAGAGAAATTTTGGTTGAGGTGGATCCGGGATTAATGACCAATATATGAGGTTCGCTCATAATTTAGTTCCTTATTCATCATGAGACCCTGGCAGCAGCCGCAATCGAAAGAAACTTTGTCTCCTCAGAATCGGAGCGCGAGGTAAGCACAATCGGTACGCTGGCTCCGATAATGATTCCGGCTGTTTTGGCGCCTGCCAGGTAACTCATCAGTTTATAGAAAATATTACCGGACTCTATTTCCGGAACAATGGCAATATCTGCATCCCCGCCTACTTCACTGACAATCCCTTTTACTTCACATGATTTTCGGGAAAAGGCATTATCCAGGGCCAGCGGACCATCAATCACCGCCCCTTTTATTTGTCCCCGTTCTGACATTTTGGAAAGAATCGCCGCATCTGTGGTCGCAGGCATTTTACCTGGATTGATTTTTTCCACGGCAGTGATGATGGCCACCTTCGGTTTTTCTATTCCCAGCCGATGCGCAGCGAAAATGGCATTTTCTGTGATGTAGATTTTTTCTTCCAGAGTAGGAGCAATATTGAGAGCAGCATCTGACATAAAAATGAGTTTTGGATAACTGGAAATCTCAAAAATCGCCAGATGTGAGAGCAGATTGCTCTGGCGCAGCCCATTCTCTTTATCCAGAACGTGCTTCATCAGCGTAGCGGTTGAACATAATCCCTTCATTAAGACATCTGCTTTCTTTTCCCGCACATACCTGATCGATTTTTTAACGGCTTCAGTTTCATCACTGACATTCTCAATCTCAAAATTGGACAATTTAATCTGGTGCTCTTTGGCCAGCTTTTCCAATTTCTGTTGATCGCCAACCAGAATAGCATCTGCTAAATTTGATTGATTGGCTTTTTGTAAGGCTTGTAAAACATCCAGATCTTGAGCCACCGCCACACAGATGGTGCGGTTCTTAGAGGATTTCACTTCCTCCACTAATTGATCGAAGCTTCGAACCATTCAGCCGTTCTCCTTTTTTATTCATATCCGCCTGGTTGAATTTAGATTTGAGCGTTATAATTTTCAAGCGCTAAGAAAAATTATCACGGTCGGTAAAATCCCTCTTCGCTTCTTTCTCCTGGCGGAAGGGGAGGAATAAATGTAAATGATTTTTTTAAGACGTAATAGGAATGAGAGGAAGAAAAAAATTATTTTAAAATCTTTTCAATGGTTTTTTTTAACTCGGTTAAATCAGCGGATTTAACAATATATTCATCAGCTGCCCAACTCATAAAATGTTCCTTGTAATGGGAATAAGCCGTATTGATAATTACCGGTACTCGGGGCTGGTCATTTAGCATTTCCTGCAACACCTCAAAGCCGCTTTTGCCGGGCATGCGGATATCGAGAATAACCAGATCAGGGCGTTGTTGCTTCACCATTTTGATCGCTTCATCACCATCTGCCGCCAGTTGGACCTCATATCCCATTTCACTCAACTCTTCCTTGTAAAGCAACCGCTGGGTATCTTCATCTTCAACAACCAAAATTCTTTTCATACTGCCTACCTCCATTGGAATTATCTAAATATAATTATCTCTGGCAGTGAAAACAACTCAACCCTCCGCAACTTGTTCATTCGACACTTTCATTTTTTTAAAAAAGGAGGTGTTCTGATAGTTCAAAACACCTCCTGGACAAATCATTTACAATTTAATTCCCGTCGGTGGAGCAATGAAACCTTTATCCATCATCAATTGTGCTTCATCACGGGATTTTTTGATAATTCTTTCGGCCTGTTGGAACAATTCTTTGCGACTCATTTTCAGGCGGGCTACTCCCTGCTCGATTGCCATCATTCCCACAGCGGCAGCCTCGCGAGGAAATACTTCCCAATCTTCCATGGTCGGAATAATATATTCTTCGTGTAGACCTTTGTCTTCAGCTGTTTTAGCTAATTCCTTGGCAGCGGCAATACACATTTCATCAGTGATAGTTTTAGCCATTACATCCAGGGTTCCACGGAAAATTCCCGGGAATCCCAGGGAATTGTTGACCTGATTGGGAAAATCTGAGCGACCGGTGGCCACGATCCGCGCTCCAGCTTCCTTGGCTTCCCATGGCCAGATTTCGGGGATGGGATTCGCACATACAAATACCACCGCATCTTTAGCCATTCGCGAAATCCATTCTTTCTGAAGAGTATCCGGTCCAGAGCGCGAAAGCGCAATCAGTACATCAGCTCCTTCCAGCGCTTTAGGAATATCTCCCTTTACCTGTTTTTCATTACTGATCTGGCACATATGCCACTTTTCTTTAAAATTTCCCTTTTTAATATCATCCCGATCCATATGCAAGGTGCCTTTGCTGTCTACCATAATAATATTTTTTGGATTTACCCCGGCTTTAATAATCACCCGGGCTATGGCAATATTCGATGCCCCGGCTCCCACCATGGTAATTTTTACTTTATCAATTTTCTTATTCACAATTTTCAAAGCATTGATCAGGCCGGCTGCTGTTACCGCCGCCGTCCCTTGCTGATCATCATGCCACACCGGTATTCTGGCTTTTTCTCTTAAGGTATCCAGCACATAGAAACATTTGGGTTGAGCAATATCCTCCAGATTTACCCCACCGATACCGGGTTGGAGGATCAAAACGGTCTTGATAATTTCATCGGGATCTTTGGTATCAAGAGTTAAAGCAAAGGCATCCACCCCACCCAGGTATTTGAATAATAATGCCTTTCCTTCCATTACTGGTAAACCAGCTTCCGGGCCAATGTCACCTAACCCTAAAACTCTGGTTCCATCCGAGATGACAGCGACCGTATTCCATTTATTGGTATGCTGGAATACTAAATCCGGATTTTTCTGAATCTCTTTACAGGGTGCCGCCACTCCTGGTGTGTACCAGACTCCAAAGCTTTCCATTCCCCAGATATGGCACTTGGGAATAATTTCAACCTTGCCTCGATAAAAGGGGTGAAGACGCAAGGCATCTTCTGCAGGTTTTTTTGCTTTTTCAATTAATTCTTCTTTACTCAGTTTTTTTTCTTTCATACTGCCTCCAAATCGTTAGTTTTATTAGAGAAAGAGGGACGCTTGAATCACCATGATCATGATAGGAGATGATTGAATGAAGCCCTCGGTGAATTAGTTTTACTATACTTGATGTTTGCGTTCTAAAAACTTTTGATTAGATAATGATCGTCGCGAGCGAGGAAGATAAATTTCTACCGTCGTCCCTTTGCCTTCCTCGCTGCTAATTTTAATTTTACCCCGGTGTTCTTCGATAATTTGACGAACTACTGCTAATCCTAAACCGGTGCCTTCCGTTTTGGTCGTAAAAAATGGATCATAAATTTTTTCCAAATTTTCTTTAGGAATTCCCCGGCCTGAATCATGCAGAATAATCTGAACATATCTTTTTTGACAGGCCGTTTTAAAAGTTAAAGTACCTTTCTGACCGATAGCCTCCAGAGCATTTTTGAGGACGTTCAGAAGGGCCTGAAAAATCATTTTTTCATCCCCCAGAATAAACGAATCCTCACATTGCAGTTGCAGGGAGACCTGTACTTTTCGTTTGCGGAAAATCTCGTCCATTATATTGAGCATCTGGTGAATAACATGATGGATATCGAAAGTCTTAAATTTGGGTTTACGAGGAGAGGCAATGCTTAGAATGTTATTGAGAATATATTCCAGATGATCCACTTGCTGGATGATGATAGAAGTATATTTATGCAATTCTTCGGAATGGGGTAATTTTTTCTCCAATAATCGGGCGAAACCACCAATGGAAACCAGAGGATTCCGGATTTCATGGGCCACAGAAGCAGCCATTTTACCAACTGCCGCCAGACGCTCGGCGGTGACCAGGCGCATGGAATTGGCTTCTAATTTTTGATAAGCATTTTGAAGCTCCTTAATTCGATCCTCTAACTTATCATAGAGCAAAGCATTTTCAATGGCCATACTGGCCTGAGTGGCAAAAAAACGCAAGGCACTAATATCATCTTCCTGGATATCCCGGCGAGTAAATTTGTTATCCGCAATAATCACACCCAATTTTTCTTTTTTGGTATAGAGCGGCACAATCAGAAAGGTATCGTTACCTAAAATGTCAATTAAATTTTTACCATTCACATTGAAATGATAATTTTTAAGCTGACTAATTTTCCCTTTTATCACATGAAACGCTTTTCGCTGATTGAGAGATTGGATCAGAATATTTTCCTGATCCGAACACGGGATAGTTATGCTTCTCACAATATCATTAATTTCACGGTCGCTTCCCTGCAAATCAACTTCATACTCCCTGACAATATCTTTAAGGGTACGCACTCGATCCTGCAATGCCATCCAGATTCGCTGGGCCTCCAACTCATTGGCCGGGCCAATGGCGATATGTCCTTTCAGCATATCCGTGGTAATATTTCGCAACAACAAAAAAGCTCGATTAAACTTTAATCCTTCTCCAGCAGTAATCGCAATTAAGATAATCTTTAAAATATCATCCAGAACGTAGGTGGTATAGAGAATTTCATTCAGTTCATTGAGTTTGGATAATTCACTGATCGTGCGGCGAAGCTCCATCTCCAATTCCTTGCGGGCAGAGATATCCTTCATCATCACTGATGTGCCAATTACCTGCCCTTCCTCATTCCGCAATACACTGCTCACCAGGTCAACGTGAATAATTCGACCATTTTTATGAAGGCGTTGAGTTTCGTAATTTCGAATATAACCGTATCGTGCCAATTCCTTCTGAATATAATACATTTCACCCACTTCGATTAATTCCTTGGGAATCAACGTCACAATCGATTTCCCTAAAATCTCGCGAGATGTATAGCCGAATATATCTTGTGCACCGCGGTTCCAACTGGTAATTTTGTCTTCATTGTCAACCACAAAAATGGCATCAGAAGATGAATCGATAATGGAAAGAAATAGTTTTTCCTTCTGACGAAGCTCACGCTGTTTCTTTTCTAAAGGAGTTACGTCTATCCCCAGCATGAGAAAACCCTCGATGGTACCATAACGATCGATGATGGGCATGGAAATAATTTCTAAAAAAACTTCCCCCCCGTTTTCTTCCATTTTTTTTCTCAGGATGTGACGTTGAATATGACTTTTTTCCAGCACCATAGTGGCAGGACAATGTTCACATTTTTGGTCTGAATTCCATAAAAGCTGGTAGCAGAATTTTTTTTGGGGAAGGCGATTTATGTGAAATTTATGACGCGAATAATAATTCGCCCAGATCAACCGGCAGTTGGAATCAATCACATAGATATATATCGAGTAATTCTTAATGAAATTATTTAATGAGGTAAGTATCTCAACCAACCGACGAACATTTGATACCACAGCAACTACTCATCTTGTTAAATTTATCTCATAGATTATACTAAAGCCGATAGAAAAAATCAACGAAATTAAAAACTCATTCGCACCATTGCATTATACTTATGCAAAATGATTCATGAGAAAGTTTTTAAAAATATCGCATCATACATCCAGGTCATTTCATTATAATTGGACCAAGAATATCTTTGGGAGTGATAGGTATGCAGAAAGATCATATCATTCTCTTTATACGGTATTGGAACGCCCGCGTGGATCTATCGAAAATAAATTGTCTGACCTTTCATATTGCGAAACACTATGAAAAAACAGCTCAGAAGCTATCAATCGAGTGAAATCAAATTACACCGGAATCGGTTCTTGAGGTGTCTCTGTGATAAAAATCCTAAGCGAAACCGCACCAGCTATTTTTTATCCCCACCTTCCTTTTTAATAAAAGGAGTAAACAGGTCGATAGGAACCGGAAAAATGGTAGTGGAGTTGTTCTCGGAAGCCACTTCAGCCAGAGTCTGTAAAAACCGAAGCTGTAAAGCCACTGGATATCGATTAATAATTTCAGCGGCCATTTGTAATTTCGTAGCCGCCTGATATTCGCCTTCCGCATTGATAACTCGTGAACGGCGTTCCCGCTCTGCCTCTGCTTGTCGTGCCATGGCCCGCTTCATTTCAATCGGTAAATCAATATGCTTAATTTCGACCAGCGAGACCTTCACCCCCCATGGATCAGAATGACGATCTATAATCTGTTGCAACTCTTTATTGATTTTATCCCTTTGAGCCAACAATTCATCCAGCTCTACCTGTCCAACGATGCTTCGCAAAGTCGTTTGAGAAAGTTGGGAAGTGGCAAAAAGAAAATTTTCCACTTCTACTACCGATTTTTCCGGATTTAACACTCGAAAATAGATTACCGCATTGACCTGCACACTTACATTGTCGCGGGTAATCACATCCTGTGGCGGGACATCCATGACTACCGTTCGCAGGCTGACTTTTACCATTCGATCCACCAGCGGAATTAAAAAAATCAATCCCGGTCCTTTGGCTCCTATCAAGCGTCCCAGTCGAAAAATCACTCCCCGTTCATATTCACGCAAAATCCGGATAGCACTTAAAAGTAATAAAATGACTAAAATGATCAGTGTACCAAGATAAGGCATTAAATGCTCCTTTAAGTTTTATCTATTTTTTCTGACCTTTAATTTGAGGTTTTCAATCGAAATGACTTTGACAGAATCTCCTTGCTTTATTTTTTCGGTGCTTATTCCCTCCCAGATTTCTCCATGCACCGCGACCTGTCCTTTCCCTTTTTCAAAATCAGAAATCGCCTCGCCGACTTCGCCAACCAATCCTTCCTGCCCGGTTACCGGTTTACGCCGCTGAGCTCTAATTCCCATTCCGACAGCGAAAACAAAGAAAAGAGTAGTAATGATCGTGGCGAAAAAAATTACTTTCCAGGAAACCTGAATAATAGGTATGGAATCTTTAAATAGCATAATTGATCCAAGAACTAAAGCCACCACTCCTCCCACGGTTAATAATCCATAACTGGGAATTTTTATTTCAGCAATAAATAAAATGATCGCAAAAAGAATGAGCATTAATCCTGCATAATTTACCGGCAGGGTATGTAAGGCATAAAAGGCCAGGATTAATGATATTACGCCTACCACCCCAGGTAAAACCGAACCTGGATTATAGAGTTCAAAGAAAATCCCATAGATGCCAATCAATAACAGAATATAAGCAATATTCGGGTCGCTGATAACATTCAACAATTTTAACCGCCAGGATAATTCGATTCGGATTTTTTGCGCATTGGCCGTATGGAGTACTTTTTTACCCTGAAGCACCTCATATTCACGGCCATCTAACCAGGACAGCAGGCTATCTACATCGGGAACAACCACATCAATCACACCCAGCTGGAGAGCTTCATTGGCTGGAATGGAGGCGCTTTCCCGCACTGATTTCTCCGCCCATTCCACATTGCGGTTTCGCTTTTCGGCAATACTGCGGATAAAAGCCACGGCATCATTCGTGATTTTTTCGGCCATGGTGCCACTGCTATCGGCTTTTCCCTGCAAGTCCACCGGATGAGCAGCTCCGATATTGGTTCCCGGCGCCATCGCCGCCACATGAGCGGCATAGGTAATGAAAACCCCCGCCGATCCGGCGTGCGAGCCAGAAGGCGATACATAAACCACCACCGGTATGGGAGAGGATAAAATATCCTTGACAATGGTCTGCATGGATTTCATTAAGCCGCCGGGAGTATCTAATTCAATGATCAGACATTCTCCGCCTTCTGTGAATGTCTGCTGAATGGCATCACGAATGATATCACTGGCTACCGGATTAATCGCACCTTCATACGTGAGGAGGTAAATTTTAGCAGCCTCTTGAGAATAAAGCGAAATGCTCATAAATAACAGAACGATGAATAGTTTACGCATAATAATTCCTCGCTGGAATTATATTAACATAAACACCCAGAGATGTCAAGAACTAATATGGATGAAGTTGTTTACTATTAATGAAAACAAACGGGTAGGGCAAAACGTTTGATAAATTTATTTGCGAATAATATGAAAGCGAGTCTGATCGATGGTGATCCTTACCGCCGGCCTTATCGGTTAGTTTGTGCTGGTTGCCTGTTCAATACCGGATTCGACGGTCTTCACCGCTTTTCCCGCTGGTTGACTGAAAGGCAAAATTACTTTAAACAAAGACCCCTGCCCTGGCTCGCTGATCAATTCGATCTTCCCTTTCATCGATTCCACAATCTCTTTCACCATGCTCAGGCCAATTCCTAAACCACCACCCATAAAATCTTTTTTTGAGGAGCGATGATTGACCACATCTTGAATTTCATAGAAACGATCGAAGATTAACTTTTGTTTATCATATGGTATACCGACCCCACTGTCCTTCACCGTATAATGGATTTTGTCATTTTTTAACTCCAGCTTTGCCAATACCTTACCATTATCTGGCGTAAATTTCAACGCATTATGCAATAACTCACGCATGGTCAGGCGCACCTGGCGATAATCACCAGACACGAAAAGTGGTTTCTTGTCCACGATGATTTTCAATTCAATATTCCGCATCTTGTATAAATTGATCAATTCCCGATACACTTTGCTCAATATCTCTTTCAGGTCAAGTATATCGTTATTCTTTTCAACTTCTCCCAATTCCAGGGTTCGCAAAAGATGCATACGGTCTACTAATTCATTTAACTCAGAAGTCGTCTCTTCCAGAATGCTCAGAGTTTCCGCAACTTCTGGATTCGGATTCGGAATCAGAGTGCGCATCACATCGATATATCCCTTAATAATGGTCAGTGGCGTTCTGATTTCATGATTGGTGATATACAAAAATTTGTCTTTCATCTCATTTAATTCGATCAATTGCGAATTGGCTTCCCGCAATTCTTCATTTTCATACTCGGCTCGAATTTTGGTATAACACTTATTGATCGTGAATTGCACATGATCAAAATTTACTGGTTTCAATATGAAATCATAAGCTCCTAATTTCATCGCTTCAATGGCCGATTCAATAGTCGCATAACCGGTGATCACGATCACTTCCTGATTGGGCCATTTGGATTTCAGGCGCTTCAATAATTCCATACCATCCATTACCGGCATGTTTAAATCGGTTACCACAATATTAAATAGTTCATGCTGACACTTTTCCAGGGCATCTTTTCCATTCTCAGCTGTGGATACTTTAAATCCCCAATTGGCGAAGGATTGCTTGAACATCAGGCGGATGATTTCTTCATCTTCCACCACTAAAATTTTGATATCTTCTTTCTTCATAGGTTTATTCTCATATATTAAATATTCAGAAATACACGAAGAATTTCTAATTCCTGTTTAATATTTTGAATATATTTCAATGGATTTTTCTTATCATCCAACCAACTTTTCTCTAACAGATATATATACGAACGAAGATTCTCCAGATGAACACGAATAAAGGAAAGTTCTTCACCTTCTTCTCGAATTGTTGGCGGTTCATGTTCCCTGACAACCTTTTCGACCATTACTCATCCTTGATCTTGTTGATCCTGTTGCATGATTTATATCACACACCTTTTTCTAAATTTGCAAATTCAATGCCGACAACTTTGAAGCGGGAGAGATAATTCTAAATTATTAAAAATAAATGAATTATAATATTTACATTCCATTCCGTAATACATGGAGAGTGTCGAATATTGCGTCAGACTGTTGAAAAATCAGGAGAGAGGGTTCATATAAAAGGGGGAAGGTTCAGCAGGAACTCTAAAGAAGGTCAACCTCACCTTTAATTTTCATTAAAATTATTTTTAATTAAATTTTCTATGGCCTCCATCGCTTCCTGTTCATCTTCGCCCTCGATTCTCACTTCCAGAGTGCTTCCGGACTCGGCGGCCAGGGTTAATACTCCCATAATGCTTTTACCATTTACTTCATAACCGTCTTTAGAAATATAGATATCCGATTTAAATTTACCGGTGGTTTTGACTAACATAGCGGCTGGTCTGGCATGCAAACCGGTTTTATTGGTAATTTTAAGTGCTCTTTTTATCATGGAAGTAAACCTTCAGTCAACACATTGAGAAAATAATTCCAGATTTTATTGTCACAAAAATAAAATCGCCACACAGAAAAAGAATATCAATGTGCCCAGTGATACCAGATAGAAATTATTGGAAATGCGAGAAAAAAACCGGGCATACAAGAAAGATAAAACAAAAAACACTACCAGCATCGGCTGAGTTTTATACAAAGAGTATCCATAACTTATCAGAAGTGTCAGCAACGCCACCATCAGTAAATAGAAAAAAAATTTTCTCACTTTTTCAAATCTTTCCTGCCTGATATACCGATGAATATCCATCGGATGTTCATACCCTTCCAGGATTCCACGGTAACGATAATAGAAATGGGGAATATTATATAGTAGAAAAGTAATACCAAGCGCCAGCAACTTGAGATGCAAACCTGGAAATAAAAAAATCATTACCATTCCACATAAAAGGGCCGCTGGTTTGATGGTGGCCCAAAACAGGCGATCACCCAGGGCTCCCAGTGGACTTATTAACAGATCTTTAAAACGATCGATAGTTTCAGCGATCTGTGAGTCGTTTTCCGCCATCATTTCTTCCAGGCGGATCGAAACTCCCAAAGCATAAGAGGCAAAATAGGGATGAGCATTAAAAAATCTGAGATGACGTTGTAAAAATTTGCGCTTTGCTTCTGGAGTATCACATAATTTTCCAATCACCGGTAAGAAACAGATGCTGAATCCAATACTAATCAGGCTGCGAAAATTCCAGACAGCCTGCATGAAAAAACTGGCCAGGAATACTTTAAACAAATCGAAGCGGTTGATTTTTGTCTTTTTTTCCATGACTTAGTTCGTTTCCATTTTATTTCTGGCAGATCGTGAGAAAGCTTCTTTTAAAATGGGATAAATAGATGCTAAACCGATTCCAATAATTACCGGTTTCACCATCACCAATTGTGACTCAAAAAATGGTCCCAGAAGAGTTATTAGAGAAGGTAAGAATAACTGACTTAATTTCAGAGCCATGAATGAAAAAATCATGACCGCTAGAAAATAGACTACCATGCTGGCCACTTCCAGCAGTAATACAAAAGTAACATGAGCCTTTTCGACTTCCTTCAGCATAAGATCCAAAATTTTACCATTAAATTTGCGGTAGTATAAAGTCAAGATCGACCCCAGATAACTGAGCAACAAAACTTCGATGAACACGACTGTCAGCGTGGTATGTGCCCATCCAATTTCCTTATTCATAATCACCAGGACGGTAGCCATCATTGAAGCAATGTTACCTTCCGGAACGATATAGGCCCCGGCTGGAATCTTACCTAACCACAAAAGTTGAAAAACGAACCCCAATTCCATACCGGTCTGAATATCACCCAACAACCATCCCAATAAAGTACAACTGAAAATGGGGCTGGAGATGAGCACCTGAAAGGCAATGGTAATATCCAGCGACAAGAAACTAATAATCACGGAAATAAGTAACAATTTTTCATCCATAAAAACACTCACATCTTTTCTCAGCACCTGGACAAAATTAAAGTCAGAAATTAACCAGTGAAATAAAAAAATGTCAGAAATTTAATTCTTTCGTACCGGGATAATATTACGAATGACGATTAAGAAAGACTTTCCTCATTCAATGATGACAAATTTTCCGGTTTTTTCCATCCCATCAGAGTGTACGTGGTAAAGATAAACACCGCTCCCCACCAATTCTCCCTTTCTGGTTTTAAGATCCCAGCTCAGATAGGTGTGGTTATCTTTTGCTTTCAAAGTAACTAAATATTTACCATGGGCATTAAAAATAGTAACACGGGCTGATTCCGGCACATTTTTAAAATTTAAAAAAGGTTGATTTACGGATAACTTTAAAGGTTGAGGATATATTATCACCTCTTCGCTTCCGATCGATTCGACGGAGCGGCTGATGATTTGAAAATCAAAATATTCCTCACTCTGACGGCTGGTATTGAGAACATTGAAAGGTAATCCCAAATTACCAATATTAAATGGCAAATCAAAGGCAAGTGAAGCCGGGAATTGGTAAAAGGTTTTACTGAATGGATCAACACAGGTAGCGTACAACTCAGTGGCGGAGGAAGCTGGGCCGGCTTTCAAGAGCAATGTTATATTTCGCTCCTTTTCACTTTCAGAATGGTACCACTGAAAGGAAAGTCTGGGCAGGGAATCCACCATCAAGATTGTTTCGGTCGATTTTATTGGAGAGCCACTCATAATCTTTAGAGAGGGGAAAAAAGGAGAATCCGGAAAATACTCACCAGCCAGAGAGTTCGGCCCGCTAAAATAGAGCCACGAACTCAGGCGCTTCATTTCCTCAGCCAGATCAGAACCATAAATCGGTAGAACATTCTCAATACTGGGTAGAGCTCTGTACTGTAAAATCTCGGCCCATATCTCGCGAACAATTTTCGGTCCATATTGCTTTCCCAGCATGATTTCGAAAACGACTTTACCGTAATCAGAAAAATCATTACTGGAATAATCAAGGGGCTGGTTCGTATGATTAAAATAATCCTCCAGATATTGTAGATAATCATTTACTTCGGGGGCAACAACTTCTTCCATATAAGTCGCCGAACTTTCAATGAACCACAAATCATAGAACGAATTATTTTCGGGCCATAATCGATATCCGCTCTGGATGGCATGATTAAATTCGTGGGCAGCCGTAACGGCAATAGCCATGCTATCGCGAACGATAGGATCCGTGACGCCGGGGTATTCAACAATATTATTAAAATTAGTATTTATTTCGATGTACGTCACATAATTTTTTTCAAGCAATTGTGGAATTTCATAATCTAACCAGGTTTGTCCATACACACTCAGGCGACGGCAAAAGATGGGATAGACAGAGCGAGGCATACCACTCGAATCCGGAGGAGGATTGAATCCTAAAGAATCAATTTCCACAGACCAGGCTCTATCAAAGGACTTCCCCAGAAATTCCAGATAATCGCTGACATTATTCTGATTGCGATCATACAAGGGAATAGCATTAAATCCAGTCGTAGAGTAATATATTTTAAAATGGCCAGTCGGAGAGAAATAGATTGAATCGAATGAAGTCGGTTCAAGTTTATACAACTGTAATTCCTGATAGTGGTCGGTATTTCCTGAACTATTCGCCATTAATATGGTCGGAAAGCCGCATTTATGATCATGTCTTTCACCACCTGTACTGGAGAGTAGATCGACAGGTTGAAACAGATATTTTTGGGCGAAGGCAGCTGGATGGTTATAAAATATCCACATCGCAATTAAATATATTACAAAATTTTGTTTCTTCCGAAATGGATACCAATAGTACATAGGTAATCAGATAGTTTTATTCAAAAATCACATAATCGAGCAGAACGGATAAAAATTGTTATTTCTTCTTTTTGTGTTTGGCCTTAAACACAATAATGAGAGGAACGCCTTTAAATCCCCAGATTTCACGAATTCTATGTTCCAGAAAACGACGGTAGCTCTCGGTAATCAATTTAGGAAAATTTGAAAAAAAAGCAAAGACAGGCGGAGCCGTTTTGATTTGAGTGATATAATTAATTTTGATTTCTTTTCCTCGAACCGCCGGTGGACTGGTCTGCTGAATAATCGGTAGAAGCGCCGCGTTTAACTCGTTGGTAGGAATATGTTTATGGAACTGTTCATATACTTCAGTGGCCACATCCATTAATTTATACAGGCGCTGTTTTTCCAACACCGAGGTAAATACCAGAGGAACGTAGTTATATTCTCCCAGTTTTTCCTTTAAGGAATCCTCCCATAACTTCATGGTTTTCTCATCCTTTTCGATAAGATCCCATTTATTAACAGCAATCACCATTCCTTTTTTTTGCTGATCGGCTTCCTGAAGAAGCCGCATATCCTGCCGAGCCGGTCCCTGGGTAGCATCAAGAAAATACAGTACCACATCGGCCCTCTGAATACTTCGCAAGGTTCGTAAGTGACTATAGAAAAGAATGTTTTCTTTCACTTTTGTTTTTCGTTTTAATCCTGCTGTATCAATGAGAAGATAGGTTCTATTCTGGTAATTCAGCAGCGAATCAATCGGATCGCGAGTCGTGCCAGGAATAGTGGTCACAATTGAGCGAGTTTTCCCTAACAAGGTATTGACAAAAGAGGATTTTCCCACATTCTCTTTTCCGACTACCGCCAGTTTGATGGCCTGAATCGGTCTGGGGGGTTGAGAAACCTTTCTGATCTGTTTTACCATTTGATCCAGCATATCACCGAGAGATCGACCATGCATAGCGGAAACAGGCAGAGGATCTCCCAGGCCCAATCGATAAAATTGATAGGTTTCGCTTTCCTGTAATTCATTATCTACTTTATTGACCACTAACAAGACCTGCTTGGAAGTTTTTTTCAGTTTCTCAGCAATTTCCATATCCCAATCCGTAATTCCAGTGGCACGATCAACTACGTAGAGGATGACATCTGCTTCCTGGATAGCAATTTCCACCTGCTCCTTAATGGCCAATTCCATCTCATCACTGGCCTGGGGTAAGTATCCACCGGTATCGACCAGCATAAACGATTGTCCCTGCCAGTCCGATTCATAATACAACCGATCTCTGGTCACTCCTGGCTGATCATCTACTATCGATTCGCGCTTACGAATGATACGGTTGAATAAAGTCGATTTCCCCACATTCGGTCGACCAATGATAGCGACAACAGGTAGTGATTTGCTCATAACTTTCCTCTGGTTTCACTTCCAGCAGCCGAAGTGACATACGTTGATTCAAAGAGACGTTCATTGTTTTTCATTTGCTCAGCGATAAATAAGGATGGACCACTGTGTCGAATTTTTCGAGCATGTTCTTCAGAGAGTGCAACTGCTTCTTTCTCAATGTTATCGAATAATTTCTGAAAACTATCTGGAAAGATGAATATTTTTCGCTGGAGCTTTTCTTCCAGCTGAGTCACTGTCCAATCATCTAAAAACAAATTATCATGATTCAATACGCGAGGCGGTAATATCACATAATCACCCAACTGCCGGTTTCGCAACTGGCGGTAGATATCTTGACCAACCAATAATCCAGCCACCACCACCGATGTACCAAAAAAATAATTAGCAATTTGATACAGCTTTAGGTGCAATCCGGGTATTTTTTTTAAGAGTGGAAACAAATATCTTTTCAGGGCTATGGATCCTAATTTACCTGACACCAGGGTCAAATTCAGTTCGGGATTTCGAGAAATCAGACCGGGCAATTCCATTTCGGTGCGTTGAATAAAGTCCCGTGTAAGACCAACTCCGTTTTCCAGTTGATAAAATTCATCATAATAATCTGCCGGTGGAATATCCTGGCCAGAGCGAATATAAAATTCATCAGAAAGATAAACAAATGAACTGTGCAGTTCACTTTTTAATTCTTCTCGAACTGAATCGATCCAGGGGATAAATTTCTTACAATATTCAACGGTTACTGGTTTGAGCTCCGGAAGATTGCGCCGATATTTGGTCAGACCCACCGGCACAATGGCTATCGAACGGACCATCGGAAAAAACTGTTTCAGATCCCGAATAGTTTTCATCAATTGCTGCTCATCATTTATTCCAGGGCAGAGCACAATCTGACAATTGAGTTCTATCCCATGCCGGGCAAGAAAACGAATTTTATCCATCAGATGATCATTCACTTTAATCCCCAGAAGATATTTTCTCAGCTCCTCATCCGTCGAATGAACAGAGATATACAGGGGAGTTAAACGCTGTTCCACAATGCGTTTCAAATCCTGTTTCGTGGTATTCGAAAGCGTAACATAATGCCCATATAAAAAAGAAAAACGGTAGTCTTCATCTTTGAAGTACAAAGTTTTCCGTAAACCGCGGGGATTTTGATGAACAAAACAAAACACACATTTGTTATCACACTTTCGCATTCTTAGTTCTTCCAGAATCAATCCCAGATCTTCCTGATATTCTTTCTCGATGTCAAAGATAATTTGCTGTTCATCCTGTTCGATCAATACTTCCAGATGTTCGCTGGAAGCATAGAAGCGATAATCCAGCCAATCATTAATTGGCCGATTATTGATGCTGAGCAATTTGGCGCCGGCTTTTATTCCTAATTGTTCAGCGATACTATTTTTTTCAATAGCGAGAATAGTAATCATCGTCAATTCAAAATTTTACAAATATAATAAAAGATAGCCTTTCTCTCTAACGATAATCTGCAAAACACAATCGAATTATCCACTCATATGAATATGAATTAAAAACCCCTTATGCCTGATGTCATAAGGGGTTCATTTTTGAGATAAGCAATAGTGAACTAAAAAGTTTTTTCTCCGGCTCTGATGATTTTATAAAAGCTATCTGCTTCCAGACAGGCTCCACCCACCAGGGCGCCATCAATATCTGGTTGAGAAAACAAACCTTCTGCATTTTCCGGTTTCACACTGCCGCCATAGAGAATACTCATTTTCTGTCCCTGATCTTCTACAAAAAGGGTATCCAGAACTTCCCGCAAGAAAAGGTGGATTTCCTGTGCCTGGGCCGGGGTAGCTGTTTTACCTGTGCCGATCGCCCATACCGGTTCATAGGCAATGACCACATTTTTGAGATCGGCCGGAGTTAATTCTTTTAATCCCCATTCAATCTGATTGAGCACAATATCCTTTGTCAGATTTTGTTGACGTAATTCAAGAGTTTCTCCCACACAATAAATAACCTTGAGCTTATTCTTCAAGGCGATTTTAATTTTCTTATTCAAGAGCCGCTCATCTTCCTTAAAATACTGCCGACGTTCACTGTGGCCGATAATGACCCACTGGCTGCCAGTGCTTTTAATCATTCTGGCCGAAATTTCACCGGTATAAGCGCCCTCTTCTTCCCAGAAAAGATTTTGGGCTCCTAAACCAATTTTTGTTGATTTCAGAGTATCTGCCACCAGCGTTAGAGAGGTAAACGGAGGACAAAGAACTACTGTCACCTTTTTCACCGGATTCTTTTTTAAACGGGTTTTAATCTGCTGAGCCAGCCGAACAGCCTCAGGATTCGTCTTATTCATTTTCCAATTACCGGCAATAATTTTTGCACGCATGAAAAGCTCCTTGAGTGAATGAAATACTCTTTTTATTTTTCAGTAAGGGCCGCTACTCCCGGCAAAACTTTCCCTTCCAGAAATTCCAGAGAAGCCCCGCCGCCAGTAGAAACATGACTGAGTTTGTTATCCAGACCAAATTTTTTAACGGCAGCGGCGGAATCTCCACCACCGACCACGGTAATTGCTCCTTTACCGGTCACTTCTGCCAGATACCTGGCTATTTCTTCGGTGCCTTTGGCAAACTCTGGAATTTCAAATACTCCCATTGGACCGTTCCAGACGATCGTCTTAGCGTTTTTTAAGATTTCTTTAAATTTGGAAATGGTTTGTGGACCGATATCCACTCCGGCCATATCGGCAGGTATATTATCCACACTAACAACCTTCGTTTTCGCCCCTGCTTCAACTTTATCGGCAACCATTACATCCACCGGCAACACCAATTTGCACTTACTGCTTTTAAATTTATTCAGAATTTCAGACGCCATGGTGATGCGATCTTCTTCCAGCAATGATTTTCCGATTTGTTTTCCCTGGGCTTTAAAAAAAGTGAAGATCATGCCGCCGCCAATCAGAAGATCATCGGCCTTATTCATCACATTGGCAATCACATCAATCTTACCAGAAATTTTCGCTCCACCCAGAATAGTCACGAAAGGTCGTTTGGGTTTCTCTAAAGCCTCTCCCAGATATTTCAGTTCTTTTTCCATGAGAAAACCCGCTGCCGATTGTTTAAAGTATTTGGTAACCCCCTCGGTAGAAGCATGGGCACGGTGGGCACTGCCAAACGCATCATTCACATACACATGGCACCCTTCGGCCAACGCTTTAGCGAAGTTGGTATCATTCTTCTCTTCTTCTGCATAAAAACGCAGATTCTCTAAAAGCATAACTTCACCATCCCAAAGGTTTTGTTTCATCGTCAACACTTCTTGACCAATGCAATCGGGAGCAAATTTCACAGGTTTTCCCAGAAGTTGAGACAGACGATCAGCCACGGGTTTCAGACTCATACTATCGACTCGTTTTCCCTTGGGACGCCCCAGATGGGAACACAGGATTGCTCTACCGCCGTCCTTAATGATCTTTTGAATAGTTGGAAGCGCTTCACGAATGCGAAAATCGTCACTCACTTGTAATTTTTCATCTAAAGGTACATTAAAGTCGACTCTGACCAGAACGTTTTTACCTTTCAAGTCAAGATCACTGATACTTAATTTTGCCATAACTTTTCTTCCTACCTTTCTGATGAATTATTTTTGAAAAATTCACCGAAAATAAGCTTGACCAGAAAATTATAAAGTGGCCATTTTCTTCAAAATATCAACGGTGCGCACCGAGTATCCCCATTCATTATCGTACCAGGAAATAACTTTGACAAAGTTTTTATCTAACACCTTCGTAGAAATGGCATCGAAGATACTGCTATGGGAATTACCAATAATGTCTGAAGATACCAGTGGGTCTTCACAATATTCTAAAATTCCTTGTAATGAACCAGAGGCGGCTTTTTTCATGGCCGCATTTATTTCTTCTGCGGTTGCCGGCTTTTCTAATTCAGCAACCAGGTCAACCAGTGAGCCATCTACCACGGGAACACGGATCGCGATACCATCCATTTTCCCTTTCAGTCCGGGAATGACCAGCCCAATGGCTTTCGCCGCACCGGTAGTGGTAGGAATGATATTGGCAGCAGCGGCGCGGGCTCGACGCAGATCTTTATGCGGAAGATCTAATATTTGTTGATCGTTGGTATAGGCATGAATGGTGGTCATCCATCCCCGTTTAATTCCCCAATTTTCATGTAAGACCTTAGCTACCGGAGCCAGACAGTTAGTGGTACAACTGGCATTTGAAATAATTTTATGTTCCGGTTTTAAGGTATGGTCATTTACGCCCATAACC
>CAYMXZ010000027.1:0-23909 GCA_964394475.1 uncultured Caldithrix sp. | reverse complement strand
AAGGCCCATAAATAAAACTGTTGTCACTCCCCCCGCTCACCGTCGCACCTGGACCTAAAACAATAGGTTTATCAACAGAATTTATTATCCCGTTGGTTAGAGTAAGTTCATTATTCACCTGAATTGGCCACTCTAAAAATAATCCATTACTATTTTGAATTTGCAGGTTATTTATCAACCCAATATCAACCTGTGGATAATCAGGAATAACCTGTATATCCTCCTTAATATATTGTGGCATAGATCCATTGTAAATGAGAGTGCCTTCACAAGAAGCATGGTCGATAAAGGTCTTGGGACAATTGACAGTTATTGTGCCCCTTAGAATTCCCCCACGCAGATAAAAACTATATGAATCGTCATTAGTACCGTTTACCGTGATTCCCTGAGTAAAATTTACCGTGCCGGCAGAAATAAAGTATCCAAAATTGAAAATAAAAGGATGGGAGGCAGTAAATACCCCCGTGCCAGCAGTTGAATAATTATTGGGTTGCCCATTTACTACAAAAGTTCCTGATCCTCTGGTACCCACTGTACCATTAGTCCAGATATTCAGTCCTCCATAGGTATCAACAGGAATATTCCCATTGTCGAAGGAATAATAGGTAACACTATGAGGAGCAAAATAGGTTAAATTAGGATCATAGTCATTTATTCCATTCGGATCAAATCGAATGGCATCATTTACATTAACATTTAATTTACCATTCACGTATACCGTTAAAGCGGTTCCAGTATTCTGATAGATGTATAACCTGGATTCACCTGCCAACTGTAATTCACCACCAATAGAACCACCGATGGTCACAGTACGCGCATTACCCACGTCTGACCCATTTAATGATACCAGTCCGGGAGAGTTATCAATAATTACGTCATCACTGCTGGTGGGAACACCATCCGGATTCCAGTTTGCCGCATCAGTCCAATATCGATTTCCCGCACCGCCGTCCCAAGTTTTGGTGGTCTGAGCCATCAACTGAGATGTGGCGGACGAAAAAATAAATATAGGAATAATAATTTTATACATGAAAGATTTGATTGGCGACATGACCTTACCTTCCTTGTTGACAAAATTTTTAATAGCGATCCATTTTAGAATATACTTTAACGGTCTAATTACTTACCATAAGGGTTTCAAATATACAAATTAATTTCTATAATCAAATAAAAATTTATAATCAAAACAATGCCTTTTATTCCACCAGAAATTGCGTAAATAAATTTTATTAGTGCTAATCAGGAGGATAGATAAATATTCGGTTAATTTTACTTTACCCACAATTTTCCACCCGTGTAATTGATAAATAAATCGAGCGGGTAAATTAGTGGTGGTTACTCCTCCCCAGGCTTTATGATAACCTTTTGCCAAAAGATAATCGTAAGTTGCCAATAAAAAATGGCTGGAGTTACCATTTCTCCTTAAGACTCGGGGAATAAAATAATCGAACATATACACTTCATCTGGTTGTAATTGGAGATGATACCGTTGTAAGATCGGATGCTGCAGGGACTTATTAGTAGTCGCATCATGCCACCACATATAACCAATCAGTTGATCATTACGATACCCTAAAAAAACGTGATAACCATTTCGAATATAGTTTTCGATTACTTTAAGGGGTTTAGAGGGATGGTATTTTTTTAAAAATGTATATAATTCCTGCTGGTTATCATGATTCAAGCCTTTGATCTGCCAGCCTTTTAACGCCACTTTATCAGGAGTATTGGTAAGCTCCTTACAAAGAATGAGTTCCTCCCATTTTCTATAAACCACTGCGACCAGGTTTTTAACAACGGAACGAAGTAATTTCAAGATAGCATTGCTTTTGCCCCGCTTCTGATAAGTGGCAGATAAACCTTTTAATCGTTGAGTGATCATCTCAAAATATTTCTTTGGTAAAATGAGCTCAGTCTTTTCCAGCCAATTTTGCCCGGTCGATTTTTCCATGAGGATTCTTGGGTAAACTTTGATGAAATTCTATTTCTTCCGGTATCATATAGCGTGGAAGTACTTTTGCGCAGTATTTTTGAATGTCTTCTGTTTCGAGATTTTTGCCATCTTTTAATGCCAGGAATGCTTTTAACCGATTGGTAATTTTTTCATCTGGAATCGCCACAACAACTGCTTCTTTCACATCGGGATGATTGTACAGAGCGGACTCAATTTCTCCCAGTTCAATTCGATATCCGCGACTTTTAATCATATGATCCTTGCGACCAAAAAAGATATAATTGCCCTGTTCATCCCTCATCGCTATGTCACCGGTTTTATAAATGATTTCCCGAAAATTGGGTTGGGTAAAATTGGGAATGAAGACACTATTCGTTTTCTCGGGATCTCCCCAATAACCCTTTGCGACATTTGCCCCACGCGCATAGATTTCTCCGCGCGCACCTGCTTCTTTGATAATTTCACCTTTTTCATCAAGCAACAAGATTTCCATGTTTTCACATACTTTACCAATCGGTATGGGTTGAATTTGATCTTCTGGAATCGGTGGTACTCGATAATAGGTAATCACATTAGTCTCGGTGGGGCCGAATAAATTGTAATATTCAGGATGAGGAATTATCCTCATTAGTTGGCGTAAATATTTTACCGGGAAAACCTCTCCTGCAAAAAGTAATATCCGCAAATGGGAGTATGAAAATCGTTGTAACTCACCGTTCGTTACCAGCATGGATAAAATAGAGGGAACAGAGTACCACACCGAGATTTTATTTTCGTCAATCCATTCCGCTAATCGGTAGGGGAAATAGGAATACTCTTCTGGAACCAGCGCCAGTGTTCCTCCAGCCATAAATGCCACATAGATATCCTGCACTGATAGGTCGAAGTGATATGGGGCATGATTGGAAAAGACATCATTGGGACCAACGCGGAATGTATCAAAACACCAACGCACAAAATTAAGAGCATTAAGGTGAGAAATCATTACTCCTTTGGGTTTTCCGGTTGATCCAGAGGTGTAGAGAATGTAGGCTAAGTCATCCCAGATAGTTGGAATTTCTGGATTATCAACTCTAGGATACTGATCTATTTCCCGGAGGGAAAATATCTTTGTATGAGAATATGAAGATTTATTGTCAAAGTTGTCTGCCAGTAGAACATTTTGAATTGACTTAATTTTTTTAAGGCTTTCATTAATTTTTATCAGTCGCGCTGAGGTAGTAATCAATGCTCTAACTTCGCAGTTTTCTAAGATATAGCTGAGACGTGCCTGTGGCGAATTAATATCGAGAGGTACATAGGTTCCACCTGCTTTCAGAATTCCGAATATGGCAGCAATGGAAAAGATAGATTTATTAAGATAAAGAGCGATTC
Organism: uncultured Caldithrix sp.; assembly: GCA_964394475.1. Lineage (GTDB taxonomy): Bacteria > Calditrichota > Calditrichia > RBG-13-44-9 > RBG-13-44-9 > RQOF01. The sequence goes on along the minus strand of CAYMXZ010000027.1, from coordinate 20,581 downwards.
GGTCGCTGCGGTTGATACCATTTTCGATCAAAATATGGGCTATTTTATTGGAAAGATTATTCAATTGATGATAGGATATCCTCTCATCCTTAAATGTGACCGCTATTTTATCGGGAAATTTTACTGCTGATTCTTCGAGCAAATGATGGAGCAAAAAAGCCATAATATTTCCTTTTTATTTATAATCCCAGACGCCTGGCGATGATGTTACGCTGAATCTCAGAAGTACCCGAATAAATTTTTCCTGATATGGCATCACGCAAATCACGCTCAATCTCAAATTCAGTTGTATACCCATATCCTCCATGGATCTGAATTGCATCCAGACAGGACTGGACCCAGGCTTCACTCAAATATAATTTTGCCAGAGCTGCATCCATTACCGCATCCCTCCCACGTTGCTTCAACCAGGCAATTTTATATAAAATTAAGCGAGAAGTTTCCAGGCGAACTTTCATATCCACAATTTTATTAGCTACTGATTGAAACTTGGAGATGGAGCGATTAAATTGTTTACGTTCTCGTGCATATTTGATACAAGTTTCTAGCTGACGCTCCATAGACCCCACGTTACTTCCCAGGATACAGCTTCTTTCCCACTCCATAGAAGAATTAAAAATAGCAGCACCCATGCCTTCCTCTCCCAGACGGTTTTCTATCGGCACCTGACAGTTTTCCATAATAAGTTCAGCCATCAATGAAGTGCGCAATCCCATTTTCTTAATTTCCTTGCCCACCGTCAAACCCGGAAATCCCTTTTCAAGAATGAAGGCGGTAATTCCCATAAATCCTTTCGATCGATCGGTAGTAGCAAAAACCACAAAAACATCGGCCACTGGTGCATTCGATACAAAGGTCTTAGTCCCATTTAAAAAATAATAGTTTCCCTCTCGCCTGGCAGTCGTTTTTAGACTAAAAGCATCGGACCCTGAATCGGGCTCAGTCATACCATGAGCACCAATAATTTCTCCCGAACATAATTTTTTCAAATACCTGCCTTTTTGCAAGGGAGAGCCAAACTCCCAAATGGGTGATTGTATACTCCACATCTGCGCATTAAGGGCAAAAATTAAACCACTATCCTTACAACCGTATCCTAAACCCTCCATAGCTAACATAGTAGTTACAATATCGGCATTGCTCCCCCCATACTCAGAAGGAAATGGCAAACCAAGTATACCAAATTCAGCACACTTTTTCCAATCATCAAACGGAAAAATGCATTTTTCATCTCGTTGTATAATATTATTATTAAGTTCTTTTTGAGCGAATTTAATAACTTCTTGCTTGAACGATAATTGTTCTGGGGTAAAATCAAAATCCAAAATTTCCTCCGCTAAATATTCTAATTTTTTCCATTGAATCCATAATTATTTTTTTTGTTTTTTCTCAATAAATTCTTTTAAGGCCTGTAAAGAATGAAAATTTTCTGGAATAATATCCTCTGGACAAATGATAATTCCAAATTTTGTCTCCATAAAATTGACTAACTGTATTATTCCCATGGAATCTATGATTCCCTGAGAGAGCAAATCATCTTCCAGAGAAACGGTATCTTTCGGATAATCATAAGCTAATTCGGAAAATATAAAGTTCTTTATTTCACTTACTGCATCCATAATAACCTCGGGTTTATGATTTGATTCAATATAATGTATCGCAAAGACTTTTTTAGGTTTTTGAAAGCTACACAAAAAACTTTACAATCATTTGGCCAAAATCACAACTCGTAAAATTAAAATTAGAAAAAACACAGGGAATCTCCAAATCTTTGAATAGGAATTATTTTGAAATCTTTAATGAATCATTTACATCCGCTAAAATTTTTATCAAACCGACAGCGGCTATTTTGCGGCCGAACGTATTCAGATGTCCACCGTCATCAGTATATTCTCCGATTAATTCATAATACAATTCACCATTTTTTCTAAAACCAGCTCGTCTTCCATCCAGATAAGTGGATTCAAGGGCGGCTAAATTATAGATTGGTTCTCCCTGATAAGTATGCAAAAGTAATCGGTTGAACTGGTTCCGTTTTATATTGCTGGCATCGGACCAATCAGCTATACCTAAAAAACGTTTGAATTTTTTTTTCAGTCCCTTCGATCCGGCTAATAAAGGCACGGTGACATGCACGATAGTCATTTCAGGATACTTCTCTCGAGCAGCTTGAATAACTTGCTGGTAGTATTTAAATACCTTTTCTACATCGGTCTTTTCATCAAAATCTACAAAACAAAATTTAAACATTCCAATCCTGGCATGATTTTCGATCATTTTGGGAATTTGGGCAAGGAACGCATCACATTTTGATATCGGATTTCCGTTCTCTCCCAGTCCATAATGAGCTAAATAATATTCCGGCAACTCTGAAGCATAATCAAGATTGATGATATGGAGATGAATATCCGGAAAATGCAGGAGTACTTCTTCCAAACCTTTTAAAATATTATTCCCTACTGAACGATGGCCAAAGAATATTCTCATGGTTTGAAGACTTTGCAATTCTAATTTTAATTGTTCTGACATAATATTTATATCCTCAGTAGAATGATTGGGACATCCTGTACAGGCGATTAAAAGGATAATAGAGATAAATAATATTCTCACTTTTTATGTCCTATATTATTAAAACGAGATGTAATTCAAGGAAATTTGGTGGAACATCACTTTTTATTTATTAATTGGATATTCTTATTTTCTAAATTCCATTGTCAGTTTTTTGCAAAAAAGTGATACCCATTATCGAAAACCAATTCAATCTTTGTTCCCACCGATTATCCCTAGCTCAGACCAGTTTACAGAATACATCTTTCAATTATGTTTTAGTAAATAACTTCCTTTCATTCTGGTGAAAAGGTATTATGGAAAACATCGAAAGAAATTAAAATCGGGATAAATATTTAATATTTTATTCAAAATATTTTGTTATGTTCAAAAAGACTTATATTACCATTGAACGATTAAATTTACCTTCAATATAAGGGACTTCAAAAACTTTCTCGTGCATGATTGGCCCATGTCCAAAATACCCCTCTTCTCCGAAAAGTTCTCCATGATCGGAAGTGATAATAAAGTAAGTGTTATCCGGACATTTTTTCAATAATTCGCCAAAAATTGCATCACAATATTCCACGGTTTTAATCTGTTGTTGCTTCAGTCGCTGCATTTCGGGATGGGTAAAAAAGTTATCGGCATCATATTTACCGGCATCATCCTGATGAATCACAAAGTCATCCAGATTTTTAAATACACCATGTACTCCCGAGATATGGGGCAAATTTTCATCCTGCAGCATATAGGGATAATGTGTTTCCCCCAGATTCAAAAAATAGAAAGTAGGACGTTCCGAAAGAAAAGTAATTTCTTCGACCATACCCTTAAAATCATTATGATTTTCCATTAGTTTATAATCGTCGAAATAGCTAGACATGGTGGTCTTTTGGTTAAGTACTGGCAGACTTACCCTTCCAATGGTGCGATAACCCAGCAGATTTAAGCGTTTTACCAAGTTGAGTTCCGGTACAAAATCTGCAAACGTTAATTGCTTTTCTCCACCTACCCGATCATTCCATAATTTGAATTCTTCACGGTACACATTAGAGGCGAATACCCCGGCAGGAGAAGTATGGGGGATCATTCCCATTAAGAATGTATAATGTGAAGGGGACGTCCAGCTGGCATAAGAATATCGTTTATGAATTTCGCCCACTCGGATAAAATATTTTTTTTCCGCTGCCATAAATGTGTCATAACGGCAACTATCCAATATAATCCAGATAATATTATTCATACAAAAACTCCTCTATTTAGCAATTTTTTTAAATCATCAAGGACACTATATCTAAAATAGTGTTGCAGATAAAATTGTATTCAAGATCTGTTCAGGTGCCAATAAAAAAACAGATGCACGTATTTTATGAAGAAATAGATTTTTACAGTGTGGTGAATTTCTTAATTTATACTAATTCTATTTTTCAAAAACTAACACCGAGTACCAACAATACTTATTGAGAAACGGAAATATTTTCAGGATGATATTATCAAGTTTTACCAGGATATTTCGGATGAATATCATCAATTTATTTAACTTGAGAAAATGAAAAACTAATGCGAAAATAGCGGTCAAGAAAAATTCCTGATGATAAAAATTAGAGAAATGTTTGGTGATTATTTTAAATTGATTCATTCGCAGTGGTTTTTCATCTTTCGATCGCAGGTGAGGTGTTAAGAATCGATAAAGATTAAGAAAAGGATTATGCCCTAGGGGTTCCATAAAGAAAGCCTTACCTCCTGATTTTAGAACTCTTTTTATTTCTTTTAGCGCTGGCTCGAATTCCAGATGATGTAAAATAGCTAATCCCATTACATAATCAAACATGTCATTTTGATAAGTCAAGGCCTCACCCGCCATAACTTCTACCTGAGCGGGGTATTTTAGATGAAGTCCTTTTAACCTATTGATGGTGAGATTTACTGCCTCTTTGGAAATATCAAACGCCCACACTTGTGCGCCCTGCAAAGCAATGTGTTTTGTCACCCAACCTTCACCGCAACCGATTTCTAGTACTTTCTTATCTTCAATCTTCCCTATTTGCTCAAAAAGATGCTTGATGACTAAATCGGTGAACCCATAAGCATAGTAATCTTTCTCCCTTTTACTCCCAAACTTTTTATCATGAAAATCAGCTTCAGACTGAATACGTTGCTGTATATTTTGATCAATAGTCATTACATTCTCCTTCAGATAATTATTAAGTAATGGAATAATTTTCCTTTATCCAGCTTTCAATTTTTGATAGTAAGGCCATTTGCCATTCCATAAAGGTATAAATATGATTAGCATCAGGAATCAACAATATTTCATATAAATATTTTTTACTATTGCTTTCATATCGATATTTGAGATAGGTGTTTTCAAAAAAATTGTAGAAGGAATCTCGCCCGGGATCATTACCCCCACTAATAAATAAAATCGGTTTTTTATTGGCAAACAAATAGTCTATCGCCTGGATAAAATGAGGATTTATTTTATTTTTCACTATAAATTTATCCCAATCAGGTACTCCCTGTTTTTTTCTGCTGAAAAATTGTATCTTTTTTAAAATTTTCATTTTTAGAGTATACCATAAACCGCGATAATCGGTCTGAAATGTTAGCAGCCGATACCAGGCTTTTAACTTGAACAAACGCTTTATATACTCTCCAAAATAATGATCCAATTTTTCTCCATTACCTACTGCAGTTTCCAAAACTGAGCGTTCGGATGACCACATAATTACCGGGACATCTACCAGTACCAGACCTTCCACTCGATTATCTTTCGCCCCCGCCAAGAGAGCGGTAATGGCACCTCCACAATTTCCTATTATCAGTAAGTGATCAAGATTATACTTTGCCATGAACATATTATTTGCATCCAGGGTATCATTAACAAACAAGCCCGACTGAACATGGTGCCAGACATCTCCTATAGGCATTCCTTCTGGCAAATCTCCTTCACTATCTCCAATACCTTCCGGGTCAAATCGTAATACATAATATCCCAGCTTACATAACTGGCGAGCAAGTTTCACATTCAGACGATGAGGAGCAACCCGGTATTTAATTCCCGGATTTACAATGTTGATCCCGATCCTTGGGTGAAGATTTTCGGTTTTATCCGGAATATGAAAAATCCCGAACAATTTTTTACCATTTTTATTCTCAAAAAGGACAGGTTCTTCCATACACTATGTTCCAGACGAATAATTGATTAGTTATGTTTGAAATGTTGATGCAAGATTATTTTGGATTAGGCTTCAATAAAAAATAAAATTCTAAATTTTATAAATCATATCTGTTACTTAAACGCTGGATGAATTACATTCAAAAAACTTTCCAACTAAGTAGACTTAGACCCAATCATTGCAAATGATCAGGTTAATAACAGCAGTAATTTTCTTGAACATTTCATTGTTCCTGTTTAGGAAACTTTATAACCGCTGGCACTCCCACAGCAATGGCATTATCGGGTACATCTCGGATAACTACTGCATTGGCTCCAATTTTAACATTATTACCAATTTTGATTCCTCCCAGCACCTTTGCACCTGCCCCAATATAAACATTGTCACCTAACACTGGATAACCGCCACCTTTAAAACCACCGATGTGCCCAATGGTTACTTGCTGAGAGATTCGACAATGTTTTCCCATTTGAGCCATAATATAAATTCCTCCAAAATGTTCTATTTTCAGCCCGGGTCCTATCTTTGATTCGGGCCAAATGGCGACCCCGATGAGCATTTCACTCATTTTTCTCAGGATAAAGTATATCACTTTGAAAAGTGTCGATAGAATGGGAATTTTGAACTCATAATTTGTCCACCTCCCAAACCGATAAATGAGAACAGCATGCAATTCCTGGCAAAAAATTAAATAGAAAAATTTCTTTACTGTCGATAGATGATCACTTTTCTCTAAATACATTTTAATATCTTCCCGCACATAGGAAAACATTCATCGCTCCTTTCCTGTTAATAAGAACATTTTGTCTAAATGTGAAAATGAAATCGCGAGAATGTATTTTTGCTTTAATTTGAGACTGAAAAATCTTTTCGTTTTCAAAGTTATGAATTCGAATATTGATAAAGAAAAGAATATCCTATTTATCAAGTGAGACGTGCTGATTATCGATCAGTGAGATATTTGTAAATTTTGGGGTTTACCGGGAGGGTAATTAAGTGTTCCACCACCCAGCACAACAGGATAACCTGGAGAGTTATGTTGACCATTAACATTAAAAACAAATAGATAGGCACTTCCCGTATCAGAATGTGCTCCCAGATTTACAGTACAAGAAATTGAATTATTAGACCAGGAAATAGGTATCTGCGGTTCCATTATTGTACAGGAATCATAATTGGCATTATTACCTAACATCACTCGCGCGGGAGTACTATCCATATATACGGCAGCAAAATAACGAAAAGAATTTTGACCATTATTGAGGCGTTCAACTCTGGCAAATCCGCCAATTCCAACGAACTGCAGTTCTCCAGCATCCGGATAACCACATCCTACATAAATATCAGATGTGGTAATTTCAGTCCCGTAATGACTGAGAGAAGTTACTGCGCCATCTGGATAAGTAGTCAATTTCATCACCGGGTTATCATAAGTCGTGTTATATCCACCTTCCCATTGCATTTTTACCCAATCATTAATTGGATTTTCATGATAGATGACATATTGATCATTTGAGCAACCGTAAGGCAATTCGGGACAATCTACAGGCATTCTTCCTAGTCTAATTGGAGCGGTAAAGTTAATGGTTGGGATAGTATTCCCACACCAACCTAAATAACCATGATCGCCTGTATAAAACAATCCTGCGGTTGCTGTCAAATCAATTTCTTTCATGTTATCCGTTTCCGTCGGATGATTTTCAAGGTCAAAAAGAGGATCAATTCTATACCAATATTGAATAAAAAAATTAAAAGAATTCATATTTTTACCAAGGCCTACATTACCACCCATATTATATGTTCCAAAATGGTGACTCACGGCATGTGCACCACCGAGGATGTAATTAATACGGGTAGTAGGTGAATTCAAACCACGAAATGGAACAGCGCGATAGGCCATATTGTAATAACTTCCTTGCTCCGCATTCGTCGGTAACCATTGATCATAATAAGTTGATAAAGGAACATTATTCATACAATTATCCCATAAAAGAGGAGGAGCGGGATTTTTATTGCCGAAATCCATTCCAGTGATACTTATTTGGTCATTATGATTCAATAAACCACTAATATTTTGAATTACTGGCTGAGCATTCAGCAAGGTATAAAACCACAGAAAAAAAAGGATTATTATTGCTCTAAAAATCATATTGAGATCATCAGGTAATTTATTCAATTAACATTTCATTCCTATAACCCTAAGGACCTATAATAATGCCTCGCGGTTTGGAAGGAGGATCTTCGCCTATTGGATAACCATTAAGATTACGTATATCATCTCTATTGAAAACAAAAACATAAACTCTACTTTGATTTGATAATCGTCCTAAATTAATAGTACAGGTAATGGAATTATTATTCCAGGAAACAGGAATTTGAGGTTCTAGAATTGTGCAAGCACTATATTCGGCAGCATTGCCCAGAATCACTCGCGCCAAAGTTGTATCAATATACATGTCATCAAAATAACGAAAATTATTCACATCTCCTCGGTAAGTTGTGATATCATTGACATTTGTTCCATGCCGGTAATATCCGCCGATGGTAAAACTTTGGATGCCATTCGATAAATATTCTCCACCTAAATTATCCCAGAAATAGGGACAGTTCTCGGTAAATCGAAGGGCATATATATTATCAATTAAAACATCATGGAAACCCAGGACATCATTAGCCACTCGATGCTCCATTTTCACCCAATCAAAACGGGCATTATTCGTTTGGCCCGTATCATCGATGTTTGGACAATACGTGTAGAAGCCGCCGAAATAATTCCAGCGATTCAAACCGTTATAACAGGTTGAGCGATTGGCATCAGTACCCGTATAAAGAAAACTGGAACCATAATAAGCAGATGGTCCACCATTTAGACAATCCCATTTCTCATTAGTGGCATTGTCACAGGGAGTATACCAGAGCGAATCATGTCGCACATACCAGATGGCAAACCATCGTCGAGCTGGTCCGCCCGCATAAGCCGTAACCATGACATTTCGATAATCCTCTGCACCTGGTCCAATATAAGGAGGAACATTATTTGGGGTTTGATAGTGTCCTCCCACCAAATATTTCGTACTATATTGATGAGGAGGAGAAGTATTGTGGTAGGGAGCACTTCTATATTTTATTCGATGTTCAATTGAGGATGTACCAAAACGGGGCCAGGGATCTACCCAACCTCTATTTAATACCTCAGCTTCATTATTAACAACTGCGGTTTCGCAATCATCCCATTTCAATGGTGCAGCGGGATTTTTCGTACCAAAATTTGAACCGTTTATAATTAAAGTTCCACCATGTACTAAATCCCCGCTAACCCCACTAATATTCGGTTGAGAATAGGTAATATTGATCAATAGAAAGCTAAATAGAAAATAATTAAAAAGTATAAAACATTTCAGACGTAATTTATTCATATACATAGCACCTCCAAATATTTAAAGCGAGTAATAAACACCCACGATATCTTCGTTTCGTTTCAAATTTTTAATTTTCATATTATAATTCATTTTAATGAATTATCAAGTTAAAATAAAGAAAATATTGTTCTCAAACCCAATGAAAAATCGCGCATGTTACCTTTTAAAAATTGGGTGATTACATCTCGCTTACTGGAAATCATGGTCACCTCACTGAGGTATGTCCATTCGGTGTAAATAGGTTCTTCCTTATTTGGATGATTTAATTTTCCTTCGTCCTTCAGGCGAATGAAAAGATCATACTCACCAGATTTTATTCCCGTGGGTAATAAAAGATACTGCCAATCACTAAAATTTACTTGCTCATTAAGATCGAAAAATTTTTTAACATAACCCAATGGATGTTCTCCTAAAATACGAATCATATTCTTTTGGTCTGAATATGTAATTCCATACTGTATTTTTAATGGAGTCATTTGACCTTCGTTTTCCAATTTCCAATAGGTGGAGATGCCCGAAGGAAACTTACCATAGGATAAAAGATATCCTTTCAATTCCAGACCATCCATTAATTTTTTATCCACTGATTGGAAATCTTTTTCCCGCAAATAATAATTATTCCCTTCGAACAAGTTCTTTTTGTTCCAGATTATTCTGTACCCCCCAATATCAGTGAAGTCGGATGGTATTTCAGAAAGTATTTCTTTTGTTGAATCACTATTAATAATTATTCCAGCAATGTTATCCTGGGATAAAAAATCACTAAATGTATGAAGTCTTTTACGTAACTCACGCTGAGGAAAATAAATAATATGATCAGGATGGTTCGATAATACTTTAAGGGCAAGTGCATCATAGAGATAAAGGTTATTTACATTTTGTTCGAAAATTATAACATCTTGTTTTTCCAGTTTGTTCTCTTTCCATAATTGGTTTACTACCTGGGCAACTTTCTTAACGGCTACAAAATCATTTCTATTATAATTAAAAGTAAAGATAAAATTCCAAATCAGCATTAAAAAGATAACAAAACTAAGCCAACGACCTAATTTAGGAGAGACAGTTTTATTAAACGTAAATAAGGACAGGGGAATCATTAAGGAGATAATTGGTACCACGATCCTTACTGAAGCGGATAAGGTATCTGCTTTTGTTATTATTGATAAGAGAATCAATCCTATAAAATAAAGGGTGGGAATTGAAAGGTAATGAAATGCTTGTTCACGATTTGATTTCAAATATTTATAAAAACCAAACAATCCTAAAATAGCAACGAATGGTGATACAATAAATAAATATCCAGGATATTTAATGATACTGATATATATACTAGCCGATCCTGAAGCTACCCTGGCATAATCCTCCTGAAGTACCTGATAATTAGTGCTAACCTTACCAAGTAAAACCCAAATCACCACGAAAATCAACGGTACGAAAATGATATACAGCCAGGGGAAGAACCACCGTTTGAGATCTTTAAATCTGACGACAGAAATGAATATATATAAATTTACTGCGGCATAAAATATTGATGCTTCAATTCTGTTCATTATTGAGATCAAAATACATAAACCAGACAGAAAAGCGTAATAATTTTTTTCAGTTTTTTTCCATATAAATAAAAAAATCAAGCTGGCAAAGAAAAAAGAGTGATAAATGGGTTCTGCCAGACCGGAGACGCTTAATTTAATATGCCAGGGAAGAGTAGCCAATATTCCTAAAGAAATCAATGATAGATTCCTCTCGAAAAACAACCGGCAGAGAATATAAAAAGCAAAGAGAGATAAAAAAGAAAAAAGACCATTGACTAATAAATTCGCATTATAAATCTGTGGATAAATTTTCATCACTATTCCCAGAACCCAGAATTGGAAAGGGGGCCAACCCGAGGCAAAGAGAAAAGGATTTTTTGACCATTTATATCCTGCCAGCATTCGAGCAAAATCATCTCCCGAAAGTGCAATAAACCCTGAGAGCATTACTAAAACCATCAATGTCAATTTAACAGCAAAGATAAGCAAAATAATACGAATTTCATTTTTACTCATCTCAAATTTATCGGGAAATAAATTAAACATTGTTCTTCTTATTCGTTGTGTTTCCATTAATAAATCCTATTTCATAAATTCATTCCAAGTTTTTACAATCCATATCTATTTTCGCCTTAACCATTCAAACATTGTATGACAAAACAAACTTTGTTCCAAATATTGCAATTTTTAACTTGAAAATAAATCTTACCTTGAATCCTTCAAAATACATTATTTTTATCCAGAATTTGATCCCGCCTAGAATAGCCATAATCGTTTGGCGGAGTTATCTCGCTAAAAATTTCCTATAAATTTCGCAATTTGTATAACTTTTTTACACTTTTATCTTTAATTAAAACTAAACATTTATTCCCCTGAAGTCCCTGATCAGGCAATTTATAAGTATCCTAACGATCTCAACATTTCCTTCATTTTATCTAATTCTTCGGCAGTGGTTTTTGTGTTATTTTCTTCGCTCAACTCGCTGTTAAAATTAATTTTTAAAGAATCCACTACCTGCTGTTTGAAAATATGTGTCAACACCTTCCCATCGAGATTACCTGGCAGATTAGCCTGAAATAAGGCTAACACAGTCGGAGCGATATCTAAAATAGAAGGAGATACCTTTATACTCTTAATGAGATGACCTTTTGCCAGAAATATTCCTTGCGGGCGGTGGCTACCAGTTCTCAAGAAAACTGAAGGTTTATTGACAAAGATTTTTTGATTGAAAGGTATTTCAACCGTTGCCTCATATCCATTAATAATAAAAAAGATATCTGGAGACAAATTCATGCGTTCGCCAGAATAAACTTGTTCAGGCAGAATGATTTCTATTGAATGAATTTCTTTAATCTCATTCGGTAGATTCTTTATGGCCTTTAAAAGTTCATCTTTAAAACCTGAGGTGTTTTTCCCGCGAGCAGTAAGATTGATACACCCAAACATGGTATTATGCTCGGGAGAATAGGCAAGCGAATTTTCCAAGTCGATCAAATCGATGGCGCTTCCAATTTTAAGCAATTTGCTACGCAGTCGATGAACTAAGGCATTCGTATATTTATTATCAAAACTCTCCGAAAAAACATTGAGCTGGTTACCGAAAAATGACTTCAGCCCCATTCCTTGTTTCTTTTTTAACCACCCTTTTTTTAATAACCAGCTATTCGGATAAAAAACAGATTTTAAAGGTCCAAATCCATGGTCAGAAACAATAAAGAAAATAACATCCTGGGGTAATATCTGCTGCAATTCTCCTATAAGACGATCTATTTCTCTCCAAAAATTTTGGTATTTCGATTTAATAAACGGCGATCGCCTGGAATCATATAAGGGATGAGTTTCATCGATATCTTTCCAGACCACATGTTGAACCCAATCAGTTACCGAAAGCACTGCAAAAAAGAAATCCCATTGCTTATTCTGGATGAGATATTTCATCACCGCCACCTGCTGATGAAGAATTCTCTCAATATCAGAAAAAAATAAGTTAATATTCTTTCCATATTTCTTGTTTCGCAGGTTTAAAAGCACTTGATAATCCGGCGCAATACGTCGAATTTCCTGATGAAGTTCGCGGGGATAACACATTTCTTCATCTCCCCAGTGGGCACCCATACCGCCTATCACAAAGCCATCTACCGGAGGCGCAGGCAGCAAAGTAGGGTAATTAAATATACCGACCTTATAACCTTTTTTATTCAAAATATGCCAGATGGCTCGATCCTTATAATCACGAGAGGAAACCGGAGTCATTTCGTAACCATCCGGCATCAATCGATTAATGTAGTCAAATACGCCTGTTTTCCCAGGATTCAGACCGGTAGCCAGGGCTAACCAGGCAGGGCCTGTAACTGGAGGCATTATAGTATGTAATGGTCCATATGCATAATTCTCGCGAATTTTTTTTATATTAGGCAAAAAACCTTCTTCCATTAATGGATCGAGCTGGTCAAATGTAGCTCCATCCAATCCAAGAATAAATACTTTCATTACCCAGTTCTCCTTCTGTTTAGCCGATTATGTAGTAACAATGGTTTCAAAATAGTTTTCATATTGAGAAATCATTTTAGCGACCGAGAATTTACTGTAAATTATTTCCTTTGAGTGTTGCGCAAATTGTTGTCCTAATTCTTTGTTATCAAGAAGAATCTGGACTTTATTTGCCAATTGTTTCCAGTCTCCTAATGCAAAAAGAAAGCCGTTAAAACCATCCTTTATTAGTTCGGGATTACCTCCTGCACTGGATACGACACAGGGAATACCTTGAGCCATATATTCCATAATAGCATTAGACAAACCTTCATTGGCTGAACAATTAATACCAATATCCAGCTGCAACAGCAAGTCGTTAACGTCTTCATTCCAGCCTAAAAAATGAACATGCGGGGATATCTGAAGTTCCTTTGAAAGATTTTCCAGTTCTTGTCGTCGTGGACCATCTCCAATAACAAGAAAGTCTACATCTTGTCTCTTTTGCAAAATAGCCCCTGCCGCTTTTAAAAAAGTTTCATGTCTTTTCATGGGACGCAAACCAGCAACAATACCTATCAATTTTTGATTAGGTGAGATACCAAGTTTCTTTCTAATATCGATTTTCTTTTCTTTTTTCGGTAAAGGATCATTAAATTCTATGCCATTGTAAATAACCGAAATTTTATATAAAGGATATTTTTCTTTTTTGCTGGTAAGTTGTCTGACATTTTCAGAATTCGTCACAATTTCCTTCACAAACCGATTTGCGATTCTTAAAAAGATTTCACTTTTTCCATCTAACCATAATCCATAATCTCGTCGGGTAGAAATGATATTTCGAGCACCGGCCCAGGAAGCACAAAGCACTCCTATTATATAACTAATTTTATAAAAACAAATGACAATATGCGGTTTTAATTTTTTGAGCTGATAGATTACTTTCGGTATGACCAATAAATTTTTCGGATTACCATGCTGATAAATATTATAATCAAAAGCAAAAACCGGGCACTCGAAAACATTTTTATTTTTATTCAACCAATCGGTATTTTTTAATGCAATCAAGGAAGCTTTAAATCTTTTCTTATCAAGATTTTTCAGTATTTTCAGGAGCTGATTTTCTGTTCCTCCTGTTGTACCAAAAATAAAATCAATAATAAATACAATTCGAATCGGAGTATTGAAATCCAAGACTGATCTATTCTTTGAGTGTAATAATTATATAATTCTTAACTTTCTAAACACATTTACTTTATAGGAAGTTTAGCTCTAAAAAGAAAGAATTTATTCACCAATGGTTTATATTTGTTTTTATTATCTGAAAAAAGGGATACCAGTATAAAAAATAATCTCAGGTCAGAAATTAAGCAGATTTTGAAAATAATCTTATGATCTTTTTTAGCAATGGTCTAATAATAATGACAGCAAACCTGATAATTTTTGTATATAATCTTTTATTAAAAAAAATCATTCGATAATGTTGCCGATTATCGCCAGTCCATTTCGATTTAATGTAACTGTCACCCCTTAACAAATCAAATTCTCGAATTTGAGGGTAATTCTGAAAACACCACTTAATTTTTTCCTGAAATAAAATTTTACCAGGTGATATCTCCATGAAATTTTCATCAAAAGCCATATTATAAGCATAATAGTGATTATCAAATCGAAACCCAATAAGGTAAGCGATGAGAGCAGAATTCAAACTCAATTCAGTCAAATCCAACCAATTTTTTTGAGCACCGAATTGGAAAAATTCACATAGAAATTTTAAATTTTCTGATTTTGACAAAAAAGTTTTTTGGGTTTTTGTTTTACGACTTTTTGACTCAATGGTAACTAATTTTTCTAGTTCCTCTCTAAAATTTATTGAAGAAGTTTTAACCCGAAATTCCCAGGAACCAGATTTATTGAGCTTATTGGTTCGATTTTTTAAATCTCGACGAAATTTATAGCTCAACGAATTAAAAAAATCTTCCCAGCCCCCCTGAATCTTTATAAAAGGACAAATCGAACTATGTTCTACAGAAACATCATAGTTGGTATCACCTGCCACGGTCAACAAAATACTGTCAGGAGGAATCTGATCTAAATTGATAATATCCCATTCATTTTTATGTTCGATAATTTGATGAAGTATCATCCTCAATATTTGTGGATCATCGTCTTTAATCAAAAAGTCCTGTCGATCAGAGTGATCCACTCCAATAAAAGTGATCTCTCGGACGGGAAAATAATAATATTTTGTTTTATGAATAAAAAGCGGTGCGATCCCGACTAAAACACCGTCTTTATCCCAAACTAAAACGATGAAAAGATTCTTCTTCTGGCCAAAATGTTTCCACCAACTAAAAAGCCACTCCCAGGTGAGAAAGGGTGACTTAGTGGGCAAATGATTAATAAGAAAATCCCAATTTTCACGTAAATCACGAAAAATGCTTATATCGCGACAAATTTCAACGGTATACATGTTTCATCATATTTTTAAAAAACGGCAAAAATCCTGAAGTTCTTAAAATAAAATAATCCAGATTTGCCGAAAAACCATAACCAAAGTTCATTCGTTTTAAGGTATAAATGTTTTCTTTATGACTATTTAGAGCAGGAATAGTGGTCACGGCTGCAGAATACCCATATTTACATAATAGATGTATGTGCTGGGAGTTAAAATCAATTTGCCGCCCATTTGGATAGGCAAAAAAAGAAATTGGTTCATTTAATTTTTCTTCCAGAATGGTTTTTGAATCAATAATTTCTTTCTCGGCGATTTGATCTGGAACATTGGTCAATATTTCATGGGACACGGTATGTGAGCCGAAATCTACCAATCCACTTCTCTTTAATTTTAAGACCTCCTCCCAGGACATTAATTTGAAATCCTGATAGATGCTTTTATCCTTCTCAAAATCTGGAACATGTAACTCCTGCTCGAGAGAGTCTAAATAAAGTTTCTGATCATCAGTTGGAATTTTTTTTAACACATTTACTAATTTAGAAAAGCTGTTTTCACGCTCTAGCTCATTATTAAAAGATAAAGACTCCAGTCCAATCTCTGGACGAGTTTGACTTTTTAGTTCCCGCGAATAACGACAAATCAAATAAGCCCGATCGAGTGGAAGTAACTTCGTAGTACCAATATATCCGGTGGTCAGAAAAATAGTTACTGGAACTTGATGTTTTTGCAAAATAGGTAAAGCATGTGTTAGGTTATTGTAATAACCGTCATCAAAAGTAATCACTGCGACCCGCGGGGGTAATTTTTTCTTTTGATTCATTAGATATACTATTTCTTTCAAAGATAAAATAGTGTAATGTTTTTTAAGAAACGTGATATGACGTTCAAAATCAGTCGAGGGTAACAAGGTAAATGGTTGAAACTTATTACCATTCGCACTAATTCCGTGATACACAACAATCAGTACCTTTTTGTGATTTACATATCGAAAAGCGGCATCACATCCAATGAATCGTAATAGAGAATATAGAACAAACTTCCACCTTATATTATGATTCATTTTTTATTCTCGCACAATTGAAGTAACCAGCGAGTTATCGTGTTATACATATCTTTATACTCAGTTTGATAAGTATTCCATTCCGTCCAGAAATTATCCGAAACTATTTCCTCAGTTGAAATATCTATATGCTGATTCTTCAGGATATCTCTAAATTTCTCCAGATCAATTTTCGATTGGTGATTGTTTTTTTTCTGTAAATCAATCAATAAAATATTTTCTGCCTTACTATTTATTCCCTTTAGCAGATCAATGTGATTCATCTCAAGATAGAGATCTTTGTTTATCAAATATCCGTCAACATTTACTGGTTGTCCGTTCATTAAGTCTTTTATAAGATCCTCGCGGGTCTTAATAATTTTTTTAAAGGCGGCCATTTGAGTAGTTAAATTAGACCGTAATAACAATTTAATGTAGTCAGGGCCATTTATTATCGGCGAGATAAGAATTAAGTTTTTTATGGTTGGATTTGTATGTGTTATCAGATAAGCCAGAGTTGCTCCAAATCTGACACCTAGTAAGATAATATTCTCGATATGCAAACCCAGTCGGGCATAATTTATTATTGCTTCAATATCTGATTTCCAGATTTCTACTGTGGCATCCTCGAAACGACCACTGCTGTCGCCATGCCCAGTATGATCAAATCGTAGGCAGGAAAAACCCATCTCAGCAAAACGACGAGCTAACTTGACTAAAACTCGGTGTGCTATAAGTTTTTCTTCACCAAACGGTGCACAAAAAATAATTCCCCAATCTTTACAATGAATTTTCTGTGCGGTATGGGTTTCAAGAGATAAATTCGGTTCATGATAGACCGTGAAGAGTTCGCTGGAGTTATTTTTAATAAAAAGTGGTTTTTCCATCTCTTTTTCTTACCATTAGTAATTAAATTTCAGCAAATAAATCTACTGACCTAAAGTATTTTCATACTCTTTAGCCGGTATAATTGGAAGTCAATATTATTTTATTCAGAAATTCAACAGTTCTGATGCTGGCTTTACCATCAAGCATATAAAGTTCGTCTTCTAAAAGTTGAATCTTATTTTCTCGCTTCTTTTTTGCAAAAGCAGATTTTTTAATGACTTCTTCAACTTCATTCTCGCTATGAATAAAATACATTGCATCATATTGTAAATAATCTTCAAATGACTCGCCGTGTAGATAAGAGATGATTATGCATTCTTTGTCCAATAAGAGCGCTTCAAGGACAATTGCTGAAGGAATGGTGATGATAGCATCCACTTCTCCGAGTATACTAAAAGTATCATAACTCTCTTTAATGATTTTAAAAGATGAATCAACCTGTGTTTCGATTTTTTTCTCCAGATCAATAGGGTTTTCAGGAGTGCGAGGATGTAATTTTACTATCAACCGTAAATCGAGTTCTTTAACAACATTCACCACTTTTTTTAGTAATATGATTTCAGCATTATCGTTAAAAATTCTTTTGGAAGCGGCAAAAAGAAATATTTTCTTCTCATTTATAGGTGGTTGATATTTTGAGATTCTCCTTATAAATGAATCATACTTTTGTTGTCCAACAATTGTCATTTTATTCTCAGGAATACCACTTTTTTTCAATACATTAAAAGCCCTTTTCCCACTAACAAGTAAATGTTCACAACCCCCTGCACCATATTTAACATAATCCAGATAAATTCCTAGTGATCGTAACACTTTATAAATATAAAAAGAAAGATATGTTCTTGTTTCAAACAAATCATAGGGTTGAATTAAACCCTCTGGTACCAAAATTGTACTAATTCTTTTCTTTTTCGCTTCATTTATTATAATTTGACTTATTGGATCATTATCAATTGCCAAAACAATCACTGTGGGTTTAGAAGTTTTTAATATCTTTCTTATCTGGATTTTTATTTTAAAAAAATCAATAAGTTTTTTTAAAATATTATCATTTGGAGATCGCTGGATTTTTTGGGGAAAATGGATGTAAGAAAGACCTTTTTGTTTTAACATTTCCTCAGTGAAATATTGTTTACCTTCAGAAATTCTATCATGACATAATATTTGATAACTACAATTTAATGAAGAGATAATAGCTTCGAATATAATGACATGATTGGTATTAAGCGGTAAGAAAAGTACTTTTTTTGTCATTTACTTAAAGCCATTTATTTATAATTACCCGAATCGTTGGTGTATAAAAAAATTTGGATGTAAAGAAAAACACAATCGAAAAAAAAAGTAGAGTTGGAACTATTGAGTCTGATGAACCCGGCAGGACATAATATTTTCATATACTGATTTAGTTGCTTTAGCAATATTTGCCCAAGAATAAACAGATTGAGAAAGATGTTGTGAAAAATGACCCATTTGTTTCCGTTTTTTAGAATTCTGCAATATCTCTTTAATACTTTTTGCTAAAGAAAGTGGATCGTTGTCAGGAACTAAATACCCATTTTTTCCATCAACGATAGATTCTTTAAAACCCTCTAAATTTGTTGCAACCACAGGTTTCCCAAAGGCATAAGCAATGTGTAAAACTCCGCTGCCCGTAACTTCATGATATGGTAAGGCAACTAAATCTGCAGCATTGAAATAGATAGCAACATCGTCATTTTTAATGTACTCTAGTTTGGTTAGCACAATTTTATCAAGCTTTTCCTGATTTATTATATTGTAGTATCGGTTGAAATTTTCACAAGGTTCTCCGGCGATAAGCAGTTTAATGTTAGATAAGTTTTCTTTCAATAGAGAAATGGCGAAAAGCAACGTTTCTAATCCTTTGTTGGGACGAATGGCACCAAAAAAAAGCACCACTTTATCTGCTAAACCTAACCCAAGTTTTTCACGAGCATACTTACCTGATTCCGAAAAGGAAGGTACGAAAAAATTATAATTGCCGTGAGGAATCACAGAAATTTTTTGATCGTTTACTAAAAATAAGGCCGTCAATTGTTTTTTTCCGCTCCAGGTATGAATAATAATTTGATGACATAAATAATACATGAAACGATACACATATTTATGATAAAAAAGAAGCTGACCATGCCTCGGAAAAACATTGTGAACTGTAAATACTATTAAAAATCCAGCCATTCGAAGGCCAGCGATCAATAATAATTCAATTTCATTTATACTCTGAATATGGACAATACAAATTCTTTGTTTTTGAGCATACTGGATAATTTTCAATACATTAAAAGGATATTCCACTAATTTTAAAAATCTTCTAATAACATTATATATTCCCCGCTCATTAGCCAGGGATGGAAAACGACGAATTAGTTTAAAAGCAATTCGAAACATTAATTGATGACGTTCAAAATGGCAAATACGAGTTTCAAGTTCATAGGAATATGAGGTAAATAGTGAGATATCACATCCTTCAATAGCAAGACTATTTGCCAGGTTGTAGGTGTAATGAGCGATACCGCCATCTCCCAATGGTTCAACTAATAAAATTTTCATAAGGGAGGGGGAACGGAATTCAGATTTGTTTTTATTGGTAATTTATCTTCTTCTGTACTGTTATCTTCTAATAAATCAGATTGAGCAATCTTTTGATTAACTATTCTGAATATTACAACTGATAAACCAGCCCCTATCCACCAGTAATTATCATAAAGCTCCTGGCCAAACATACTTACTATCATTCTTACTAAAAGATATACCATAACGACTGAAATCATAGTTTCCAAAAATGCATATTTGTCAGACAAAGAATTTAATCTCTTTTTTGATTTGATCAAATTCCTCAAGGTCATAAATAAGACCATTAAAAAAGCTAAAGTTCCTACTATCCCCATCTCAGATAATGCTTGAATGTAAGTGTTGTGGGGTGGAAAAAAATACCCATAACGATGTCCGTTAAAAGACATATAGCAGTTTAATCCAAGGCCTAAAATAGGATTTTCTTTAAATGCTTCGAAACCTCTCTGTATAAGGAC
>CAYMXZ010000026.1:18683-23975 GCA_964394475.1 uncultured Caldithrix sp. | reverse complement strand
GTCGTGGTATGTTCACTTTGCTAAATATCCTTAAAACTTTGGGTTCTATTTGTTCGCCTGGATAAATAAATTCCGAAGCTCCATTTCCCAGTCTTGCTAATCCTTTAATCAAATATTCATTGGGACCGGCACCAATCCCGATTGAAAAAAGTCGTAAGTTTTTATTATTGTCGGTCACCAGTTTAAATATCTGCTGCTCATTACCTACTTCTCCATCAGTGAGCATAATAATAATCCGATCATTTGAAGTGAAAGATAACTCGAGGATCTCTTTTAGCGGAGCATAAATTTCGGTGCCACCCAGATTGGCATCGGTTTTTTCCAACTGATTCAGGGCATCTTTTAAATTTTCTTCAGAATAAGGGCAAGGCAATTTAGAAAATGAATTAAAGGTTGATCCAAATCGATAAACATTGAAAGTACAATTCTGGGGCAGAGCTTTAAGACAGATTTCCAGCGCCCTTTTCGCCTCTTGAATTGATGAACCCTGCATCGAGCCAGAGCAATCTAACAGGAAAATTATCTCATTGGCTGGATTTCCTCTGGGAAATTTTTCTGGCGGCAGAGCTAAATCTAACTGCCAATAAGAAAATTGATCATCATCATAACGGTAAACTCTGCCGACCGTGGTCTCACCGGGATCAATGAGCAGAATAAAATCGCGGTCCATTTGTACGGTATCACTGCTCAATTCCACCTGTGTCCTATCCTGATATAAATGAATACGGATGGGATGAGTTGGAGATTCTACCATAACTAGTTTTCCACTATTATGGATTTGTAGCATTAGAGATAAACCATAAGGAACACTCTCGGCATACACTGGATGGATAATATCGGTGACAGGTATGCCGTTATCGTCTGGAATGTCATCAGGTATATAGCGCGGTGAAATAGTCGTAGGTAGAGTCAAACGGTATTTATGGCCTTCGCTATCCATTAGCATGATTAGGTTGATCTCTATAACTACCTCCATGCCAGGATTAAGATTGCCCACCGAGAGGGTAAAGATATTCGGTCGTTCCTCATCCAGCAGGTAGGCACCATGCCCCTTCTCCATAGCTTTATCATATATCTCAAAGGCTTTGTCTCGTTCCTCAACCGTACCTTGTATGAGGCGGTCTTCGATCCATACTTTGAACCCGGCTATCGAACTGTTTTCAGGTAAGGGGAATTTGTATATAGCTTCTATAGCACTGCGCTCCTTATTGCAAAAGCGTTGTTTGATGTTGATTTTAGCCCCTCGTCCTAACAAGTATCCTTCAACTTTTACACCGAGTAATGGAATAGGATGAGAGAGATTGTTCATTAAACCAGAAAGTTCTTGCATCTTATCCTCCTTTTATAATGGCTTTTGCCAGACGAATAATTTCAGTAATTCGCCGGCTTTGTTGTTCTTCGATGTCTCTCTGGACGTGAATTTCTATTCCAGGGCTGATAGGATATTTCACCCAGAGT
Organism: uncultured Caldithrix sp.; assembly: GCA_964394475.1. Classification (GTDB taxonomy): domain Bacteria; phylum Calditrichota; class Calditrichia; order RBG-13-44-9; family RBG-13-44-9; genus RQOF01. The sequence goes on along the minus strand of CAYMXZ010000026.1, from coordinate 22,517 downwards.
TCCCGTTCATATTCCAGTGTCATGGCTGTTTTTGATTTCACCATTTCCTGGATGACAGCCAGTTTTATTCCTTTTAACTGCTGAGCCCTGATTTCCTTTAATTTAAACAAATGACTGTCATTATAAAATCCACCTCTTCCCCGGCCAGCCGGAGGTTCCAGAAGCCCCTGTTGAATGTAATATCTTATAGTTCTTCTGGAATAACCACTTAGTTCTGATAATTGATCAATAGTATATAATTTTTCTTTCATGGTCATATTATAACACTTAACTGTCATAATAACAAGAGAAAAAATATTTTTCTACGATATGCGAATCGCTTATGCTAATAATAGAAAATCCAGATAAAAATTCTCGAGAAGCAATGAATGTGAAATTTTAAAAATGAATATTGTAAAATATTCTTCTTTTAAAAGATACTTTTGATCAGTTGAGCGTAAATTCGGAGCGATGATGATCCAGCGTAATAAATGACTTATCAAAATAATCAGTCTTTTACTATTTATCGAAAGGATTCTTTTGGGAATGATATATTCTTAGATAAAATAAATGGCGATTTTTAAAACGTTGCGGAAAGGATATCTAAAATAATTTAAAAAAACTTTTGTCATATTCATTTTTCTAAAGAACAGTAATTATGTTTGCAATGGTAAATCATCTTGTGCATAAAACAAAAAAGGCTGACCCACCTCTGAATCAGCCTTTTCCAGATTTTTAATGATATTCACACTTAGTTCAGCAGTTCGGGATAGACACTGACCTTCATTCGCTGTTTGTCTTTATGTTCGAATTTGACATACCCGTCAATGACGGCAAATAGTGTATCATCCTTGGCGCGCTTGACATTATTTCCGGGATGTATTTTGGTGCCTCGCTGGCGCACTAAAATACTGCCCGCCTGGACAAATTGATTGCCAAACCGTTTCACACCCAACCGCTGACTGGCGCTTTCGCGACCGTTGCGTGAACTACCTACACCTTTTTTATGAGCCATAATACACCTCTTTTCCTATGCAATTTTTTCGATCTGAATTTTGGTAAAATTCTGTCGGTGACCTTTCTTCAACTGATAACCTTTCCGTCTCTTTTTCTTCCAGATAGTCACTTTGGGATCCCGACCGTGTGCCAGAATTTTCGCCGATACTTTTACCTTTTCTACCACCGGCTGACCAATCTTGGTGCTTTTATCAGAACTAAGTAGCAATACTTTATCGAATTCTACGGTTTCACCGACTTCTTTATCCAGGTAGGGAACCTTTAAAACTTTATCTTTCTCTACTCTGAATTGCTGTCCGGCAATGTCTACTATCGCGAACATAAATCATATTCCTTTCATCGAATTAAGCTTCAAAATTTAAAAGTTAGAAACTGTTTTTACAAGTAGAAATTTTTTTCTTTACAAAATTGCCTGGTTTCCTTTTTCTTTAATGGTTACCTGACACTGCTTTTAAAAAGGACCATGACAATCGGCGCGATTACCTGAATTTTCCTGTATTATACTTTCTTCTCCACCCCCTTTTTGTGTTGGCAGGAAAAGCACTCATGCGCAAATAATGAATAGAGTAAAGTGATAAATTTAAAGAATATATTTGTGATATTTCGCTTGAACTGCAAACTAATGAAAAGCAACTACCGTTTTTTAAGTCACAATGAATAGTTAGTGACTACCAGCTTTACCATTGAAAATCTCGCATTTTGTATTGTCTTCTTGCTTAAACCATCTGTTTATGATATTTACCCTTCTTTTATCAGCATTGTTTTTTTTCCAGCCTAACCTCACTTTCTCAACTTGACTAATTCATTCCATTTTAGTAATTTAAATTCAAATTTTTAAGCGACCTGTAGTCATGTGGATTGCTCATGATAAATTCAGGTTTTTTCTCCTTCTGAAATTTTCTTTACCATTTATCCCCGTCCATCAACCAGCGATTTATTTTAGTGTCGGATATTTTTTTATATAAACAATTAATTCGCCGGTCAATCACCTTCGTGATTGATTGGTATTCGTTTTTTAGTTATGAGTAAACATAAAGCATTAATTACTTAAGTGAATCTAGATCTTACAGCTAAGAAAATGATTGTTTACTGAATGAAAATAAAAAGAGAGAAAGGAAAAATATGAGAATCTCTACTATCTTCACTATTTTTTTGATTTTAAGTTTGTTACAAAGGGGGTTTTCAACCATTCGTCAGGTTCCATCACTCATTTGCCCTACTATTCAGTCCGCTATTGATGCTTCAGTGAACGGGGATACAGTATTGATCCTCCCCGGCACCTATCAAGAAAATATAAACTTTAATAGTAAACATATCCTGGTAGGTAGCCAGTTTATTACTTCTCAAGATACCTCCTATATCTCTTCCACGATTATAGATGGAGGGGGTTCGGTGGTGAATCAGTCGGTGGTATCGTTTTTAGGCTCGGAGGATACGCTATCGGTATTGAAGGGATTGACGCTGACCAACGGGTGGGCGTCGGGCAGTCACGGGGGAGGGGTGAGCATCCGGAATGGTTCATCGCCGAAGATTGAGGATTGTGTGATCCGCCATAACAGTGGGACGACCGGGGAATTCCGGGGGCTGGGAATCCATTGTGTGGGTTCGGCCCCGGTTTTACGGCGGTGTATAATTCGGGATAACATGGTGACGGGCAACGGGAATTACGATCATATGGGAGGCGGGCTATATTTAAGCGGATCGACGGGAAAGTTTATTGATTGTCAGATTCTGGGCAATCAGATAGCGGCCTCAATTTATCATCGCAACTATGGGGGCGGAATATACTGCACGAATTCATCGCCCATTATCCAAAATTGTTATTTTGAAGGGAATAGTGCCGATCTGGGGGCTGGTATTCAGTTAACAACCACTGCCAATGCCAATATCTATAATTGTATTTTTGCTTATAACTCTGCACGGGATGACGGCGGTGCCGTTCATATAGGAAATTCCAGTCCGGTACTGGTCAATAATACCATTAGCCGAAATAAAGCGGGCAATCGCGGCGGGGGAATCTTCTCGCAAAACTCCAATGTGGTTATTATGAATCAAATTCTATGGGAGAATGCGGCAGGAAATGGAGCTGATCTATTCGTCACCGGAAGTGGAACCCTAACGGTAGATTATTCAGATGTGAAAGGTGGTTGGAGCGGAACAGGGAATATTGATTATGACCCGGCTTTCGAAGATACCCTGTATTTTTATTTATCTGATACTTCGGTGTGCATCGATGCCGGTAATCCTGATCCGATTTATAATGATCCTGAGGATCCTGTCCATCCCGGTCAGGCATTATGGCCGGCCAAAGGGGGATTAAGAAACGATATGGGTGCTTATGGTGGTCCCCGAACTGGCAATTGGGTATTCACTGCCATTCAGGAAGAGGTAGTTGAATCGGAGGAAGTAATTGAAACTTTTAAACTATTTCAAAACTACCCTAACCCCTTTAATCTCGCTACGGTCATTGAATTTCAAATTCCAAAAGCGGAGAAAGTTTCATTAAAGATATTTGACGTATTAGGTCAGGAGGTGATGCAAATTATCGCGGGTGATTTACTGCCCGGTAAATATCGAGTAGAGTGGAATGCAGCTGAATTATGCAGTGGTATTTACATCTGTCACCTGCAGGCAGGTCGATTTGTTGAAAGTAAGAAAATGATTTTGTTAAAATGAGATGATCCGCTCATCGACAAGTATCGGTTGAGCTGTTATTTTTATTTTTAGATACTGGTCTCTCTCTGCATTCTCAGCGACTCTGCGGGAAATTTGTCCTCACGCGAATATTTTAATCATGCACTGATTAAATATTTGATATTTTATAGCTTATAGTTAATG
>CAYMXZ010000026.1:0-18583 GCA_964394475.1 uncultured Caldithrix sp. | reverse complement strand
GTTGAAATTTTGTAGTAGTCTGTCAAGCGATTGACAGAGAAATCATGTTGATGTCGGTAGAAATAGATTATACACTTTATACGATTAACTGATAACTGTTTCCTCTGTGTTCTCAGCGACTCTGCGGGAAATTTGTCTTCGCGCGAATATTTTAATCATGCACTGATTAAATATTTGATACTTTATAGTTTATAGTTAATGGTTGAAATTTTGTAGTAGTCTGTCAAGCGATTGACAGAGAAATCATGTTGATGTCTGTAAAAAATAGATTAATCACTTTATACGATTAACTGATAACTGATTCCTCTGTGTTCTCAGCGACTCCGCGGGAAATTTGTCTTTGCGCAAAGATTTTAACCATGGAGTTATAAAAATTTCTCTTATTTACTGAGAATCATTTTTTTGACGATAGTTCTTTCTCCGCTTTGCAGTTTATAAAAATAAATACCAGCGGCCAGTGATTGACCATCCTCGGTTTTGGTATTCCATACATATTGATAGTGTCCGGGTGGAAGTTCGCTATCCGCCAACACCTTAACTCGCTGACCCAAGATATTGAAAATTTCTAATTTCACTTTACCTGAAGCCGGCAGATCAAATGCTATTGTGGTGGTTGGATTAAAGGGATTGGGATAATTTGCATACAGAGCCAATGTTTTTGGAAGCACATTTTTGCCAGCTATTTGAGTTGGATAAGAGATAAAAATCTGCACCGGGATCACCGTCTCGGGTGAAACCGGGTCGTTGGAAATAATCCGCAATTCGGCCAGATACAGACTGTCCCCGGCCAGATTGGTCGGATCGACCTGCACATTGATCTGTCCCACCTCTCCCGCCGCGATGATTCCAAAGAGATTGTCTATTTCCAACCATCCGGAGCCATTGAAAATTGTATCGATGATGGTATAAAATAGAGAACCATTTCCGGTATTATGAATAGTCAAATTGTAATTTTGAATACTGCTCTGGAATTGCAGTGTATCAGCAATCAGAACCGGATCTACAGAGATTTGCGGGATTCCTGGTGATTCAATCGTCATCTGGACGGGTACTTCAATAATAGGAAGCGGACTGTTGTTGGCGATGTGTAAACTTCCCTGATACGCACCCGGCGGGTAAGCAGCGGCCACTCGCACCCAGATCAAAGCGGAGTCCCCGGGAAGTATGACACCAGAAAGAGGATAACCGGCGTGACCGTTCGCATCCAGTTCACTGATCCAGGAGCTTCCCAGCTCTCCACCTAAATTGCCATGACCAAAATCGGGAGCCAGATCGGGCAGGGATGAACCAAGCAGGTCTACCATGGTGGCGGCAATGTTCATCTGTGAATCAAAAATGGGATATAGAATTTTGGGGAGAGACACCAATGCACTATTACTGTTGAATTGGATTGGAATTGGTAAACCAACCATAGTTAAAGAAGTATCTCTGACATCGAACACATACACGGATGGAGGAAGACTGAGTGAATCTCCAAACAAATTGGGGAAATCGAAAGTAATTTCATATTCGGAGCCGATATCATAGTTTCCCAGACCATAACCCAATGGAGCGGGATATACGCCAGTGCTAAAATCCTGGTCTGTATCAAAAGAAATCAACCCAATGGAAGAGGTTTCGGGAGCAGCTGCGAAAGTGATTTCCACATTATAACTGAATACAGTTTCTGAAAATTCTACCGAGACGATATCGTTTGAGGGATTGGAGACATCGCCCACTGAATCGTTGATTACCACTGCTGGAAGGAATTGGCCGGAAACTTCCTGCTCTGACCGTGCTGATAAAGTTTCTGACAGCTTATTGGGTGGTAATTTTACATGTTTTTTCAGCAATTCAGTAATTGAGTTTAAAACAATAGAAATTCCTTGATGGTAATGCTGTTGTTGCAAAATATGGGTAGAGGTATCGGTGATCTGATAGCTTACCGGATCCGTACCAGGATTGGAAAGCCGTAGCGGCTGCGCTTGTGATAGCAATTGAGGAACCTGAAAATTCAGTAAAGTAGGATTCACCACCAGGACAGGTCCTCCCGCCTGGATAGAGAATGACAGGCACTGCTGAGGCGCATTGTAAGGGTACACGCTGTAACTGCCAGCACTATCCCAGGCCTGCACATAATACCTAACGGTAAGACCGGCACTCAGTGGCGGGATGGCAGTGCTGAACATGCTGTCCGAGCCGGTCATGGGTAGCGTCTGGAAATTTATTCCATTATCAGTGGAATAGAATAATGTTGCCTGTTCAATTCCCCGATCATCCAGAATAGTAGCCGATACCGGATAAGGGGCACCGGTGAAGATTTGCGGACTTAATTGATCGACCGTTTTCACATAGGGAGGAATATTTGTATTGGTATTCAGAATTTGCAATTTAAAATCATCTATATACCAGCCGTCTTCTGTCACCCAGCCATCCGAAAGAAGGTGAAAGCGAAGCTGAATATTCTGACCCGCATAAAGAGATAAATCAATAGTTTCTTCAACCCAGGTATTTTGAACACCGTCATACCCATACTGCCCGCTGGGTTGCATACCAGTTCCCGAGCCGGGGGTCATGTGTGGGGCCACCAGGGAGGTCCAGCTGCCTCCATTGTTGGTGGAAAGTTCTACAATGCCAAAATCCCAATCCGCTTCAATCGCCCATTTCGTCCAGTAACTGAGGGTAACCGTACTGGCATTGGCCAGCGAAATACTGGGAGTCCGTATCCAGTAATTGGCATTATTGTTATAATTTCCCGATGGAGAATCGGTCAAACTGTGTGTGGGGGAGTGGGAACTGCTGGTGGTGAGGCCCCAGCTGCCGCCTGTTCCACCACCGACCCAGGAGGAGATTCCATTCTCAAAGTCACTGGAAAAGGCCGTCTCAAAAAAGCCTACCATCAAATCAAAAAAGTCAGAGTTAATCAACGTGCCATTTTCATAAATGTCTACTTTAAATCTCAGTAAATTGCCAGGAGCAGTATGATAATTTACCCGGAAGAGCCAGGGGGTGTTTGCATAGGTAGAATCGAAAGAATTTAAAGCGGGGAGAGTGGTGATACCGTTAAGTAACTCAAAATTGTTAGTGATAGGCAGCAATTCTGTCTGCAGAGGAGCAGTGCTTTGTAACCCAAAATTAGTGATTCCCGGATAGACTTCCACCACTTCTCCCGGTTCAATGAACTGATTGGCCCCGTAGACAAAAATATTTTTATCATACAGGCGCGGGAAAGATCCGGCAATATAGCTGAGAATAATGTTGGGATACAGATTCTCCTGAACCAGAGGCAGAATGCGATTGGTTGGCGGCCAGAAGCCGTCAGATGAGCTACCCACTTCGGGAGTGTAGGAAATAATTTTCGGTTTGGTTGTTTGTTCACCATACATCCAATCGTTGGCGTCACCATTCACCGAGTATCCAACGGTCTGACTGGGTGTGCCAAGGACATATCCATTGAAACGGGTTAATTCATAACCGAAGGTTTGAAAGAAAAAATGATCGGGAGTAGGGGAATCGTTATATGCCCAGGGATGTATTAACAGATTGCTGTAAGTATGATAATTAAAGCCAGTGACAAACTGATGGTTATTGCAGAAATTTCGGATGGCCTGAGTTTCCACCTCACTGAAGGCGTAAGGACCGCGGTAGGTTTGATCTCCGGGAGTGGGACTTGATCCGCTGTTATTGTATCCCCATTGGTAACCATAATTGCGGTTGAGATCCACTCCATCGATACCGGACTGAAAATAAATTCCATTATCATTATTATCACGGGCATTTAACCGCCACATTCCTCCTCCGCCGGGATTGGTTTGCTGGTTGTATACATATCCATCGGGATTCACTACCGGCACGAACCACATCTGACGGTTATCGACCAGATAAGTCGCCCGGGCATCAGTACCATAATTTTCCAGCAGGTGCCACATGTAATAAAGGATATTCATCATGCTTACCGGCTCTCGGGCATGATGCAATCCAGTATAAAGAATCTCAGGTTCTGTTTCTTGCAGGGTAGGATTGTCGCTTATTTTAACGGCCACAATTGGTTTTCCCAGGATAGAGTATCCGATGGTATCTTTGGGAGAGATTAGTTGAGGATATAAAGTAATCATCGAATCCAGATTGGCCATCACTTCGCTGTAGGTATAATACCCTCCCATTGAACCGTAACCAAAACCTTCACCCGCTCTGGTTTCCAGGCGGGAAGCATAGTAGAATTCCAGATCATCAATCAGGATTTCAGTTTGAAATCCAATTTCCTGCAGCACCTGCTTCTCAGCCATGGAAACCTGCAGATCGATAAACATGTCCCGCTTATAGCGACTGCCTTCCAGATCGATCCCTGCCTGCACGATTCTGTCCAGGTCTTTTGCTGAGCTAAGGTAAACTCTGATCATTTGATAGTGATCTGCCAGGGTAGATGAAAAAATCCCCCACATAAAAATTGAAAAAAGTAAAAGAATTTTTTTCATTATCTCTCCAATGAATCTCATGTCCGGTTAAGTGACTGACATTTCAAAAATAATTCTATTTCCTATGATAATGCAATGATCAATAAAGAATTGTGATCTGGCTCTAATCTATTCCGAAAATATGTTTAGCAAAAAAGTGGTAAAAAAATCTTTTTTACCCTGGCGGCCAGCGCATGGGCCTTCCTCCCAATAGGTGAAAATGCAGGTGGAAGATAGCCTGTCCCCCATAGCGCCCGTTATTGATAACCAGCCGGTATCCATGTTGGATAAGATTTTCTTTTTCGGCCAATAATTTCGCGAGATAGAGCAAATGTCCCACCAGGCTTTCATCTCCCACTTGCAGGTCCTGAAGTCTGGCAATATGTTTCCGGGGGACAATCAGGATGTGCACGGGGGCTTGTGGATGAATATCGTGAAACGCCACCGCCCGGTCATCCTGGTAAACTATTCGAGCCGGACTTTGTTGGGCGATGATTCTGCAGAATATACAATCGGACCTGCTTGAATTTGTTGACACTATTCAATCACTTTCATTTATTACCGTCAATGGTGTTATGCACTCTGGTTTTATAAGCACCGAAATATACACAGGTAGATTTATTTAGAAAATAGATTTATTGATCGATAGAAAGTGCAAAACTGCCATAGTGATACAGATGGTATTTTTAATAAAAAAGTTGATCAACTTTTAAAATTTCTATAAGTTCATGATGGTTATATTGGAAATGTGTTAAAAGAAATATGACAAATGAATTACCCATGATCACGATCTAAGGTGAAATAAGAAAGATAGGCAGATGATTTTTTTCTGGATTGGATTTCTGGTATTGATTATCCTGTTGTTGGCTCTGGATTTAGGAGTTTTCCACCGCACGATGCATCGCATTAGAACTCGGGAGGCCCTGCGCTGGACCTTATTCTGGATCGTTCTGGCGTTATTGTTCAACATTTTTATTTACTATGCCTATCACTATCACTGGCTGGGAATTGGTGAATCCTCGCTATACGTGAGTTCTGGTGAAGATGCGGCATTAAAATATTTTACCGGTTACATCATTGAAAAATCGTTGAGTCTGGATAACATTTTTGTCATTGCCATGATCTTTGCCTATTTTAACGTGCCGGCTCTTTATCAGCATCGGGTGCTCTACTGGGGTATTTTAGGAGCACTGATCATGCGTGGCATCATGATCATTGCCGGCATCGCTCTCATTAATAAATTTTACTGGATGATTTATGTGCTGGGAGTTTTATTAATTGTCACTGCCATCCGTATGCTTTTTACCGGCAATGAAAAAATAGAACCGGATAAAAATCTGCTGGTTCGCCTGGCCAGAAAAATTTATCCGGTGACAAAAGACTATGAAGGATCAAAATTTTTCAGTCATGTGGGTAACCGAAAGGCCATCACGCCCCTGTTTCTGGTTCTATTGGTGATCGAAAGCACCGATGTTCTTTTCGCCATTGATTCAATCCCGGCTATTTTTGCCATCACCACCGATCCTTATATCGTATTCACTTCCAATGTTTTCGCCATCCTGGGTTTGAGATCGCTCTACTTTGCGCTGGCCTCGATGATGGATAAATTCCGATATTTGAAATTGAGCCTGGTTTTTGTGTTAATGTATGTGGGAGTGAAAATGCTGCTCTCCCATTTTTATAAGATCCCAACTCTTATATCTCTGGCCATCATTGCCAGTATTTTATCTATTGGAATCGCATTTTCACTGTTAGCCAGCCAGCGTGAAAAAAAAGCAACCGCCAGCAACTGACCTGCCCCTTGCTTTTGCTGCAGTTTTTTTCCTTTTTCTTTGAAAAAAGCAGATGATAAAGCCGAGGCGTTTCCTTAAAAATCATAATCCATTTGAAGAAGTTAAAATGAAAATTAAAAAAGGATCATTATTTTTGAGGAAAGAGGGCCATCATAAATTTTTCAATATCTTTAATCGGATTACGCTGCTGATGGCAGCGGTCTCGGTGCGTAAAATCGTAGACCCTAGTGAAAGTATTTCAAATCCAGATTTTTTTGCCTGACTAATCTCATCGGCATGAAATCCTCCCTCCGGTCCCACCGCAATATAAATTTTCTCCTGCCTGTTAAATGCTGGAAAAATATGGCGACTCTGCGGTTGCAAATGAGCTAAGAACTTTGGTCCTGGTGTTTCAGAGATTTCTTTTATCCATCTCTCAAAAGGGATTAGTGGTTTGATATCAGGTAAATACACCTGCTCCGATTGTTTCATGGCACTGATGGCCACTTTACGAAGGTGGTCGAATTTTAATGATCGATAGCTGGTATAATGGCAATGCACTGGAACAATCGTCTGAACGCCAAGTTCGGTTAATTTCTCAACTGCCCAGTCCATGCGATTAGGACGGATAGGAGAGAGAGCAACTTCGATGAGATTTTCTAATGGGAATTCAATTTTTTCCTGCTGTTGTACCTGCAGAATTAATTGAGGCCCATGATCATCCTTAATAATGGCTGAGAGGAGATGACCTCTTCCATCCGTTAACTGGAGAGTAGCACCTTTCTTTTTCCGCAGTACACTTCGGGCATGATGAGATTCTTCCGCCGATAAAATAAGCTCTGGTTGTCCGGGCATGAAATTTGAAATGTAAAACAGATCCATGAAAAACCACTTCCTCTTTTCAGGATTTAAAAACTTGCCGCTGCATCAACAATCATTTGTGTTTGACGTTGATCGTTGATCGCTATTTCTACACGCAGAAGCTGAACATAGGGCAAATGAATATGCAGTCCAATCCCGTATCCGGTATAAAAATTTTTCAAGGTTACCTCTTTTTGATGTTGCCAGACAATCCCGCTGTCCATGAAAATTCCGGCACTGATCCCGAATTTTAAATCGCGATAGAGACTGGGTATAACAGGACCATCCTTAAAAGAAAAGTAGCGGATCGGCAGGATTGGAAAACGCAGTTCCAGACTGCTCAGGGAAATGTTGGTTGATGGGTATTTCTGATGGAGGTCGGGATCGGGGAATACCTCATAAAAATAGCCCCGGATTCTTTCTTCGAATCCCAGAAAAACTCGCTGGTAGATGGGCATCTGGCCTTCATTCACAATGAGCAGTTCCCGACATGCCAGAGAGAGTTCCTGATAAATTGGGAGATACAGACGATTGTCAAATTCAAATCGCCAGAAATCGGGTTGATGGGAAGTAAAACCAAATTTGCGGAAATTGTGAACGATGAGAAATCCATTTTTAGGATATTCATATAAATCTCGTTTATCCCATTTCAATTGCCAGGTGAGAACAGGAACGAGATCCGTCCCATTTTTAGAGATGGTGTACGATTCATATTCAGAAGGAAGTTTTATTTTCTGGAGAGCGAAATTGAATTGAGTTTCAAAATTCAGGTTGAATTTCCGGCCCAGAGTCACATCCCAGATCAACCGGTCTTCTTTAATTGGAAATATCTTATTTTCAATTTTTCTTTTGGAAATTCCTATTCCTAAAATCAGGCGAACATTCTGGCCAATCCAGGGATTAAAATAATTAGCGAAAAAAGCGGGGTTATATCCCCACCAGCCACCAATTTTTAATTTTTCATTTCTTCCCCTGAAATTATAATGGGTCAATTGCACACCATAACTCAATTTGTTCCAGTCATGTTCATTGATGAACAGCAGTGGAACCGGGAACACATACCAGCTTTCGGTTAAAAAAATCAGTAAAATATTTTTCTGTTCCAGTTGACAGATCTCTACTTCAACCCTATTGAATAAAAACAAATTTTGAAGACGGTTTTTTATTTGTAACACGGCCTTTTCAGAGAGAGTATCAGGAAAATGGTACGGGATTTCACGCAAAATAACATGAGCCCTGGTATGCTCATTCCCTACAATGATCACGGTATCTATGTGAACCGGAAATGGCAGAACATTCTGACTGAAGGAGATGGAAGTCAGAAAGACCAGAAAAAAAATAAAAATGTAATATTTCTGGATAGTCACCAATCTTATTTACTCCCGGATGAACCAGATTGGATTGGTCAGGCAAAAATATTTATATTGATTCCGCTGCGAGTAAGCTTCCAGACGAAGGTAATCGGCAGACAATTCTTTTAAATCGAATTCCATCATTATTTCTAACCTGGCTCTGGTGATAGGAATGATTTTTATCTTTTCCTGTTTCTGCTGAAAATCACCCATACACAAGCGTAATTCTTTCCAGTGACCATATTCGGGGATAGATAATCCATGAATAACCAGGCGACCCTCGGCCGGGAAGGGAATTTCATCGCCCAATTCGGCAGATGATTTTCCTTTCACTCTCATCGTGGCGAGCGGACCATTCGATATGACCATTCGCAAGTGCCGAATGGCCTCTAAAATTCCAGAAGTATCAAACTGAGCGGTCTGTATAGCAGTTCGAACCTGCCCAAGCAGATGATATTTTTTATAAACCATACTGAGGAAAGGAATAGCGATCTGGCGGAAACAATTGAAATTTCCGTGGGCATCATTTCCAGCTACGATTCCGATTTTGCGTTTGTTTAGCAACAGTTGTTTCCAGAGTTCCACACCGCGTTGCAGGGATTTTTCACTGCTATTGTTTAAAATTTGCAGGGCATGAAGGGCTTCATGGGAGCAATCCTTCACACTCCAGATGCCTCTTCTCAGGATGAGTCGCTGTGATAATGGGGGAATCTCTTGGGGATGAGCGGCAATAGCCAGGGAATTGCCAGATTTTTTTTCCAGCAATTCAGTCAACGTCTGAGTAGGCCGGGGACGGAACAATCTTTCGGCGCTATCTCCATTCCCGGGATGAAACTGCGGATCGTTTAATATCTGACAATGAATATTCTGACCATGATGATTACCGGTGGATACTTCTTCTCCGGGAATAATTATGAATTCAGGATGTTCAGCCTGCCAGCTTTTTATTTCTTTTTGAAATGCAATCCATTTTGGGATATCCATTCGGTTAACCAGACAATTATCGGGGTCGTCATCCAGATCGTAGGAGTGATCGGTGACTGCCATAAAGTGAAGTCCGACCGCCCGAGCCGCCAGAGCGGTAGCCGAAATAGGAGCACCAAATTCAACTTGATCGTCGGTATAATTGCTGTGCACGTGCAGATCTCCCCAATACCAATGTTCCATTTCCGGCAGGGGATAAGAGGAAATAAAAATCGAAAACGGATGATGTGGAATATACCGATAATTATCCTGCGTAATACTCTTTTCTTTTTGGGCAGGATCAATATATGTCAGATGAACCTGTACCTGATATTCCCCGGGTTGAGGAAAATTATCCGCAGGAAGATTAAAAATTTTTGTGAAAAATTTTTGGGTGACTTCAGTATTTATTGAAAATTGAGCATGAGTAGATTTTTGAGTCTGCACATGAGTCAGATTGACTTTAGCCTCTGAAAGCCGGATGGGAAAACGATGCGCATCTTTTACAAATAAGAATAGTGGGATCTGTTTCCCATGTTGACCCCGATGGGGCAGGTCAAAAATAATCTCTGGCTCTTTTTGAAAAAGCCGGCTGGGCAGAAAGCGAAAGCGGAAATGGATCTCCGCATAAGCGATGAACAGCAGAAACCATATGAGACTCTGTCCCCAATCTATCTGGATATTGAATACCATTCATGCCATCCAATAATTCACTATTTCTTCATGTTTTGAAAAAAACGGAAAAAATTAACATCAATCTTATAAATCAGCAACTACTTTTCTTTTTAAAGAGAATGAGCAATGGTTGTTAATAATAAAGCATATTATATGAAATGATTAAGAACAGTTTCTATGTGGTCAAAAAATTTTAAAGAGAAGTGAACTCTTTTTCGGCAGAAGAGAGCGAAGGTATCAGGTAGAGTATGATTATTTAGCCAAAAAGATAAACGAGGATGAATGGGCATATTTTCTGCGGTATCTATTTTAAGCATACTCAGTCTTTATCGGCCGAATCCTGTCGATGGCGGAAAATCTTCAGCCACTCCTCGAGTTCTTTTTTAGATAGGTTCTGTTCTGGATTTATTTGATCATCTGGAGATTTGACAACTTTTGTCGGATCCTGCTGCAACACTTTCCAGAATTCTTGCGAGCTCACTGCCATCACCTGGTGATCTCTGGCGGTACGCTGGATTTTCTGATCAGAGCTGACAATTTCCATCTTTTCTTTGGCCGCTTGCTGACGTATCATTTTTTGAACAACTTCATCTGCTTCCAGGTCTTTTCCTGAAAAAACGATGCGAATCCAGTTCTTTTTTTGAAGCTGAGTCTGCTGAGAATCAGATTGGCCATCGAATACCACTGTAACTTCATGTCCCTGCAAAACCGGTGCGGAGCTCAGGAGTTTTAACAGATGCACCCGTTGCAGTTCCAGCGTGGGCATCTTGCTGAAAATAGCTGGATTGGCTTTGATTAAATTATAGCCATCGATGATGATTTTTTTCCGTACCATCATAATTTACTGTACCTGATGAAATAAAATAATGAAACGAAATCGTAATTTCATAAAAGGGCAAAAAAGAAAAATTAAACGCTATAATTTTTAAAAAATATTTTGATTGGTGGTAAAATTTTCCCAGAGATAAAAAGATTGTCTACCTCCGATCCTGCACGATTGCCTCAACGGCTTTTTTTCCACTGAGCACGGCGCCTTCAATGGTTGCTGGCAAACCAGTCGCTGTCCAATCACCCGCCAGATAGAAATGCCTGAGCTCTGTCCTGGTGGCCGGTCGCCAGGCCAGGGAGTGGGGCGTTTGGGCAATAGTGGCTCTTTTTTCTTTCACAATTTTGTAAGTCAGCAGCTGATTATCTTTTTGTAAATCGATTCCGAAATATTTTTTAAATTCTTTTACCACCATTTCTATTATTTCCTCACGATCGCTATTCACCCACTGCTCAGCTGCACTTATTACCACGGCGTAACTGGTGGCAGACTGAGGATGGGGAAATATCCAGTGAATGGGTGAAGAAATGAGTAAGATTGGAAAATCAAATTTTAAAGATTTCTGACAAAAAATATTGATGGTAATAATGGGATGGTACTCAAAGGAATCCAGGTTTCGTTTTAATAGTGATAGCTCAGGTAGTCCACTGTTTGCAATTATTCCCGAAAGCCCATGAGGTGGAATAGCCGAGATAACCCACGGCACCTCAAAAGTTTTTTTGGGAGTGAGCACCCGCCATTTATGGTATGAAATTTCCTGAATTTCCTGCACAGGGTGGAGATAAAAAATTTCTCCGCCAGCCTGAGTTATAAATTTTTCTGCTGGATCGGCAAAGATTTCTGATAACCAGGTTTGAGGAATTCCCAGACCAGCCTTTCGATAAGATCCAAGAAACGAGCGTTGCAATGCTTTCAACAACAGGTAAGCAGACCCGCTTTCCAGGGGAGTGTTCAGAATGGACAGACTTAACGGTCGCCAGAGGAATTCACGGATATCCTGGGTTTGTTGACACTCGTCCAACCAGTGCGCGATGGTCATTTTTTTTAATCGGTCGCTGGAAACTGAAATGGATTTTTTCCAGAAATTCCAGAAATCTTTTAACTGAATTCTGGTAAAGGAGCGCTGCGTGAACAGCGGCAGAAAAAAATGAAAAGGAGCGGGCAGGGAAGCCGCTCGAAAAAATAAAAATTGCTGACCAGACTTTGCGTATAATGCCTGAAAATTTTTCTGGAAGAAGATTTTTTTCAATGATCCGATTTTTTGTAGCAACTGGCGAGTTTCCTCATATGCCGCCGAAAGAACATGCTGACCATTGTCAATGGTTTTTTCAATATCGCTGGCTTCCAGCGACCTGACTCTTCCTCCCAGATAACGATTTTTTTCTACAATAATGGGAAGCAAACCATTCTCAATAGCATGAACAGCGGCCGAAAGCCCCGCGACACCGCCACCGATGATGAGAACTTTATCCTTCATACAAATTTTTCAGGTATGGATGAGTTTCTAAAAATATTGGTATCGAAAAAGTAATGATTAAAAACCGGGTTAGATGCTCAGAACAGCTTCGGTTACCACCGTTCTGAGGGCGATGGTAAGTTTGACCAAATTAGGTATTTCCACTTTTTGCTGCAGGACTGGAAAATGTCTCAGTTCCAGTAAATGCAATAGATGATAATAAATGTTTTTCATGATCTGAGATGGAATCATGTTCCGGCGTTCACTGTTGGGCAGAGATTGACCGGCTCGTTCATAAAAAAGTTTAGCGCGCTGGCATTGATAATTCATTAATTGCTGAAATGGAACACTTTGCTTTTTATCGATGATATCTTTTTCTTTCACCCCGAAACGATCCAGGTCTTCCAACGGGAGATAGACCCGACCCAGCTCGGCATCAACACCCACATCGCGGATGATATTGGTCAACTGCAGAGCAATTCCTAAATTAACCGCATATTCTTTTACCCGCGCATCTCGATAACCGAATATCTGAATGCTCATCAAACCCACTACCGAGGCCACCCGATAACAATAATTGATCAAATCATCGATAGAGTGAAAACGAGACTGCACGAGATCCATTCTTACTCCATTGATCAGCTCCATGAAATACTCCAGTGGTATGCGAAATTTCTGAGCAATTTTATAGATTTTATCAAAGCGGGTGTGATTGTTCTGATGAAATTGTTGAAATAATTCTTTTTCCCAATAATCCAGAGTCGTCTGTTTTTTATTTTTGGAGATATTACCATCGGCAATGTCGTCCGTTTGACGACAAAAATTATAAAGGGTATAAATGGCTTCTCTTTTCTCACGTGGTAAAACCGAGAAGGCATAATAAAAATTACTTCTGCTTTTTTTGGCGAGTTGTTTTTGTTGAGTCATAAAGCTTCTATCGTAACAAATGAGAAATGATGATCTTCATCCAGTCCCATCGGTTCAATACTGGTCGATCATGAAGAAGATGGGGTAGATGATGTTTTACTTTTTTTAAAATTTCAAGACCTCCTGCCACGGTTAATTTTATTTCCCATTGCAACCTCCCTTCTATTTTCTGTACCAGCGGGAAGCCCTGTTTGAAAAGTCTATAATTATAATCGACCAATGCATTGATCATCTGTACGAAATTATGAGAAATACGTTGCTGAAAAATTTCCTGCTCAGACACCTGAAATTTACGCAAAAATTCGGCTGGAATATAGAGCCTATTCTTTTTTATATCAACGGAAATATCCTGCCAGAAATTGGCCAGTTGCAAAGCGGTAGTGATGAAATCGGAATAATTCATCAATTCTTTATCACGATAACCAAAAATCCAGAGGATGATGCGGCCTACTGGATTGGCCGAATATCGGCAGTAGTGATGAAGATCTTCCATGGTTCGATAGCGATTGGTGTCCAGATCGATCAGAAAAGCCGTGAGAAGATCGTCCAGCCAGGACAGTGGCAAATCGAAACGACGGATGGTATGTCCCAGCGCCAGGAAAATAGGGTGTTCCGGTTTTTCCGTGGTGCAGCGGAGCAGACGCTCTCGCCAATCTAACAGACTCCGCCGATCGTGTTCCTCGTCCGAAAAATCATCGGCGGTTCGGGCAAAAGCATAGATGGCAAAAATATGCGGTCGGTAATTGGCCGGAATGAAAAGGGAGGCCACAGGAAAGTTCTCATAATGAGATTGAGTTATTTTTTGACAGTAACTATACGCAGAGATAAGATCCATAACGGCTGTATTATTCATCCTCTGATAAAATCAAATAAATTTTTACAAAAGAGCTGACGTACGAGTTGAATCATTATGGTCTGAGGTAATAAAATAAAAGGTAGAAAAAAGGTGAAACAAAAATTAAGGAATCGAAGCGGTCCAGAAAACCACCGTGACCCGGTAAAATGGTTGAGGTGTCCTTTACTCCTGTATCCCGCTTGAAACGCGATTCGACTAAATCACCTGATTGTCCAAATATTCCCACGATCACAGCCGATAGCCAGAGGTGAAAGGCGGGCAACTGGGGTATCAGGAGGGGAGTCAGAGTATAAAAAGTAGCCATCGCTCCCAATAAACCGAAGACCGCTCCCTCGATCGTTTTATGTGGACTGGTGAGGGGTGCTAACTTATGTTTTCCCAGAGTTCTTCCCCCAAAATAGGCGGCGGTATCGCATATCCAGATACTGATCCAGATGAGCAGAAAAAATTTGCCGGCCAGGTTCGAAGACGAAGGCCAGCCCATCCAGGAATTCAGATTCATGCGTACCATTAATAAAGTGCTCAGAAAAACACTGATGTAAAAAATTCCAGCAATGGTTAACGTCGTATTTAAAGAGGAATTCGGCCTGGTTATCCTGAGATGAATGAGCAGAATAACCAGCAGAGTAATGATTAGCGCATTTAAAAAGATTTCACCTGGAAACCAATACACAATAAGAATTAGCATGGTGGAAAGTATAAGACCCGGAATACGATAAGCCTGCAGATTTTGCTTTTTAAAGATAGAGTAAAATTCCCACAGTGACATTCCGTTGATCAATAGCACCAATCCCAGAAAGAAGTAACCACCCAGATAACTGAGGATAAGAATCAGCGGAATCCCCCATAAAGCCATCAGAACACGTTGCGTCAAATTTTTCAAAACCGATCTCCTGTAATTTGCATGATATTAGCTGCAGTCATCAGAGAATTAAAAATTCAAATACCGTTCGCTGAATTCTTCCGTTTCAAAAATTCCATTCTCACAAATTATTTTATGTACCAGCGATAAGGGAATTTCTTCGAAGTAAAAATTTTCGATGGCGAGATTGGTCACTTTTTTATCATAAATCTGATATTCGTTGCTGGAGACAAACTTGGCGGGATAGGTCCGTTTCGGTAAAATTTTGGTAGTACTGGCGATGACATAAAAAGGTATATGAAATTCTTTGGCCAGGATAGCAGCAGTATAAGTTCCGGTTTTATTAATTAAAGACGTTTCGGTAATTCGGTCAGCACCGGTGATAACGAAATTGCTTTTCTGGATGGCTTCGCACATTTCGGCGTCGGTAATCAGGGTTGTTTTAATACCCGCCCTGGCCAGACGAAGCGCTAATTGTGTTCCTTCCAGCTGGGGACGGCTTTCGGTGCAGATCACCCGAAAATGTTTTTTGCGTTTCTTAGCTTCTAAAAAAGCTGCTTCCACTGCCTTACTGGCTGAATGAGTCAACACCTGGTATTGGTCCATAATCAGACGCGCCGAAAATTTGCTCAGGGCTTTTTGGTGAGTAATAATTTCGGAACGAATAGTCAGTAGCTCTTCCAGCAGTGATTTTTTTATTTTCTGGATATCACGCTCCTCTTTGGGCAATGAATCAATACGGTCGAAAATGCGGCGGCTATACGTATAAAACAGAGCCATGAGCGGTTTAGACCGCACCAGCGCATTCATCAATTTGGAATAAGATTGAAAAAGCTCCGTGCGATTGCGGTACAATTGCTTTTGAAGGAAGCGTTCAATAATATTCAATACTTCTGTTCCGAGCTCAGATGAGCTGTGAAGGAAATCTGCCTTGAGCTGCTCTACTTCCTCCCGCCAATACTCTTCTTGTTCTTTTTGTAATTCATCTTTCTTCGACATTTTCGCCTATCCATTTTAAGTATTCTTTATTTCCTTTTATAATTGGTAAAGAAATGATTTCGGGAATACGATAAGGATGCAACTCTTTGATTCGATCTTCAAGGCGGCTGAATACCATTTGCCGGCTTTTGATCAGGAGCAGATGCTCGGCATCTTCCTGAATTTTATTTTCCCAGGTATAGATGGACTTTAGCCCCGGGATAATATTACAACAGGCGGCCAGTTTCTCTTCCACCAATTGGCGGGCAATTTCTTGAGCCGTGGCCTCGTTAGGAACGGTGCAAAAAACAACAATATAGTCAGTCGCCATTTGTTATTTTCTCGGTTGCTGTTTGTTTTTAGTTCCCTGGTGCTGTTGACTTTTTTATAATGGAATTATTGTCTTAGTGCCATCTGAACAATCCTCTCTACCAGTTCATTAAAAGAGATACCTACCGCTTTGGCTGCCTTAGGAACCAGACTGGTAGCCGTCATCCCGGGAAGGGTATTCACCTCCAGACAATAAGGCTGGTTCTCCGGCGATAATCGAAAATCGACACGAGCATAGTGCCGACAACCGAGAGCGTTATAGGCGTGAAGTCCCAGCTGTTGCAAATGATGGCTGACATCAGCAGGAATTTTCGCCGGTACCACATATTGACTTTTTCCTTTCTGATATTTGCATTCATAATCATAGATGCCATGTTCCGGAATAATTTCGATAACGGGTAAAGCCTCCCTGTCCAGAATTGAGACTGTCATTTCCCGGCCAGCGATATATTTTTCGCCTAAAATCACCTGACTGTATTGAAAAGCTTTTTTTATAGCCTCGGATAATTGTGCGGGTTCTTTGACCACAGTTAAACCTACTGTCGAACCCTGATCATTAGGTTTAATAACCAGCGGATATCCAAGGGAGGCGACTTCTTCTTCTGGTGGTATTTTGTCGGCAGATATTTTTATCCAGGGGGCGGTGGGCACGCCGGCTTTCTCGAAAAGTATTTTGCTGATATTTTTATCCATTCCTATTCCGCTGGCTAAGGCATCACTGCCGGTGTAGGGAATTTTGACCAGATCTAATAAGGCCTGCAACTGCCCATTTTCACCATATCCGCCGTGCAGAGCAATAAAAACTACCTGAATTTTTTCTCGCAACAGGAAGTCGATGGTTTTTAAAATGTTGCGATCCAGTACTTTTTTTCGCTGCTCGAAGTCCGAGTGTTCAGTCCGGATCACTTCGTTAATGTCTTTTTCCCAGTCCTCTATCAGCAGATCCCCAAAGGCGCAATCAATGGCCAGAACCTGATGCCCGTTTTGACGCAGAGCTTTGGCGATTTCCTGCCCGCTGATCAAAGATACATCTCGCTCAGCACTGGTTCCGCCAAGAAGCACGGCGATTTTTAAAGACACAACATATTCTCCATTGCTTTTTAAATAGTTAATCTCAGATATTTACAATTATTCTTTCTCACCAGCTTCCTTTGAACTGTTCTTCGAAATGGCTAATTATCCGGCTAACTCCAGCGCTTGAGTAAGAAAACTGATAATCTTCTTCTTGCCAAAGATTTCGATAACCAATGATAATTCCGGTCCGTGTGTCACTCCCGTGAGGGCCACTCGCACCGGCATCCATAACTGATCCTTTTTCATTCCGGTTTCCTGCTGGACTTGCTTCATGAGATTCTTGAATGATTCCACATTCACCTCAGGCACCTCTCTGATTTTTTCCAGAAGAGTCGCGAGTACTTTTTTAGAGCTTTCCTGGCGGAGAATCACTCGAGCTTCCTGTTCCTGAATTTCCAGGTGAGGTTCATAAAATATTGCGGCTTCACGGGCAATCTCTTTTCCAAAGGAAATTCGCTTGTAAACGGCATCGATGATTTTCCTGTTTTTATCTTCATCCGAGATATCATATCCTGCTTCCTGTAGGAAGGGTCGTAAAAATCGAACTCTTTTTTTCTCATCCATTTGTTTAAGGTAAAACGCATTCATCCAGTTTAATTTCTGGAGATCAAAGACGGCAGCGGCTTTATTTACGCGCTCCAGTGAAAATAATTGAATGAGTTCATCAATGGAAAAAATTTCCTGATCGGTACCCGGATTCCAACCCAGCAAGGCTACGAAATTGATCAGGGCTTCCGGCAAATATCCTTTTTTCAAAAAATCTTCCACTGCCACATCGCCCTGCCGCTTGCTGAGCTTGGATCGATCTGGATTTAAGAGTAGAGGTAGATGAGCCATCTGCGGAGGCTGCCATCCAAACGCCTGATATATTCGCAAATGTTTGGGCACACTTAACAACCATTCTTCACCGCGAATCACATGGGTGACCTTCATCAAATGGTCGTCAATGACATTCGCCAGATGGTAAGTCGGATAGCCATCGGATTTAATCAAAATCTGGTCGTCAGTCAATTCATTCTGGATTCGGACTTCACCGCGAATTAAATCATTGAATACTGTTTCACCGGTCTGCGGCATTTTCAAGCGAATCACCCGATTGATTCCTTTATGTAAATTCTGCTTTACAATTTCAGGCGGTAGGTGACGACAGGTACCATCGTATTTGGGTTGCTGCTGAGCGGTTTCCTGCTCTTTTCTCATTTTTGCCAGCCGCTCAGC
>CAYMXZ010000025.1:0-24115 GCA_964394475.1 uncultured Caldithrix sp. | reverse complement strand
TACTCGTCCTTTCGCAGTTTAAAATTATTCTGGTTGTCCATGAGTAATTGTAAATAGAAACCAACTCCAAATTTTCCCAGCGCTAATTCCGGTGCCAGAGTAAGAGTAGTATAAGGTTGATCATCAATCCAGGTAACCCCCAATCCTCCCATCACGTTACTCTGGTTTGGATCGTTATAGGTGTCTCTGAAACCCTGCGCGTTTAGCGTTGCCACAACAACTAATACCCACAAGCACAAGAAGCCAAGATTTTTCATTGTATGACTCCTTCGTATATTTAGTTGAAATTTTGCCCTGAAAATACTCAAAAGTACCTTTATAAATCAAGTAATTTTATGCAAACGATATAGTAAACTCTTTCATTATATATTTTTCTATCATCGACCATTCTAAAAGGAAGTTTAAATTTTATTCTACTATCCTTTTATTTTTGATTTATTCTGTGACAGAATAATCCTAAATTCTATCCAGAATTGTGGAGAATAAGTGGTGCCAACTGTAAAACGATTAGAAAAAATGAAACGGGTATTAAATTTTCGTCAGCCCGATCTCACCGTGGTATGTGAAAATATCCATGATCCTCACAATGTGAGTGCCATTTTACGCAGTTGTGATGCGGTGGGAGTCTTATCGGTTCATTTGCTCTATAATCTGGAAAAGTTTCCGAAATTAGGTAGAAAATCATCCGCCTCGGCGAATAAATGGATTAATATCCAGAAACATAAAAAATATTCGGATGTGAAGCAGGTATTGCAGAATCAGGGAATGAGAATTTTTGCCACTTTTCTTGATCCCTCAGCAAAAAGTATCTTTGAAATTGACTGGACTCTTCCCTCGGCTATCATTGTGGGCAATGAGCATCGTGGAGTATCGGATGACGCCTTACAGATTGCCGATCAGAAAATCTATATACCCATGTTCGGGATGGTGGAAAGTTTAAATGTGTCAGTGGCCACCGCTGTCATTTTATATGAAATATGTCGACAGCGTTTACAGGCGGGCTTTTATTCTGTTCCTAAAAGTGAGGACTGGATTCTCCAGCATTTAAAAAAGTGGCTTGAATAGTGAATTTGACCATGTTTTTTCTAAACCAGAAGGTTGAACAGGTTGAGTAAGATTTTTTTGATTATACTGGTATGTTGTTTAATGGTTATCGGTCTGGTGGGTACGCTGGTCCCGATTCTGCCTGGAATTCCGCTCATTTATATGGCATTTTTAATTTATGGTCTCCTCACGCATTGGAGCGATTATGGATGGCATTTCATGATTATCTGGGGTATGGTCACCCTGCTACTGGTGGTAATCGATTATTATGCGGGAGCATTAGGGGCTAAAAAATATGGGGCTTCTTCCGCCGGGATATGGGGAGCTTTCATTGGTGGTATTTTGGGTGTGATATTTTTAGGATTTCTTGGAATTATTCTGGGACCAGCGCTTGGAGCCGTCACCGGTGAATTACTGTCTGGAAAATCAAAGGCCTCCGCTTTGCAGGCCGGCTGGGGTACGCTGATTGGTTTCCTGGCGGGAAGTCTGTTGAAGGTAATAACCGGACTGGTTATGATAGGCAGTTTTATCTGGCAGATCTGGTAAAAAATAAGAAAGCCCCTTTTTACCACAATCGGGGCTTGTCAACGTAAAAAAACGACAGCATACTTCATTTTCTGCTGGATAAAAAATAAGACAGCGCCTCCATTTCAACCGCCATATTTTCATACTTCACTGCCACATTAGAGGGAACTTTTAAGCTGCGGGGAGCAAAATTAAGAATGGCTCTCACCCCGGCATTCACCAGTCTATCTGCTACTATCTGTGCGCTATCGGCTGGTACCGCAATAATCGCAATGTCAATTTGTTCGCGTTTGACCAACTCATTGACCTGATTAAAATCTTCAATGGTTAAGCCGTGAATATTTTTCCCAATTTTTGCCGGATCTTTGTCCATAATTAAACGAATGATAAATCCTTGCTTCTTAAACTCAGCATAATCGGTAAGCGCTCGCCCAATATTTCCCGCCCCAACAATCGCCACATTCCAGGTTCGATATAAACCCAGAATATTTTCAAGCTGCTTTTTCAGAGCTTTGGTATTATAACCAAATCCCCTTTTCCCAAAAGTACCGAAAAATGAGAAATCTTTTCGAACTTGTGCCGCAGTAATTCCATCCATCTCGGCTAAGGTGTCTGATGATACCGCTTCCACTCCTTTTTCAATTAACTGTTCCAGCGAACGGATATATTTGGACATTCGGCGGATGGTGGAATCAGAGATTTTCTTCATAGATCCTCCAACCGTTAATTCTCAGTTTTGAAAAATTTATGGTGGCGCAACAAAAGAACTTGGTGTATTTACACCGTATCTTAAAATTTTTTTAATGTGAGAAGAGGAGAAATTGGGATGTCAATAGGTTTTTCATCTGTTGACATCTCCCAGTGCCTCAGAGAATTTATTCCTCTTCACCAGAAACAATGCGGGCGACATCGCTCACCCGATCACCAGAATCCAGCCGAATGAGATGGACGCCCATGGTATTTCTACCAGTAGTGCGAATATTTCCCACATGAATCCGCAATAATACTCCCTTGGTCGAAATTAACATCAGATCATCTTCATCTACGACTTCCATGATGGAGATTAAGCGACCGGTTTTCTCGGTCACCTTGAAGGTTATAATTCCCTTTCCGGCCCGATGAGTGGTGCGGTATTCTTTAATGGCAGTTCGTTTTCCAAATCCTTTTTCACTGACGCTTAACAGAGTGCCTTCACGCTTGACAACCACCATTCCGATCACATGATCTTTTTTATTGAGGTGAATTCCCTGAACACCGGCCGTGACCCTTCCCATATTTCGTACTTCTGATTCCTTGAAACGGATCGCCATACCTTGAGTGGTGGCCAGAATTATATCGCTGGAACCATCTGTCAATTTGACTTCTATTAATTCATCACCCGGATTAATTTTAATCGCATTGATACCATCGCGACGGGGATTTCCGTAAGCCGACAGAATGGTTTTCTTTATTAAACCATTGCGAGTGGCCATCATTAAATAGGCATCATCTCTGAATTCTTTTACCGTCACAAATGCTTTGATTTTTTCTTCATGGCCAATCTGGATCATATTGATAATCGCCCGACCCTTACCGGCTTTTCCCACCTGTGGAAGTTCATGCACCTTCAGCCAATAACACCGTCCCAGATTGGTGAAGAACAGAATATAATCGTGAGTAGAGGCTATAAAGAGGTGTTCAATAAAATCTTCTCCTTTAGCGACTGCGCCGGTACTGCCGCGGGTATTGCGCTGCTGCCGCCGGTATCCGCTCACCGGGAAGCGCTTGATAAAACCTTCGCGGGAGATGGTGATGACCATATCCTCTTCGGCAATCATATCCTCTACTGAAAATTCCTCAAACTGTTTGATGATTTCCGTACGGCGGTTATCTCCGTAAGTTTCTTTCAGCTCGGTCAATTCATCTTTTATGATTTGCAGTTGCAAATTGACATTGGCAAGGATGGCACGCAGTCTTTCGATGGTTTGAATGACTTCTTTATATTCATCATCAATTTTCTTTCGTTCCAGACCGGTTAGACGCTGCAGGCGCATATCCAGAATAGCCTTGGCCTGTATCTCAGACAGCGAAAATCGCTTCATTAAATTTTGACGAGCGGTGTCCACATCTTTGGATTTCCGGATGAGGGCCACAATTTCATCAATGTGGTCCAGCGCGATTTTCAATCCTTCCAGAATGTGAGCACGCTTCTCGGCTTCGGCCAGCTCGAAGCGCGTGCGTCGCAAGATGACTTCATGCCGGTGATTGATAAAATATTGAATCATCTGTCGCAGGCTGAGCACCCGCGGTATTCCTTCCACCAGTGCCAGATTGATGATGCCAAAAGTAACCTGTAACTGGGTATGTTTGTATAATTGATTTAACACAACTTCCGGCTGAGCTTCTCGTTTTAATTCCATCACCACCCGAATGCCATCCCGGTCGGATTCATCACGGATATCGCTGATGCCGTCAATCTTCTTCTCCCGGATCAGCTCAGCGGTCTTTTCAATCAAAGACGCTTTGTTTACCTGGAAGGGCATTTCGCTGATAATGATACTGCTTTTATTATTTCTGCCGTGTTCTACAGTGGCTTTACCCCGGATAATCAGTTTACCCCGGCCTGTTTCATAGGCTTCTTTGATACCTTCCGCCCCGAAGATAATCCCCCCGGTTGGAAAATCCGGTCCTTTGATATGCGTCATTAATTCCGCCACGGTGATGTCGGGATTGTCAATGGTGGCAATGATACCATCCACCACCTCCCGCAAATTATGAGGCGGGATGTTGGTGGCCATACCCACCGCAATACCGGAACTGCCATTGCACAACAGGTTCGGAAAGACGGACGGCATCACGGTCGGTTCTTGCAGAGTATCATCAAAATTAGGTCGCCAATCGACAGTATCTTTGTTTAAATCGCGCAAGATTTCACCGGCAATGCGTGACATTCGTACTTCTGTGTATCGCATGGCGGCCGGCGCATCCCCGTCAATCGATCCAAAATTTCCCTGACCATCTACCAGGGGATATCGCATGCTAAAATCCTGGACCATACGGACGATGGTGTCATAGACGGCGGTGTCTCCGTGCGGGTGGTATTTGCCTAAAACCTCTCCTACCACTCGTGCGCTTTTCTTGTAGGGTTTGTTGTATTGGAGACCTAATTCGTTCATCCCATATAATACCCGTCGATGCACGGGTTTCAATCCGTCCCGTATATCGGGTAGAGCGCGGGAAACAATGACCGACATTGAATAATCCAGGTAGGAATCTTTCATTTCCTCTTCAATGTTGGTCGGCAAAATTCGTTGTCGTTGTAATTCCATTATCTTATCCAGCTTTCATTTCTGTGTGCTTTGTATGAATTAAAAAGAATAATTAAATATCTAAGTTACGAACATATCGGGCATTCTTTTCGATAAAAACTCGGCGGGGTTCTACCTGGTCGCCCATCAGAATGCTGAAGATATGGTCAGCCTCGGCGGCATTGTCCAAAGTGACCTGTAAAAGAGTTCGTTTTTCCGGATTCATGGTGGTTTCCCATAATTGTTCAGGGTTCATTTCACCTAAACCTTTGTATCGCTGAATCGATACTTTTGAATCGTCACCATTTTTACTGAACCGTTTGACAATTTTTTCTTTATCTTCTTCATCATAAGCGTAAAATTCTTCTTTCCCAGCCGTGACCTTGTAGAGCGGAGGTTGAGCAATATAAACATGGCCCAGTTCGATTAATTTTCGCATATGACGGAAAAAGAAGGTAAGAAGCAGGGTTCGGATATGAGATCCGTCCACATCGGCATCGGTCATAATGATAATTTTATGATAACGTAAATTTTCATAATCAAAATCCTCTTCGCCCACCCCGGTTCCCATGGCCGTGATGATGGTTTTTATTTCGTCATTGGCCAGTATTTTATGGAGCCGGGCTTTTTCCACATTGAGGATTTTCCCTTTCAGGGGTAAAATGGCCTGGAATCGCCGATCGCGTCCCTGCTTGGCTGATCCACCGGCCGAATCCCCCTCCACCAGGTAGATTTCGCACTGCTTGGGATCATCTATGCTGCAATCGGCCAGTTTTCCTGGCAGAGCATTGCTTTCTAAAGCGGTTTTACGACGGGTAAGGTCACGTGCCCGGCGAGCCGCTTCCCGGGATTGAGCCGCCAGAGAATTCTTTTCAATGATCCGGCGGGCAATGGCGGGATTTTGCTCCAGATATTCTGAAAGCTGTTCGTTGAAGATGGATTCCACTACTCCCCGCACTTCACTATTCCCTAATTTCGTCTTGGTCTGTCCCTCAAATTGCGGCTCCGCCACCTTTACACTCACAACGGCCGTCAAACCTTCTCTGACATCCTCTCCCTGCAGCTGGATATTTTTCAATAAATTATTTTTATTTCCATAATTATTTAAGGTACGAGTAAGAGCGGACTTAAATCCATGCAGGTGAGTACCTCCTTCGATGGTATTCACGTTGTTGCAGTAAGAAAAAATGTTGTCACTATAGGAATCATTATACTCAAAAGCGATCTCAACATTCACTCCTTCCCGTTCTCCTGAGACATAAATCGGTTTATGAAGAGCCGTGCGGTTCTGATCGACATACTTAACAAACTCTACTAATCCGCCTTTATAGTAAAATTCTTCTGAATTTCCATCTCGTTCGTCCTTCAGAATTAATCGCAAACCTTGATTCAAGAAAGCGAGTTCCCGCAACCGGTTTGCCAGAGTATCAAAATTATATTTGATTTTTGAGAAAATTTCTTCATCAGCCATGAAGGTAGTCATTGTACCGGTGCTTTTGATGGGTCGCAATTTTTTAACTGGCGTAACCGGGATTCCCCTTTCATAACGTTGAAAATATACATAGCCATCCCGATAGACCTCTACTTCGCACCACCGCGATAAAGCGTTTACGACAGAGGCTCCCACTCCATGCAATCCCCCGGAAACTTTATAAGTCGTATGGTCGAATTTTCCACCTGCATGCAGCATGGTCATGATCACTTCCAGGGCCGATTTCTTGGCTTCTTTGTGAAGGTCAACCGGAATTCCCCGCCCATTATCCTCAACAGTGATGCTTTCGTCCTTATTAATGGTCACTTTGATCTTCGTGCAGAATCCGGCCATCGCCTCATCAATACTGTTATCCACAATTTCATAAACCAGATGATGTAGACCATGGGCGGTTGTATCACCGATATACATAGCGGGACGTCGGCGTACCGCTTCCAGACCTTTTAAGACCTGGATATTATCAGCCGTGTAAGATGTCATCGTTTGATTCTTCGTTTCACTCATTTAGACCTCACTATAAAAATTTTATATCTCTCACGAGAGATTTACCAATTTTGGTATTCAACTTGTCAATAATTTCATTTTTAAAAAATTGCAGTTCGTTTCTCCACACCGGATCATTTACTCGAACATACAGAATACCATCTGCAATTTTGTATGGATCGGTATGCTCGGAAATTTCTTTGCCTACCACGGAGTCCCAATGCACCACTGCCAGATTTTCTTCGATTTTGGCACCAATTCCAATGGCTTCCAGGAATTGCTGTATTAATTGATTCAGTGGTTTTGCCGTGCTCATATTTTCTCTACTTCTTTAACGGTTCCCTGCTGGACCTGATAAAAGAAAGTGTCCCCTTTCCATTGTTCTAATTTTCCAAAGAAATTGGGCGAAGTCGTGGTAATAAAAACCTGTCCGATCTCGGAAAGCGAATGAATCATGTTATTAATTCTACCACTATCCAATTCTCCAAAAATGTCATCGAACAACAACAGGGGAAGACTTTTGTTCATGCTCTGCAGATAATGATATTCGGCCATTTTCAGGGAGATAACAAACGTTTTATGTTCCCCTTGCGATCCAACTGCTTTTAGAGGTTTTCCATTGATTAAAAAAAGGATTTCATCGCGATGGGGGCCAATGCTGGTCGTCTGATTTAGTCTGTCTTTTTCAAGATTCTGTTGTAAGGCCAATTGATAGTGTTCGTTAATTTTCTCTGGTGCTTTTATCGGGAAACTGCATTGATAGACCAATTTTACTTTATCACTATTACCGCTCATTTGCTGATAGTACTGTTTAATCAACTCATCCAGTTTCTCGATAACTTCTATTCTTTTTTCGATGAGGATCGAACCATTCTGTATTAAGGCCTCATCCCAGGATTGAAGGAGTTGGTGGTCTGTTGAGCCCTGTTGTAAGAGTAAATTTCTTTGCTTCAATGAACGGCGATATTGTAAAGAATGATGTAAGTAAACTTTACTGGCTTGCGAGAGCATGATATCCAGGAATCGCCTTCGTTGCTGTGGTCCGGCCAGTGTCACTTCTAAATCGGAAGGGGCGAGGAGAACAACAGGAATACTGCCGATATAATCAGAAAACTTGCTAATTTTCTGATTATTTAATTGAATCCGTTTACCCTCTGAGACAGAGAAGGCGATGGCTGATACCATTTTTCTTCCCTGCTCATTGGTGAAATCTCCCTGAATCCGAAAAAAAGACTCGTTATTCAAAATTAAATTCTGATCGTTATTCGTTCTAAAGCTCTTGGTCAAAGCTAAATAATAAAGGCTCTCCAAAATATTGGTTTTTCCCTCTCCATTGTTCCCAAATAAGATATTGGTGCCACTATGAAAAATAATTTTTTGCTCGTGATAATTTCTAAAGTTTGTCAAATGTAACTTATTCAGAACCATTTATTCAGATTCCAACCGGACTGGCATTAACAACATCAGCTGCTCTTCATTTTCAGCCGCTTCGAGCGGATTGGCCAGCACCGCATAATCTGGTCTAACAAATCTCAGCTGCAATTTCCCGGAAGAGATATGTCGTAAGATATCCTGCAGATAACGTGAGTTAAAGGCAATCCGGAATTGATCCCGATTAAATTCACATGGAATTCGTTCCTGAGCTTCGCCGCCGTAATCGATATCCTCCGCATGCAATTCAAGCTGCTTGGCAGTGATGTTAAGCACCACCTGTGAAGTCAAAGGATTTGAAAAAAGAGAAACACGTTTTACCGAAGAATAAAATGCCTCGGTATCAATTTTCATTTCATAAGGAGTTTCTTTCGGAATGACCCGCTCATAATCCACAAAGGTTTCTTCTATTAAGCGGGCAAATAACTGGGTGTCGGCCAGTTCGAACAACGCATGTTTTTTGCCAAAATGCAGAGTGCTGCTACCTTCTCCATCTAGATTCCGCAGAACGAAATTGAGAGAACGGGTGGGAATAATCGCCATGATTTCTTTTTTCGGTGTTACATCATGGATATAACCCATTTTGGCCAGCCGGTGACCATCGGTAGCCACCGCTTCGATTTTACCGGTGGAAATGTTGAAAAATACGCCGGTTAGAGCGGCACGCAACTCATCCGTAGAACAAGCAAAAATCGTGTTTTCAATTAACTTACGAAATATTTTATTTTCAACCACGATTTCCTGCACATCCTCGCCTAATTCCGGTCGCTGGGGGAACTCAATGGGATTAACACCAGAAATTTTATACCGCCCGAAATCGGAGGTCACTTTCATCCGAAATTGCTCATCCACTTCAAACTGGAGTTCAATATTAGGCAATTCGCGGACAATGTCATGAATCAGACGACCGGGAATGGCTATTGATCCTTCTTCTTTGATGGAGGCCGGGGCCCAGGACATTAGCGTAATCTCCAGATCGGTGCCGATGAGTTTGAGCAAATTATCTTCAGTAAACATTAAAATATTTTGAGTCATCATAAAAGTAGAACGCTGAGGAATCACATTAACGACCCGCTGTAATGCATTAAAAATTTCGTCCCGCATCACTGAAAATTTCATGCCTTTTCCTCCATTTAAAAGGGTTATTTTAAACTGTAAAAATTAATGAAAAATTAACAATTTTCCAAGCAGAAATATATTCTTTGAGTGATTTAAAATGGCCAATTTATTGGATTTATTCAGCTGGAGACTTTTTATTTTGCTTAGCGGTTTTTGTGGTATTTTAAGTGGATTTTTCAGACTTCATTCACACTTCACTTCTAACTTTTCATTCCTCATATTTTTAATAAAAAATCTTGAATTTATAGGGATCAATTCTGTATTTTAAACCGCTTAACTTCAACCCTCTAACAATAAGGAACACGCTTATGAAGTTAAAATTACCCGCTTCCTCCCAGAACTGGATATCGTTGATTGGAGCAACCATCGCTTTGATCAGTTTTTTTATGATTGTTTTTCTTTTCACGGTTACTCTTATTTTTGAGCAACGCGCCGCTTATCTGGGACTGGTCATTTACATTTTGCTTCCGGTGATAATGGTGATAGGCTTGGTTCTAATTCCCATTGGAATGCTATTGAAAATTCGTTCGCTCCGGGCGGGCAAAGCAGAAGCAAAAAAAGTATGGCCTGTCATCGATCTCAATAATATTCAACATCGCAATGGCTTTTTTATCTTTTCGATTGGAACCACTATTTTTCTGTTTTTGTCAGCCATTGGCAGTTACGAGGCCTTCCATTTTACGGAATCTGTTACCTTCTGCGGAACCATATGCCATTCGGTAATGCACCCGGAATATACCGCCTACCAAAATTCTCCCCACGCCCAGGTCAGTTGTGTAGATTGTCATGTCGGACCAGGAGCGGATTGGTATGTGAAGTCAAAATTATCAGGTTTATATCAGGTGTATGCCACCGCCACTAATATTTATCCCCAACCCATACCTGTTCCTATTAAAAATTTGCGTCCGGCACGGGAAGTGTGTGAGCAATGCCACTGGCCCCAAAAATTTTACGCCCATAAAATAAGGCTCGAAACTCATTATCTCTCCGATGAAAAAAATACCCAATGGAACATCACCCTGGTAATGAAAATTGGCGCTCCCCATTCTGCCCTGGGACTAATTGAAGGTATACACTGGCATATCAATCCCAAAATTAAAGTTGAATATGTTGCGTCAGATGAAAAAAGGGAAGTTATTCCCTGGGTTCGCTTTACTAACCTGGAAACCAAGGAAATAAAAATATATCAGGATCCGGAAAATCCTTTAACCGATGCCCAGATAGCTTCCATGGAAATCAGAACCATGGATTGCATCGATTGCCATAATCGTCCTTCACACTTATACAGAGCCCCTACTTTATTTATTAACTCCGCCATGACGGCCGGTGATATTCCCGCGACTCTGCCCGAAATTAAAAAACTGTGTGTGGAACTGTGTGCAGAAGAATATCCTTCCACCGATTCTGCTTTCTCCCGGATTCGGACGGCGATTACCGAATTTTATTCTGAAAATTATCCGGAAATTATGGAAATTAGAAAAAGTGATGTGGAGAAAGCCATAACCGGATTACAAAATTCTTTTTCGCGAAATATTTTTCCGAAGATGCAAGTACGATGGAGTGAATATCCTGATCATATCGGACATTTGAATTTCAATGGTTGTTTTCGCTGTCATAATGACAGGCACCAGAATAGCGCCGGAGAGGTAATCACTAAGGATTGTAATCTCTGCCATTTCATCAATGCACAGGGCAATCCTGAAAATCCTGAAGTCGGAATCCTGGGACAGGCCTTAGAATTCATCCATCCAGTGGATATCGGTGATGGATGGAAGGAAAGCCTCTGTGTGGATTGTCATAGCGGTTTAAATCCATAATAAATATTAACAGATGGAAACATAGAGAAAAAGAAATAAAAAGAAATAAAAAAAGAGAGAAAAAGGAAAAATACAAAACTATTGCAAATTAAAGTATAGAACATTATAATTATTCACAATCAAAGCAAAGGAGGTAATACTTATGAGTGGTCATCATACGATTAAAGGTTTGGCAGTTTTAGTGGTGATCTCGCTATTTCTCTCTATCGCTTTCTTCAGCGGTTGTGAGAAAGAAGTGGAGAAGATTGTAACTAAAGTGGTGAGGGATACAGTTACCGTCACCGAGAGAGATACGATCATCTTGCAGATTATTGCCGTCGATGCTATAAATGCTAATCCGGATTCCATTGCTCAAGGTGGTTCGGTGGAATTGACCGTCGATGTAACCGCCTCACCGCTGGCAGGTGATCTTTCTTATGCCTGGTTTGCCACTGCGGGCAGTTTTGATGTTACCGAGGGCGATACGGTTATCTGGAAAGCACCGGATGATCCGGGAGCTTATACGGTAAGTGTGCATGTAACGGATGGAACATATATCGGGATAGGCAGTCGAGCGATTGGAGTAGGAATGTATGCCCCAACCGTTACACCATATTATGTCGGCGGACCTTCTTGTGCGTGCCATTCTTCGGTGGTAAGCTCCTGGCAGGAAACTGCCCATGCCAATGCCTGGGCCAGCTTGCAGGAAAGCGGACATGCCGCCTCTTATTGTAATCCCTGTCATACTGTTGGGTACGAAGGTCCCACGGGAAACAGTGGCTATGACGAAGCTCCCATTGCTAAATTCGAAAATGTGCAGTGCGAAAACTGCCACGGTCCGGCGTCTGATCACCTGACAGGCGGTGGAATGGAGGTGAGTTATGATGCCATGAACTGCGGGAAATGCCATGAAGGTGAACACCATCCTTATTACAGTGAATGGCAAGAATCCGCCCATGCCTTTGATGTTGAAGCAGCAAAAGCTGAATTCAGTGCCTCCTGCTGGGGATGTCATGAAGGCGTTGCCTCCGCCATTCGATTAGCGGGCGATCTAAGTACCTTTTATTCAGGTGGTGCCATTGCCAGCCGGCCGGATACTTCAGCGGTCGGTTATACGCAAATTACCTGTCAGGTCTGCCACGACTCTCATAGCGATGAAAATTTGGGTCAGATGCGCACTGTAGCGGATATTAAGTTGGTTACTGCCAATGGTGAATCACCAACCATCAGTGTTGGTGGGACAGGGAAACTTTGTATGCAATGCCATCATGCCCGTCGCAGCCCCGACAATCAAGTCGTAGTTGGAAATCCGTCCAGACCAGCCAGTTTTGGTCCCCATGAAAGTCCGCAGGGCGATATGCTGGCAGCCAAAAGCGGTTATCATGGTGTAGCACCGACTGGATTTAACTGGGCAGGCCCTTCACACCTGTTAGTACAAAATTCTTGTAAAACCTGCCATCTGAATATGGTCGAATGGAGCCCAACAGGTCCGGCAGTGACCGGCCATAAATTTGAACCGACAACTTTAGCCTGTCAGAATTGTCACGGGGTAATAAATAGTTTTACCGAAATTCCAGCCGCAGATGATTTTGACGGTGACGGCACGGTTGAAGGCCTGCAACAGGAAGTGAGTGGATTAATGGATCTGTTGACTGCAGCGCTGGTCGCTAATGGTCTTGATACAACTGGAGTCGGATTGGTTGTCGCTTTGGGTGACTCCAGTATCTCAACCCCTTTGCAGAGAGAAGCGGGGTATAATCTGGTTTTTGTGGAAGCTGATGCCAGCCATGGAATCCATAATCCAGATTATGCTGTTCAACTGCTACAACAGAGTTATCGCCATTTGACTGGAACGTTACCAAAGAACATGGCCGTTGTAGAAGGTGATAACAGGGTGGTAATGAACTGGTAAATAAACTTACATTCGAGATTAAGAAAACCCTCCTGAACTTGTTCGGGAGGGTTTTTTATTAAGTTTTGTGGGAAAGTTTCCACTAATCTCTTTGATCAGACTGAAAATATTTTAAATAATCCGCAAGCCTCTCTTTCACGGAAAATGTTCAAAGGATACACATGAGGAGATGGAAGATTTTTTCAGGATTTTCCAGTATCCGCCGACGATGACTGCTCCGGTTTTCCATCGGGGATAATAATCCAGGCTACGATGTAAGTAAAAAGCATTGGGAAAAAGCCGGTGATCAGAAACAATAGAACAGCAATCAGCCGTAAAATCGTGGGATCGATATCATAGAGTTCACCTAATCCACCAAAAATTCCGGCAATCTTACGATCTGTTTTTGAGCGGTATAATCTTTTCATCTAAGTTCTCCGATTTACATTTTTTAATTCACTTTCGGCGGCTGGTCATCAGCTGCTTTCGGTTCCTGACCTGCCGAAGATCTGCGGTTTTTCAATATGAGGTAAATGCCAATGCCAATTAGAATGGTTGGCCAGAAGAAGCGGTAAACGTGATGGTTGATCCAGAATAAAGCAGCCAGGATAATGAGAATAAAAGCTGGAATCAAAAGGCCTTTTTCCCGGTTGCCTAATAAATACATGAATAAAAAACCTAATCCTGGCCCCAGCAAAAATCCCGGCCATAAATCGCTCATATAATACCAGCCATTCAGAGCGCTATATTGAAACATTATGCCATAGACCAGCAAGATGGTCCCGGGCATTAATAACCCAAATTCCTGACGTTTGGTTAACCAACCGAACCAGAAAAGCAAACCACCTAATATCATAATAGTTGGCCAGTAATCCGTCCAATTCAAATCGAACCACCCGAGATTTCTACCTAAAAAAAGCAGTCCAATAACAATAAGAATGATCCCCCAGATAAATGATTTTGTTTCTCTGTACATTTTCTCTCCACGAAATCTTTTTGCTATTTTTAATTAACTGAACGCAAAATTACATACGTCTTTCAGAAAATAAAAGTTACCAAGTCAAATATAAAGTTATTTTTGATCGAATTCTTTTGATTATATATTTTTATTGTAATTGCGATAATATTTTTGATTCGAAAATGAAAAAATTATTGATAAAAACATAATAAGGTAAAGGAGGAGATATATAATGAATATGAGACAATTGGGTAAAGATGGTCCCTGGCTCACTGAAATAGGGTTGGGAACCTGGGCTATCGGTGGACCATGGAAATACGGTTGGGGGGCGCAAGACGACCGGGAATCAATTCGGGCTATCCAGCACGGTCTGGATAAGGGAATAAATTGGATTGATACCGCGGCCGTTTATGGACTGGGACACGCCGAGGAAATTCTGGCAAAAGCCCTGAGGGGTAAAAGGCAGGAAGTTTTTATTGCCACCAAATGTGGTTTGGTGTGGGACAGCCAGGGAAATGTCCAGAATAATATTCATCCGGATAGCATCATGAAAGAGGCAGAAGCCAGTTTACGACGCTTGCAGACCGATTATATTGATTTATACCAGATACATTGGCCTGATTCCAGAACCCCCGTGGAAGATAGCTGGGGAGCACTGCTAAAATTAAGGGAACAAGGGAAAATAAAATATATGGGTGTCAGCAACTTTAATGTGGAATTGCTGGAGCGGTGCGAGCATGTTGCCCATATAAATTCATTGCAACCTCCCTACAGTCTGCTAAACCGACATATTGAAAAAGAAATTTTACCCTGGTGTCGTGAACATCAGGTGGGAGTAGTGGCGTATAGTCCCCTGCAATCGGGTCTGCTAACCGGCACGTTTGATAAGTCTAAATTAGCGAAAGACGACTGGAGGCATCAGAGCAATTATTTTAAAGAACCCTGGCTGAGCAAAAATTTATTATTTGTCGAGCGTTTGAAGTCACTGGCAGGTTCCTATGGGAAATCAGTAATTCATTTAGCCATTGCCTGGGTTTTAATGAACCCTGCGGTGACCAGTGCTATCGTTGGAGTGCGCAAGGTATCGCAGGTGGATGAAATGATCGGCGCGGCCGGCTGGCAACTGAAAAAAGAGGATTTGGACGAAATAGAAAAAATCAGAGAACAGATATTTTTTGATAAATAAAATAATCTAAACGAAAAAAAATTTTTAAGGTGATATATTTGGGTATTCCTGCTATCCGGTGATTTGCATATTTGAGTAGGCAAAAGCGTGAAAGAAAATGGTAAATAAATCTTGTTAATTTTGATGCATCAGAAGAATAAATCCCATTCGGTCCTGACATTAATCAGGACCGAACGGTTTCAGGAGTGTTAGAATTCTCTTTCGGGTGGTTCAGGGGGTAATTGACGCGGAGATCTGTGATGGAAACGGGGTCTTTCTTCACTTCTGAATTCAGGTTTGGACAAAAGAAATATGTCATATTTTTTCTTCTGCTCGGCCGTTAAGAGATCTCGCACGGCTTTCTGATTCATAATCCGTTTGAATTGGATGTCTTTTTCAATATTAGCCATCTCCTCAATCAATTTTTTGACCCTGGTTTCGCTAAAATTATCAGATACGATCTCCATTTTTAGATCATCTCTGAGTTGATCCAATTTGTTCTGCAGGGGAAGGATCTCTTTCCTTAGATTTAAATGTAGATCCGTTATTTTAGATTCCTGTTCTTCAGACAGATTTAATTCTTCGCTCAGTTTTCCGATTTGAGGAGAAATTTTCTTGTCTTTGGCAAATGATAAGCTGAAGCAAAGCAAGAAACCGAGCATAACCAACAAAAATTTTTTCATACCACTCTCCTTATATTTAGTTTATGGGATTTAATTATCAGGGAAAATATCATGATTTCCTCCTGGCCGACCCGTGTGAGGAAAAGGTCGATCAGGCGGTGGAAGAGGCGGTCGCGATTCCATAATAAAGTCGAAGAATCTTTTTTGTTGTTCAGGATGAAGAAAAGATTTGGCTTTTATCATTTTTGAAACAGCCGCCTCCATAAGTTTTAAGCGCCGTTCACTGATCTTCTGAAGATTCATTTTTATTTCTGTCAATGATACACTATCCTGTTCCAGTAGAACAAACAAATCCTTTTCCAGTGCCCATATTTCCTGGCGTGTTTTCTCATTTTCTTGCTGAAATTCTTTTAATAATTGGCGTAACCGCTGTCTTTGCTCTTGATTCAGATTCATCTCCACGCGAGGAGGACGAAAGTCCCGGGAAGTATGAGGTCTTTTCCATTCCGGCTTCTCTTTGCCCCTAAAGATTTGCAAATAGACATACGTTCCAATCGTCCCAAGATTTATAGCAATTAATACCAGGAGGATGCTAATGAGTATCTTTACTTTCATGGTTCTCCTCATTGGTTGTGATCAAGAGTTCGTCAAATCCCTCCAGAATATTACTCTGAGAAAAGTATTGATAATATGCTGAAGTTAATTGAGTCTCTTCGTTGAGTTCCTTGTTATAAAAAATGCCTTTTCCCAGAAAAATTCCCAGCAAAAATGATAAAACGAATACGACTGAGGCAAAGGACCAGCGGACATAGGCGGGTAAAGCGGCAGACTTGTTTTCCGGAGTCTTTTGCCGGTAGCCTCGCATGATTTTTTCTGCCAGGAAGGGATCAGCAGTTAATTTTGGAAGAGATGACAGATCGGCGTGATCGAGAGCAGATGCCATCTTTTCGTAATATATTCGACAACCATCACACGTTTTTAGATGGGCATTAATTGCCGCCAGCTTACTATCACTTAACGTCTTTACATGCCAATCGTAAAAATATTTTTGTATATGTCGCTTCTTTTCGTTCAATTTTTTTGCTCCTGTTTTCAAAGAGTTAGACAAACTTTATTTTAATTTCTTGCACAGTGCTTTGATATTTTATATCCGCTCATCATACGACACACGGAATCATAATTGGTCAACATAGGGTTGCAATTTTTTAATTAACATTTTTTTCGCCCGATGGATTCGGCTCTCGGTTGCCGCAATCGTCAATGATAATATTTCTGCAATTGCCTCTACAGACAGGCCTTCGTATCGCTGCAGAACTAGTGGAAAACGATATTTCAGCGGAATAGAATTGATCATGGTATGAATAATCTTTTCCCGTTCGGATTTTTCCAGAAGTTGTTCGGGAGTAGATGGGTTCTTAAACAGGTTGTTTTCAACTTTAAATAAATCAAAAATATTCTGATCAAGCAGACTTAACCAGCGCTTCTTACGCTCCTTCTTTAAATAATTTATGCAATGATTGGTGGTAATTTTGTATATCCAGGTATATATCGCGGATCGATGTTGAAAACTTTCCAGATTTTCATAGATTTTAATAAATATATCTTGAGTGAGATCTTTAGCAACTTCACTGTTATTTGTATACCGGTACACCAAATTCAATACCCGTTCACCGTATTCTTGATAAATTTCTTCAAACTTCATAAGCCCGGGATCGCTTTATCGTCTGATCTTTTTTTGAATTTTTGCCAATCTAATTTTCCATTAGACAAAAAAAATGTTATAAACTTTCATGATCTTTATAAATACAGGAGCAAGGAAAAACTTGGCTGCTCAGAATCCGTCAGGGTAGGGAAGATAAATGTCAATGACTATATTAATTTAAGTTTCATTAATTCTTTACGAATCTCCGATCTTCCTTTCGCATTCGGAAGAGTAAGTGGTTTTCGTGGCTGGCCTCCAAACATTCCGATCTGATCTAAGGCATACTTTAAACCCCCGATTCCATAAATCGCTGTCGTCAACTGGTTGAGTCTGAGCACATTTAATTGAAGGATTCTGGCTTTTTTTAGTTGTCCGCTTTTAACAGCATGATAAAGATCCAGACAAATCCCGGGAGCAATATTGGCCAGAGCTAAAATTCCTCCTTCTGCCCCCATGAGTAGACTGACCATTAGGGTATTAGCAGTACCCGTTAAGAGCTGGAATTTTTTTAAATGGAAACTCAGTAGAGTTTGAAAATAGGTAATATTACCAGAACTGTCTTTCATTCCTATTATATTGGGATGCTCACTTAACCTGGTAATGGTGTCGATGGGAATTTCCAATCCAGTAAATTTTGGCACATTATACAACAAAATTGGTAGCGGTGAATGTTCGGCAATCTCCCTGAAATAGGCTTCGATGATATCGGCCTTCATCTGCTCTCTGTAGTAATGAGGTGGCATGACTAAAGCGGCGTCACCTCCAATGTGCTGCACTTTTTTCAGGAAATCAATGGTACTATAAGTTGATTCACTTCCGGCTCCGATAATAATGTGTTTATCGGCTGGAATGTATTTTACTGCGGTCTCAACGATTTGCAGTGCTTCGGATTCTTTGAGCATCACCTGTTCACCATTGGAACCTAATAAAACATAGCCGCTGAGTGCATACTGGTTCCAGATTTTGAGATTAGTAGCCAGATAGGTATAAGAAACTTCCTGATTGACAAATGGAGTAACCACAGGCGGTAAAATACCCTGAATTTTAATCATGAAAATATACCTGTTTTTAAAGAAATATAATGATGGTCACCAGGCAATGTATAGATATTTTTACCAGAGAAGGACGTCAATCTTGTATAATAGCATTTCACACTATGCCTTTATTTTTTTAAAACATCCTTAAGGCCTGTACCATCAATTACAAAATATAAACGGTGCTGGAAAAGTAATATCTGTTTAGTATCTACTGATAAAATTTTTAATTACATGTTCAGATATCAATCGATTTAAATTTACAAGGGTAGACTGAATAATATGGTGATTTCGTTTTCAATATCATCGTGGTTAAAAAGCACGAAGTCTAAGTGACGAATTGTGATCTGCCGGAAATGAAACGACATTAAAATGAAATAAAATAAAGGAACAGGGGGCATTTTTTAGTAGATTTAATTGTTGAAGAACCAGAGGAGAATAGAGCATGGAAAAATCTGATTCGAAAAGGAACGGGCAGAAGACTTCCGCCAGATTAAGACTTTTACCTTCCACCAATGAATTTCAAGGTATGGATGTTCAATCAATTCAAAAATCGTTTATCAATCATTTAGTGTATTCATTGGCCAAGGATGAATATTCTGCCACTCAGAGGGATTTTTTCAAGAGTCTGGCATTCACGGTGAGAGATCGGTTAATAGAAAAATGGATTAAAACCCAGCAAACATATTATAAAAAAGGAGCGAAAAGAGTGTATTATCTGTCGATGGAATTCTTAATGGGGCGATTGCTGGGAGATGCGCTGATCAATTTAGGACTTTATGAGGTAACCAAAGAAGCCATGCAGAAATTGGGTTACCATATAGAAGATCTGGCTTCGATGGAATCGGATGCGGCTTTAGGAAACGGTGGTTTAGGACGGTTAGCGGCCTGTTTTCTGGATTCCATGGCTACCCTGGAATTGCCCGCCTATGGCTATGGAATTCGCTACGAATACGGAATATTCTATCAAAAAATTATAAATGGTTGGCAGGTCGAATCTCCGGATCACTGGCTGCGATATGGCAATCCCTGGGAAATTGAACGTCCAGAATACATCTATCCGGTAAAATTTTATGGCCAGGTTCAATCCTATCAGGATGAGAAAGGAAATATGCGTTTTGATTGGGTGAATACTGAAAATGTAATTGCAATGGCTTACGATACACCCATTCCGGGCTATGGAAATAATACGGTCAATAACTTGCGGCTGTGGTCGGCTAAATCCAGCCGGGAATTTAATCTGGAATATTTTAATTATGGCAATTATGGGAAAGCCGTGGAAGAAAAAATCATGTCGGAGAATATTTCGAAGGTACTGTATCCACGGGATGACTTCCATGCCGGTCGTGAACTGCGGCTCAAACAGGAATACTTTTTAGTTTCTGCTTCTCTGCAGGATATCATTCGACGCTATAAAAAGACGCATTCCCAGGGATTTCAGTTGTTTCCCAGGAAGGTCGCTATTCAGTTAAATGATACCCACCCGGCTCTGTGTATTCCAGAACTCATGCGCCTGCTGATGGATGAAGAGGGTTTGGGATGGGAAGAAGCCTGGGATATCACCCAGCGAACATTTGCCTACACCAATCATACGGTTCTTCCAGAAGCTCTGGAAAAATGGCGGATCAAATTGATGGAATATTTGCTGCCCCGTCATTTACAAATCATTTATGAAATCAATCGGCGTTGGATCGAAAAAGTGAGCCAGATGTATCCGGGTGATCTCGATCGAGTGCGGGATTTATCCATCATTGAAGAGGGAGATGAAAAAAAGGTGCGAATGGCCAACCTGGCCATTGTGGGAAGCCATTCCGTAAACGGCGTGGCAAAACTCCATACCGATATTTTAAAGAAAAGGGTATTCAAAGGATTTTTCGAAATTTTTCCGGAAAAATTTAACAATAAAACCAATGGAATTACCCAGCGACGGTGGCTAAAGTTAAGCAACCCAGCTCTGTCCGACTTAATAAGCAGCAAAATTGGTGATGGATGGATTACCGATCTTTATCAATTGAAGAAACTGGAGAAGTGGTGCGAAGATAAGGTTTTTCAAAGAGAATGGGAGCAGGTGAAAGTGCATAATAAGAAAAGGCTGGCACATTGTATCAAAGAAACCATGGGGATTGAAGTTAATATTCAATCGATTTTCGATGTGCAGGTAAAAAGAATTCATGAATATAAACGTCAATTGCTGAATGTTTTTCATGTAATAGCACTGTACAACCGTTTGAAAAATGGAACAGCCAAAAACTTTGTTCCCCGGACCATCGTCTTCGGAGGAAAGGCTGCGCCGGCGTATTCGATGGCTAAAAATATTATCAAATTGATTAATTCAGTTGCAGAGGTTGTCAATGCTGATCCGGATATCGGTGACAGGTTAAAAGTTGTTTTTATTCCCAATTATTCAGTGTCCAATGCACAGGTGATTATTCCTGCCGCCGATTTATCAGAGCAAATATCTACCGCTGGGATGGAAGCCTCAGGAACCGGCAATATGAAATTTGCTTTAAATGGCGCGT
This sequence comes from uncultured Caldithrix sp., assembly GCA_964394475.1. GTDB lineage: Bacteria > Calditrichota > Calditrichia > RBG-13-44-9 > RBG-13-44-9 > RQOF01. The sequence continues at coordinate 3,046 of CAYMXZ010000025.1, read as the reverse complement.
TGACGATTGGAACGCTGGATGGAGCAAATATTGAAATATTACAGGAAGTGGGAAAAGAAAATATTTTTATCTTTGGCTTAACGGCAGAAAAGGTCCAGGACCTCCGCCAGAATGGTCACGATCCCTGGAAATACTATAATGAGAATCCGGAATTGCGTCAAATCATCGACATGATTAAAAATGGCTACTTCTCTTCCGAAAATCCGGAATTATTTCACTCGATAATTGACTCGTTGTTGAATCGTGGTGATTATTATATGGTACTTGCTGACTATGAAGCGTACATGAAATGTCAGGAAAAAGTAGACTTAACCTATATGGATAAAAACCGTTGGATCAAAATGAGTATTCTGAATGTGGCGAACATGGGTAAATTTTCCAGCGACCGTACCATTAAAGAATATGCAGCAGATATTTGGGATGTTAAACCCGTTCCTATCACTTTGAATCATGAATAAAGATACTCAAGAGGAAAAAATTGTATCAAGGAAAATATAACAAACATTCTAAAAATGTGTTGAGATGAGTAAAAAATTTATTAAAAAGCGTTCGAAAAAAGTTGGTCTATCTCCCGGATCGATGGTGTATGTCGGAGAACCGAGAACCGAGAAGGTTTCTCTATGGTTGGTTGACTACGATCAGGATAAATATTTAGTAAAGGAACTTCCGAAAGTGGAAGAAATCGCCGCCTATCGGGATTCTCCCCCTGTTACGTGGCTGAGTGTTGTGGGCTTACAGGACTTATCTGTCTTAGAAAAGTTAGGGGAAATATTCCATCTGCATCCCCTGGTCTTAGAAGATATCCTGAATACCGACCAGCGGCCCAAGGTTGAAATTTTTGAGGATTATATCTTTATTGTATTAAAAAAACTGTCTTTTAATAAAGACCGCCAGGAAATTAACTCCGAGCAAATCAGCGTGATTCTGGGAAATAACTACGTCATCACGTTTCAGGAAGGTGACCCGGAATTATTTCAGCCAATTAAAGAGAGAATAAAGAATCCAAAAGGTCGACATCGCACTCATGGAGCAGACTATCTGGTGTATGCGATAATTGATATCATTGTGGATCACTATTTTTTAGTTCTGGAAAATTTGGCGGAAGAAATTGAAATTCTGGAGGAAACCGCGGTTGAAAACAGGGATCCAAATTTTATTCGTAAAATTCAATTAATGAAACGAGAGCTCATCTATATCAGAAAATCTGTCTGGCCGGTTCGGGAAATGATCGGGACGCTTTTCCGGGGAGAGTCTACCTTGCTGAGTGACTTCATTAAACCTTATCTCAAAGACATCTATGACCATACCATCCAGATTATTGATACCATTGAGAATTTCAGAGATATTATTACCGGAATACTGGATGTGCACCTAACCAGAGTAAGCAATCGAATGAATGAAATCATGAAAGTATTAACAATCATCGCCACTATTTTCATCCCCCTCACTTTCCTGGTGGGAGTATATGGAATGAATTTCGAGTATATGCCCGAATTAAAGTGGCGCTGGGGATATCCCTTCCTTTGGCTTATCATGATATCTGTCTTTATAGGAATGATTGCCTTTTTCAGGAAAAAGAAATGGTTTTAGTTCGATAATTTTATCCAGATTTTGAATAGCAAAAATGAAATTTACACTTAAACCATTCTCACAGTTTTTCCTTGCCATTATATTGGTTTTTTTTATCGGAGTCCTTGATTTATTCACTGGTTATCAAATAAGCTTTTCTATATTTTATCTGATTCCAATTATGTGGATCGCCTGGGTGATCGGCAGAAACCACGGTATCATCATCGCTTTTCTATCAACAATTGCCTGTACGAAGCTGACATGTTAGCCCAACACATCTATTCACATCCCGCCATTCCTGTTTGGGATGCTTTCAGGCGGTTTGCGGTTTTTATTATTATTACAGTGGTTCTCAGTGCGCTGAAGAATGCTCTGGAAAATGAAAAAAAATTAGCGCGAGTGGATCATTTGACTGAAGTAGCCAATTTTCGCTCGTTTGTCGATAGGCTTGAGGCAGAAATTGTCCGATCCAGACGGCATCAATATATTTTTTCTCTGGCTTATCTTGATTTGGATAATTTTAAGATCGTGAATGATCAATTCGGGCATGAAGCAGGGAATAAACTTCTACGGGAAACAGCATTGCTAATACAAAAAGAAATACGAAAAACTGATCTGCTCGGCCGTTTAGGCGGTGATGAATTCGCTGTTCTCATGCCGGAGACCGACTAGGCCTCAGCCAGGGAGGTCCTGAACCGGATTAAAGCAAAGTTTAAAATAGAAATGGAGAAAAAGGATTTTCCAGTGAGCATGAGTATTGGATGTATTACGGTATATGATTCCTCCGCCACAGCAGATGATATCCTTAAAAGGCGGATGCCTTGATGTATAATGTCAAAAACAGTGGTAAAGATGATCTTATTTGTGGTAAACTTCGACCATCTCATGCAGAAGTTAACTAAACATCAGGTTAAAAAGCGGGAGTCAATAGGGCATGGATTCATCTTTTTTTAATTCCACTTGGTATACATGGTTAGTTTTGCCCATCTTAATTTTTTGTGCACGGGTAGTTGATGTATCTTTCGGCACCCTGAGAATTGTTTATATCTCCAAAGGACGGCGATATATTGCCCCACTATTAGGATTTATTGAAATTCTTATCTGGCTTTTGGCGATTGGGCAGATTTTTAAAAATTTGAATAATGTCGCCTGCTATATTGCTTATGCTGGAGGATTTGCCACCGGGAACTATGTAGGAATCTGGATTGAAAATAAATTAGCCCTGGGGACACAAGTGCTACGAATTATCACCAGCCGCGATGCCACCGAATTAACAAATAATCTGAAGGCGAAAGGATACGGCATCACCCTGGTAGACGCTGAGGGAGCAAAAGGGCCGGTGAAAATTATCTTTACCATAATCAAACGAAAAGATTTTCCAGAAGTAGTTCAATTGATTCAAACCTATAATCCAAAATCATTTTATTCTGTTGAAGATGTTCGGCTCGCCAGAGAAGGAATATTCCCCTCTTCTCAT
>CAYMXZ010000024.1:4792-25176 GCA_964394475.1 uncultured Caldithrix sp. | reverse complement strand
AGCAAGGAGGCAGAATTATTTCCGAATCCAGTGATGAAAGAATTCAAAACCACATCCTCATCTTCTTTGATATAAATAGCATAGGTGAGAATTAATCCCCAACCGGCACCAGTGGACCAGGCGGATTGGGATAAACCTTCCAGCCAGACTTGATAGTCTAATAAATAATCCATTCGAACTTCAAAGAAATAGTTTAATCCGATAAGAGCGTTGGGAAGAGTCAAAGCACGTATCGCACCAATAATCAATAAAATGATCAGAGATGGCATCAGAATTCGATTGGCCTTTTCCAAACCCCGATTAATTCCCCGATAAATTACCAGGCAACCCATAAAGAGTGCCATCAGATGGAATAGAGCTGGTTGATATCCGTGGATAAATCGCTGCCAATACTCTGAGGAACTTGAAGTTTGTAAATTCCCGGTAGCGGCGGATAAAAAATATTTTAACGCCCAGCCTGTAACCACTGAATAATAGAACATGATAGCCATTGTACAGAAGGCCACATAAGCTCCCATCCAGCTGAAACCCGGTCCTAAAAATTGATGAAAGGAACCAATTAATCCCTGACGGGTTCGGCGGCCAATTGAAAATTCAACAATTATCAATGGAATTGACCACAGAATCAGGAAAATCATCCAGGGAATAAGAAAGGCTCCTCCGTATTGACCGGCCAGACGAGGAAATCTCCAGATGTTACCGGCTCCAATCGCCATTCCCAGCGTAGCTAAAACTAATGCCCAGCTTGAGCTGAATTTTTCAGTTCTTTCCATATTTATCGAGTGAAATATAAGATTTGCCCGTCGGGAATAAAATTGAAAAGTAAGAGAGCCAAAGCACTTGCTTTGAAAATGGTGAAGATGAGTGAATGATAAAGATTTTCAGGAATTAGAATAATACTTTTATTATCTTAATAAAACGCATTTCCTGGAAATATAACTATTCTTAAATCCTAACCGGTAAAAATAGATTCCACTGGGAAAGTCAGAAGCATTCCACTTTTCAGAATACGTTCCCGCATTTTGAAAATGATGATCGATTCTTTGCACCAGCTCTCCATTTGAATTATAGATTGCCAAAGAAACCGCACCGCTTTGTGAGATTCGATAATTGATAATGGTGGTACTATTAAAGGGATTAGGATAATTCTGTCCTAATTCGAAATCAGTTGTTACGTGTGAATTTTCTGTTTTTTTTAATGAGACAATTGCTTCATGATTGGTTAAGCTATAAGAATCTCCATTTCCCAGGAAATGCAATTTCGCATCAATAAGGCCCGGATAATTTGTATTTCGGAATTGGACGAAACCCGAATGCGAGGCGCCATAAGAGTCCAGGATATATAAAAGTTTATCGGTGGTTAAAACCCCCTCATTGGAGATGTGGGTTTGTGTATTGTCATCCAGATAAATAGCGACAAAGTGAGGATGGGTTGCTACACCGTACATCCCTGCGATAAATCTGTTTTCAGCCAGATCAAGATTGTTCCATAACTCAGGTATGATTACCGAATGGGGAATAACAGCGGTTCCGGCACTTTGGGTTAATTGTCCGCGCCAGGCATTTAAAATGTTTGAGGTGAGATTTCCAATAACAATTTCCCCTAAGTCGGCAGCAGAAGCATCTGAACCGTTCAAAAGAGTATCCACGTAGTTTGGAGAAAAAGTAGAAGGAGCTGACCACCCCTGAAGATATTGCCCCGGATCAACCAGTGTCCGACTTGAAAGATTGAATGCTGCACTATGATTGAGTTGAAAATATTTAATATTTGTAAAAGTGGGCGGTTGACCAGGAACCGCTTTTATGTAAGAATTGTCGTTTTTAAATAATATCGTTACCGTTCCTTCACCATATGCGATTCCGGTTAAGGTATGATCTACACAAAAAGCGGTATTTTCATCAACGCCAATGCCAATGATGTCATGGTTAGAATAATCCTGGATGCGTCTGGCCAGCATGGGAACAAACCGCCCTAATCGAGCTCGAGTGTGGAAATGAGAGTCAGTGAATACATTGGGTAGGATATGGAGAAAATCATCAGTAAATGAAACCCGACTATGATAGGGATTATATGCCACCTGATCAGGATAAGCAGTTCCAAATTTTGCATCAAAAACAATTTCACCCAATATCGCAAGCCCGGCACTGGTGCCACCGATGACCCCACCCTGTAAAAATACATAGTGGATAGCATCTTCCACTAACGTGCCTTTCCAGGTGGATACATATTGCCATTGATCTCCGCCTTCAATAAAAATCCCACGAGCCGAAATCAATTCCTGATATGTCGACGAGTCATTTGCTATCGTTCGATTAGGGATTTGGAATTCATGACTGGAAAGGGCTGCACCAAGCCATTTAAAATAGGTTGGATACCAACTTGAAGCGGTGCTGACATCGATATTAATTATTTTGCTTGAATCAGCCTTCTGCACAAACCAGCCATAGGGAATGTCTGACCAATCATAATAATCTTCCTGACCACCGCCAACTAAAAGGAGTGATCCCTGGGGATAAAGTGAATAGTGAACACAGAATAATATAGTAATCCAAACGATAAATATCTTCATCATCCACTCGATGTGATAGTGAGAAAAAAGAGCGCTGGAGGAATTACCCTCCAGCGCCAAATTAAATGATGAATATAAAATGTCAAACCATCACCGTAATAGCATCATTTTCTGAGAAATGTTTATATTTTTACCGGTAAGTTGATAAATATATATTCCAGAAGATACGAATTGTCCATTCTCATTTTTCCCATCCCAACGTATGGTATGGATGCCGGCCGGATATCTCCCCGATGCTACAATTTTCACCAGATTCCCCAGGACATCAAAAATAGACAATTGAACTTCAGCGCTGTTTGGTAATTCGAACTGAATCGTTGTCGATGGATTAAAGGGATTTGGATAATTTTGTAATAGCGAAATCGTAGTGGGGATGATGGTATTTTTATAATCATCTTCAATATTAACAACTACAGGTGAGATTAAATTAGCTAAACGAACGATTCCGTCACTGGGGGTTGAAGCCCAGATGATATTATTTTTGATTTCCATGTGAGTTAAGGTATCGGAAGGAATTAATCCACTTGTACTGGCCACAGTAAATTGGCTAAATGTCCCGTCTTTATTGATGGAAAATAATCCACCACCTACACTGGCACACCAGATATTACCATTCATGTCTGCTTCGATATCTTCGATGGTATACTGGAGGAGTGGCCAGGTGGTCGAGTCATGGGTAATCACACTGGCATCTGGTAAAATCTCATAGAGAGCATTGGTATCATAGTCGGGTACCCACACATGATCATCCGGATCGATGGTCATGGCATAGGTGTAGGCATTTTCCAGCGGGGTGATACTGTGCCAGTTGCCGTCTGTATCCCGGTAGGTAACGCCATACCAGGTGCACAACCATAGACGACCGCGGGAATCTTCCCGTAAATCGTATATCTCGGGACGGGCGGCGCTCATGCTTAAGCCGATCCCAATGGCCGCCAGGTCCCAGTCGGTCCAGGTTGCCCCATGATCCTGACTGACCCAGATTCGGGAATTGAGGCGATCGGCCGCCCGCAGACTGATGTAAATATTTCCCTTGGAATCAGTTTGAACCGTTCGGGTGTATTCGTTCACAGTGAAGGGCACATTGCCAGCGGTGCCATCGGCCTGGCGATAGGAAACACCATAGTGCGTGCAGAACCACATCGTTCCCCGATCATCCACCGCCATGTAGAAAACTCGATCTTCCAGTCCAGTCAATCCTAAAGCGGCATCCTCAGGCTGAAATACCGTCCAGGTTGATAGGTCACGGGATAACTTGCTGACCCGAGCTAATCCGCTGCCCGGATCTTTCTGACCGCCAAACCAGATGTTACCATTCCGATCAAAATCAATGCAGTAGATACTGTTATAAGGCAAAGAACTGTTCGAAGAAGTATAGAGTTGGCTATTGCCATTTTCGATAAGACCGACGATTCGAACAATTCCAGAGCTGGGGGTTGAGGCCCAGATCACATCATCTTTAATTTCCATGTGAGTTAAAGTATCGGAAGGTAATCCACCGCCGGTGTTAGCGGTGGTATATTGATTGAAGGATCCATCGGTATCAATTTTAATCAATCCACCACCCACGGTGGCGCACCAAATGTCGCCGTTTTTATCTGCTTCGATATCTTCGATGGTATACTGGAGGAGTGGCCAGGTGGTCGAGTCATGGGTAATCACACTGGCATCTGGTAAAATCTCATAGAGAGCATTGGTATCATAGTCGGGTACCCACACATGATCATCCGGATCGATGGTCATGGCATAGGTGTAGGCATTTTCCAGCGGGGTGATACTGTGCCAGTTGCCGTCTGTATCCCGGTAGGTAACGCCATACCAGGTGCACAACCATAGACGACCGCGGGAATCTTCCCGTAAATCGTATATCTCGGGACGGGCGGCGCTCATGCTTAAGCCGATCCCAATGGCCGCCAGGTCCCAGTCGGTCCAGGTTGCCCCATGATCCTGACTGACCCAGATTCGGGAATTGAGGCGATCGGCCGCCCGCAGACTGATGTAAATATTTCCCTTGGAATCAGTTTGAACCGTTCGGGTGTATTCGTTCACAGTGAAGGGCACATTGCCAGCGGTGCCATCGGCCTGGCGATAGGAAACACCATAGTGCGTGCAGAACCACATCGTTCCCCGATCATCCACCGCCATGTAGAAAACTCGATCTTCCAGTCCAGTCAATCCTAAAGCGGCATCCTCAGGCTGAAATACCGTCCAGGTTGATAGGTCACGGGATAACTTGCTGACCCGAGCTAATCCGCTGCCCGGATCTTTCTGACCGCCAAACCAGATGTTACCATTCCGATCAAAATCAATGCAGTAGATACTGTTATAAGGCAAAGAACTGTTCGAAGAAGTATAGACAGTAAAATTTTGTGAAAAAACGGATATGGCCAGAGTCATTAACAAAAATATTAGTGTGGTAAAACTAGTTTTCATCGTGATTCTCCTTAATTAGTTGCAATTTTACTTTATTTTTAAAGTGATAAACCAAATCCTATCCGATGGACATCACCCAGCAAACTGTAATTTGAAAATGAGTAATCCAGGTTTGTTTTTACTCCTGACAGAGTAACATGTAAACCAGCTCCAAAAGAGAGTTCTCCCAGATCGTAATTGATGCGATATGCACCGCGCAGGTAAGCAAAAGAATGAAAGCTGTATTCCAGGCCCACGATGAATCTCTCCTTATTATCGTTCGGTGTTTCCACATCTGATATAACTGTTAACCCCCAGGAATCTGTCTTAATTGGATCGAAAGCCATACCAATTTGAAAAATCTGAGGAACGCGGAATTCAGGACTCAATCGTTCTACTCTCGGATTATCCGGAATATTCTGATTCAATTCTTCTTGAATTTTTTGTTCGATATCATTTCCTTCAAATTTCATTTTTCCGGAAATATTTCGGATAGCAATTCCCAGCCGTAAACCGAAGAAATCAGTTCGATATAGTGAACCGACATCAAAGGCAAATTGGCTGGCCGTTTCATTCCAGATATCTTCTCTGATATATTTTCCGGTTACTCCAAAGGTAAATCGATCGGTAAGAGCGCGAGCATAGGAAACCCCAGCTACCAAATCACCAGCGCTGTAATATTCTCCTGTTCCATCGCTTTCATAGACAGTGGTGATTTCCATATCATCCATATAAAAAGAAGTGACGAAGAGGCCGATGGTGCCGATTTTACCAAAGTTTTTCACAACTGCCCCATACGCTAATTTGGTGTCAATAAACCAATCTGTATAGGACAGGTTGATATCTATATTTTTAGTTGAAAACGCTCCCGCAGGATTATAATAAAGGGCGGCGGCTCCGGGTATGATGGCTACGCCTCCTCCACCCAGGGCAGCTCCCCTGGGCTCGGCGGTTATTTGCAGGAAATTACCTCCGCTTTGTCCAAGATTTCCTTGTGAATAACCATGAATGAAAAGAATTAACACCAAAAAGAGAGTTAAATGTCCAAGATGTTTTGTTTTCATTTTATATTATACCTCATCTTTTTTATCGAATAATGGCAAAACGTCCTGTTTTTTCTCCGAGCGAAGATTTGATATGATAGAAATAGATTCCAGACACAACCGGTCTATTTTCTGAACTGAGCAGGTTCCATTCTTCCCGACCTGTTTGGTCAGTGTGATGTAAGGTTTGAATCAAATCCCCGTCTGTGGAAAAAATTCTAATCGTGCAGGGAGTTGGTAAATGCGTGAAAGCGATATTCCGGATGGGTTCTCCGAAAACGGTATTTCCCACACGGGACTCATCCCAGGCGGAGGAAATAACAAATGGATTCGGTACAACTTTGATCTTATCGAGATCAGATGCAACTTGAGCAGGCAGTGATTTGGGAATTACTATTACCGAATTGGGTTGATTATTAATATTCTTGATGTCAGATAAACGAGTGGATTCCTCGAATATTCCCAGGGCATTGTATCGATAGGCGCAGAGATTATAGAAATACTTAAATCCGTTATACACCCTATTTTCGTCAATATAGTGGTAAGCGGTATCATTGATAGTGGAATCTGATTTATAGATCATGGGTATGGTATCCAGCGTTTCCCATTGTCGTAAGGTTTGATCGGTGGTTCGATAGATAATATAACCTTCTAAGTCATTAATAGAAGGATTGGTTGCCGGATTGCGATATTCCACATCGATAGCATTACTCCAGGTCAATTCGACACGGTGATCTCCAGGTCTGGCAAAAAGTGCTGGAGTGGGAATAATCGGGATATTAAAACCATCCTGATAGTATTCCCAGATTTTATCGGTAACAGCAAGTAAGTCATCTTCATTGTCACCCACCATTACACCTACCCATATCTCCACTTTTTCTCCTGGCGGTACTTCAAAAGGTCCATTGCAAATATAAGCCACTATAGCACCTCCAACCAGATTTCCACTCTGGTCTACTATTCGGGAAGTGGCCGGATCATCAAAATGAGTACCATTTATTGGGTTATCACCCAGGTGAAAATAATTTCTCACCGGAAAATCTCCATGTGTTTGATAACGGTTATGAAACCACATGGTATCGCTTTTCATCAGATAGTAACTCACTGAATCCCAGATGGCATTGTTCACTCGTACTTCATCAACATCCACATCGATCCAGTGAAAGTCGGTTATTCCGGCATCATTGGGCGTTTTAAGAAAGGTAACACCACTCAGGAATGGATCAGGTTGTTGCCACTCATTGCTGTAGGAATCTGCATCGTAGAAATAAACTAATTCTCTGCTTTTATCGAAGTTTACACAGTCATCAGCCCATTCTCTGGCATCGTTGTCAATTCCGCCAATATCTAAATCGCTATAAAAATTGAAATACATATCGTTGTAAGTCTGAGTGCTAAGGTTTTCGATTTCAAATTTGAGAATATGAAATCGGTCAGCATTCTGAACGCCCCAGCTATAAATTGATTGATGCACACGGAAATTTAGGAGCATGTCCGTTTCATGATTATTAAAATAGCGCCAGTTCGTTGAGTCGCTGTATACGCAATAGCTATCTTGCTGGGAGAGAATAATGGGATTTCCATCTGGATCCTGAACAGGCCAGCCCCCGGAAGGCCAGGTAGAAGGGTTATCACTAATGGCGATTTCACCCTGGCCGGCATTATACCCACCCACCGCATCAAATTCCTCAAAACGTCCATCGGCGGCACTGATAACATTGACCGGAACTCCAATCATCAGACATTGGCGATACATACAGATGTGTCCAGAGTTAATCGGGTATTCAATAGTCTTCTCAAATTGACCACCGTAGGGGTAAAACTGGCCAATGTTGGTGGTAAAGAACCCGACTTTATTGATATTATGGGTGGCGAACGCTCTGTCTTCCAGACCAGCCTGAATATCGGTAATTCCCCACCAAAACAATAAGAGGAATGAACAAACCACTAAAAAATGAATTTGATTTTTTTGCATAATGCACCACCTTTACCATTAATATCTTATATCAATTCCGAGATAAATCAAGCGGGGCGGACCCCAATTAAGCGGATTGGCTGAAAATTCATAGGTTCTTCCAATTATTTGATCCGGTTTACCGGTGAACGGATCAACATACTCAACATTTCTGCGATCGGTAAGGTTGTAAATTTCCAGATAAGGAATAAGCTCTAATTGTTTTATCCGGATCTGTCGATCAATTTTCAGATCAATCGTCCAATTTTCTGGTAATCGACCATTATTGATTTCGTAAGGTTCGGTAGCCCCGCGTATTCCCTTGGTATAGGGTAAACCACTATTATATTGGAAAAGAAGGGATAATTTAAAGTATTCGAGGAAATGAACCCCGGCAATCTTTGGACCCTGATTATTGGATACCCGGGCATTCATGAGTAGATTAAGTTTGTGTCGAGAATCCCAGTCGGTGGGAAAAAATTTTAAGCTTTGTCTATTCGCTTCTTCAATTCCTACTCTTTCCAATGGACCAGAACTACTGGCTTCGGCCACCGCATAGGTATAATTGATTTCTCCCGATAAGTATTTTCCCCCTCTTTTTTTCAACTGAATCTCGATACCATTATTATAACCAAAGTCTTCATTGATATGTAGACTGAAAGTTTCCCAATATTCAGGTTTATCACCTGGATAGAAAGTTCTGGCGCCAGTGAAATTTCGGATTTGTTTGCTATACGCTGATACATTAAGCAAGAAGTCTTGATATAATTGATGACTGAGTCCGAATTCATAGGTAATGGTTCGCTCGGGTTTTAGATTGGGATTACCAAAGCGGCCGTTGCCGGTGCGCAGATTCATGATGATATTTTGTTTATAATTTTCATCGGACATGCCTTTGTAGATGAACTGGTACTCCGGTCGTTGAAAGTAGTGACCATATCCAAAGTGAAATACTGTTTTTTCTGATACCGGATAGGAAATTCCTAACCGTGGACTGAATTGATAACTGATATTAGCCTGTCTATATTGATCATCCCGATTATAATAGGCGTCGTAGGGATTTGGCCAGTAGCCAGAATTAGGATCGGTTAAATCGAATCGCAGGCCGGCGCTAAGAATGATACTGGAAAAATTAATTTTATCTTGCAGATAGGCGGCAAATTCTCGCGGATAACGTTGATAATCATCCATTATATGATCATCATAGTAAGGGGTGTTAATATAGAATCGTTTTAAATCATGCTGTCGGTATTCTATTCCCCCTTTAAATTCGTTATTGCTATTGGCCTGCCAGAGAATGTCTCCTCGTACGCCTAAGGTCTTCTGATCATCTGTTTCATAGGTGCTCACGTAACTGAAGAGATAAAATTCATTATTGGCGTCTAAGCGATAAGCTGGACTCAGCTCCCGGTAATCGTAATCACCCGAGTCGTAATGATAAGCATTGTAATAGAAATTTATGGTATAGTACAGGTTTTGTTTGACGGTATGGGTAAGTCCCAATTGAATTAATTGGGAATTGGTTCGTGGTTCGTACCAGTATAAATCAGGAATATATTTCCAGCTATGGGAGTAATTTTTGCGTTTTCCATTGGAAAAGTTTACACTAAGATTCAATTTTAAATTGTTGACATGCCGATCGGTAATTTTGGCGAAGATATTACTTTCCGTTCTATATCCCCAGGGGAGATAACTATCGCGGTCATCATAAGAACCAGCCAGGAAAAAGTTTGTTTTGGAAAAAAGGAAAGGACCGCTGATAGTGGCCCGGAGTAAATTGCGATTGTAATCTTTGCTGGCTTGATTCAAACCAGGGGAAGTAGATTTCATGTCCAGATCGGTTTGTAATGATTTACCACCTTCTTTGGCGGTGATGTTAATAATACCGCTCATGGCATTCCCATATTCCGCACTGAAAGTTCCGCTGATAATCTGCATTTCAGAAATATAATTTTGATTGATGACCTCTGACGTTGTTATTTCAGAGAAAAGGGGATTGACCAGAGGTACACCGTCTAAGAAATACGTGACTTCTCCCGATCGGCCACCTCGGAAGTGGAGGCCGTCAGAATCGACCACTCCCGGTTGAGAACGAAGGACGTCGTTTACGGTGACGGCTGGTAAGTTCTGGATATCGCGAGAGTTGATAGTTCGTAAGGTCGCTGTATTATCCTTTTCCACAATAGTAGGTTCAGCAATTATGACCACTTCTTCTCCGGAAATTACGGTCGGTTTCAAGGTGCCATTTAAAACCGTAATCCGATTGGTTCGAACCAGCACTTTTTCATAAATAGCAGGCGTGTAACCAATGTATTCGATGCTTATTTGATATTCACCTGGTGGCACCTGTAAAATTACATATTCACCATCCTGATCAGTAGCTGCTCCCAGCGCCTGTCCCATCACGATGACGTTCGCGCCGATAAGAGGATCGCCCGAATTGCCATCAATTACCTTTCCTGTGATTTTTCCATAATTTGTTGAGAATAAATTTTCCATCACAAGCAAAATCAAAACGGTTGAAAAAAACCATATCTTGATCATTACTTCCTCCAATTCATGCCATGAAAATTGGTTGACGAATTTATCATTTCTAAATATATTTTCCGCTGATAGCGGTCGTTTTTATCAAGAAATACTCAGAAAATTTTTTTACAGAAGAAATTAAACCAATTACGTGCATTAGAAATCGGGATTGAAGGAAATTCTTTCTTGGTCAGATGTAAAAATTGGATTCTTTGGTTTATCACCACTCGGAAAGAAACTTGATGTAATAATCTTTGCATTGATATAATATAATGTAATATTATTTTCAAATTTATATTGGGGAATTCTATTTGTCAAGAATTTTATGAAAATAAATGGCTGAAAAATTATCGGTGGAGGTTTAAGCAATAGGCGAGGGAAAAAATTCTCAACTGCCAGGGATAGTTTCGTCTTCTCGTATCTTCGGAGCTATTTTCCATCCAGTAAAGCCATAAATTAATGCAAAAACGAATCCTAGATAATTCATAAAACACCAGGGTAAATAATCGAAAGTTGTGACTCCTAAAGTGCCACTCATAAATACCCCGGCCATGCTCCATGGGATAAGGGGGACGACTACTGTGCCAGAATCTTCGGTGGTTCGCGATAAATTTTTTGCGGCCAGGTTTTTCATTTTGTAAAGTGGGGCAAATAATTCTCCCGGAATGATGATGGTTAGAAAGGAACTGCCCGTCATCAGAGCGATGGAAATACAGCTTAAAACTGTGCTAGCTATTAATCTTCCGGTAGTATGGGTAAATAACGCTAATTTATGCAAGATGTTATCCAGCATGCCTGTTCCTTGCATAATCCCGGCGAACCCGAAAGCACAAAAGGCAATTAAAGTAACACTCATCATGCTCATCATACCGCCCCGACTCAAAAGTTTATCTAAAATCTCCAGACCAGTGTTGGACTGGTAGCCAGTGGTTAATACATTCAGTAAATCGACAAGCGAGCTGTGCTGAAAGATGAGACCCAAAAAAATCGCTGTAAAAGAGGAGATCAGCATTCCTGGAATGGTGGGTAATTTGCGGAAAGCAAAATAAAGAATAATTAGGGCGGGCACCAAAAGAAGTATATTGAAACGGAAATTTTGCCTGAGTCCTTCCAGCAAAGTGGTTGGCAGGTTGACCAGAGCATGATAATCACTGCGGATACCGATAATTAAAAAGATAATTAATCCAATAGACCAGGCGGGTATGGTTGTCCACAACATATGTTTAATATGATCAAAAATATTACTGCCCGCAGCGATCGGTGCCAGATTGGTTGTGTCAGAAAAAGGTGAGAGTTTGTCACCAAAATATGCTCCACTGATAATGGCAGCGGCGGCCTGGGGTAAAGGTATGTGCAGGCCTTCTGCCACACCCATCAGGGCGACTCCTACCGTTCCGACTGTACCCCAGCTGGTGCCGGTAAAAAGAGAGATCACGCTGCAGATGAGGCAGGCGCTAAATAGAAAGAATTTGGGCGACAGCAACTGCAGACCATAAAAAATAAGCATGGGAATCGTTCCGGCGGCGATCCAGGATCCGATGAGAATCCCGACACAAATCACAATTAGCATGGCGGGTAGTGCTTTGGTAATGTTCTGTACGATGCCATTTTGTATTTCTTTCCAGGAAAAACCTGCCGCGCTAGCGATGAGACCGGTGATAAAAGCGCCGATGACAAGCAGAACTTCAGCGCGAATGTGATAGATTCCGTAACCCACCAGAAGCAAGATCAAAATAATCAGGATGGGAAGAATGGAGAGAAAAAAACTCACTTGGTGTTTAGATTTTTTTGTCATCATTCAGGCAGTTGTAACAATATAATTGTGTTTTCGCCAGACCAGATTGTAAAGAATTGAAGAAGAAAAATCAGCAAAATTTTTCAAAAATTATACTTCCCATATCACACAGTCAAGTTCTTTTATGACATGAGCGATTAATATTAATTAAATTTTCTGTTGAAAGTGAAATTATATTTTCATATAATATTAACAAAGTAATTTTTATTGCGCATTATGCAAATCAATCAAGATCGACTTATCCAGATATTTTTTGATCTCATTTCAACCAGTGCCACCTCGAAACAGGAAAAACCTGTCGCCAATTACATTCGCGCTTTTCTCCAGCGAATGAAAATTCCGGTCATTGAAGATAATGCCGGTAAAATTGTGGGAGGAAATACCGGAAATATTATTGCTAAAATTCTACCAGCGGGAAACAATACTTCTATTCATTTTTGCCTGATGGCACATATGGATACCGTGAAACCCACCTCGGGGATTCACCCTCAGCTACAGGATGGAAAAATAATTACCGACGGCCGTACGATTTTAGGAGCTGACAATCGAGCCGGTATTGCTCTGATATTATATTTAGTGGAATCGCTTCAGTCAATTCGTTCATTTATACCTTTTGAAATTGTGTTTACCATCGGTGAAGAAACCGGACTTTATGGCTCTACTCATCTGGATTTAGGACTGTTAGATTCGAGAGTAGCATATATTTTGGATTCGTCAGCAGACCCTGGTTGTTATGTATATGCGGCTCCCTCCGCGGTCGATTTTACGATAAATTTTATCGGCAAAGCCAGTCACGCCGCTGTGAATCCGCAGGATGGTATCAACGCTATAAGCATGGCAGCGTATCTCATTCAAAACTTTACTGTGGGAAAAGTGAACAACGAGACAACTATCAATTTTGGAAAAATTCAGGGAGGTGAAGCCAATAACATTATCCCGGCTCAGGTGACGCTCAGCGGTGAGATACGTTCTTTTCTTAAATCGCATATTGACGAGTTATTTCAGAATTTGATGAAGAAGTTGCACGATACGGAGAAAATGTTTTCAGGAAAGTGTCTTTTGGAAAGAGAGGAGGCGTTTCCCGGATTTGAATTAGATCAGAAGTGTGAAGCCATCAGGCGCCTGATTTCGTGTTTTCAGGCGATCGGTTTGGAACCACAGCCTTTGCGTTATCATGGCGGCTCGGATGCCAACGTCTTGAATAATCGCGGAATGGTGGCCATCGATCTCGGAATTGGAGCTAAAAATCCTCATTCTTTCGATGAATACATACGCGTCGATCATCTGCTGGTTATGGAACAGCTTCTTCATCGAATGGTAACGACGAAAAATTAATTCACCGGCAACTAATATTCTTATTTTTGTTCACAGTCACCATTTACTTTTTGAGAAATTTTTTCCAAAAATAAATATTTTTTAGATACTGTGACATCGGAGGAGCATTTGATGCGAATTAAATTTAAAATTCCTCATACCTTCGTCATTGTGTATTCACTGATCATTATCGCAGCGGTGGCTACCTGGTGGGTACCGGGCGGTCACTTTCAGCGAGAAATAATAGAAAAAGATGGTTTTACCCGCGAGGTTTTGGTCAAGGATTCTTTTCAGTTTCAGAAAAATAATCCTCAGTTTTTTGCAATTTTCGAAGCTCCCCTGAAAGGGATTATTCGCATGGCCGAGATTATCGGATTCATTTTTATTGTGGGAGGTTCATTTTACATTTTCCAGAAAACCGGAGCCATCACCAGTGCCATTGGTAGAATTGTGCAGATGATGAAAGGCCATGAAAAGTGGATTATTGTTATCGTGATGTCACTGTTTTCCTTTTTTGGAGCGTTTTTCGGGATGTGTGAAGAAGCTATGCCATTTGTGCTCATCTTTGTCCCACTTTCTCTTGCCCTGGGATACGATTCAATTACCGGCTTATGTTTTTCTTTTCTGGCCGCTGGCGTTGGATTTGCGACGGCTTTTTTTAATCCTTTTACGGTACAAATTGCGCAAAAATTATCGGAGATACCACCAGTGTCGGGCTGGGAATATCGGGTGGTCATCTGGAGTGTGGTAACTCTTTTTACAATTTTGTGGGTGATTCGTTATGCAGAAAAAGTGAAGAAAAATCCACAACATAGTATAACCTATGAAATTGATCAGCAGAAGCGGATGAAGATGGAAACCGAAAAGAAGGAAATCGGCGAGTTTAAACGGCGGCATGCTCTGGTTTTAATGATTTTGGCGATGGGTATCGCGGTGCTTTTTTATGGAGTTATTCGCCTGCACTGGTATATCACTGAACTGGCTGCACTATTTCTGGCCCTGGGTATTTTAGCCGGTCTGATTGGAAAATTATCCTTAAACGGAATAGCAGAGGGTTTTATTGATGGCGCCAAAGATATTGCCGGTGCAGCGTTGATTGTGGGATTTGCAGCGGGCATTATTATTATCCTGGAAGATGGGAATATAATGGACACTATTCTTTTTAGTTTTTCTGAAATTACCGGAGAATCATCTCCCCTGTTTTCAGCCTATCTCATGTACTTTGTTCAAATGTTTATCAATTTCTTTATTCCCTCCGGAACAACCAAAGCGGCCTTAACCATGCCCTTATTTGCACCGCTGGCAGATTTAAGTGGGATTACCAGGCAAACGGCGGTGCTGGCTTATCAGTTTGGCGATGGGTTTACCAATATGATCATCCCGACTTCCGGGGTGACGGTGGGGACGCTGGCCATGGCAAAAGTTCCTTTTGAAAAATGGTTTCAATGGCTCCTCCCATTAGAAATTGTTTTCATACTGATTTCGCTCCTGTTGCTAATCCCCCCGGTCATATTTCATTGGAGTGGTTTTTGATCGGCGAATTAAAAGTAAATATTTTTTCATGATACATTTGATAATTTTCATCTCGTTTCATATATTTTGAAAAAATTTTGGTGTAACCATGCAGACTGTTCAGAAAATTATCATGCAAAAATTGCCGGAATATTCTAAAAATCAACGACTTCTGGCCAATTTTATTCTGGAAAATTTGCAGACCATTCCCTTGTTGTCTGTCAAAGATGTAGCTAATAAGTCCGGTGTGAGCAGTGCGACTGTAGTGCGTTTTTCACGGGTTCTGGGATATCAGGGATATCTGGAGTTCCGCAATCACCTGATGGAATTGCTGAAAGAAAGTCTATCGCCGGCTGAAAAATTTAAGGCCACCATTTCAAAAAAGGCTGAATACCAGGACCCCCTTCATCAAATTGCTCATCAGGTCGTGCAAAATATTAACCTTAGCTTGCAACAGAACGATATTAAAGATTTTAAACATATCGTTACTCACCTGCGTGAAGCAGATAATATTTATTGCATGGGATTGGGGATATCGAAATATTTAGCAGAAATTATGTCCTATCAGTTAAAACTTTATTTAAAAAAATCATTTGCGATGAGCGGAGATTCTCTCTCCTTTGCTGAACAGATTATGCTTTTAACGCCGCGAGATCTGCTTATTGCATTTAGTTTTCCGCCCTACAGCCGTCAAACTGTAGAGGCGGCCCAGTTAGCTAAAAATCTAAATATACCCGTGATCAGTTTCACCGATAAAAAAACGGCTCCTATCGTGCCATATTCAGTACATGTCTTAATAGCCAAAACCGATAATATTCTATTTACCAATTCACTGGGAGCCATTTCGGTGCTGATGAATGCCCTGGTGACAGAAATCGCTCTTACTGAAGAGAAGAAAGTGCTAAAAGGCTTGCAGAAAATTGATAAATTTGTAAATGATCCGCGCTATTTTTATTAATACGGTAAAGAGTTTCCATGTGTAAATCTGGATTGACTTTTATTTTCTGGTTAATGTTGCTTATCGTCTTGATGGGATGTAATCATTCTTCGAGCGAGAAGGTTAAGGGACATCTGATTATTATCGGAGGAGGTTCACCGCGTCCGGCTATTGCCATGCAAAAGTTTGTGGAATTAGCCGGCGGGCCTCAGGCACGTATCGCCATCATCCCCATGGCCAGTGAGATGTATCGGGAAAATGGTCTGAATTATGAAAAGGAATTTCTAGCCCTGAGTGCGAAAAAAGCACGGGCATTCTATATTCTGGATAATCAAAATGCAAATTCAGACTCTACTATAGATTCTTTGAAATCCTATACCGGATTCTTTTTTGGTGGTGGGGATCAGAACCGCCTGGTTACCATTTTTAAGCACACCAGGGCTTTACAGATTTTACAGCAGAAGTATAAAGAAGGCGCAGTGATGGGTGGTACCAGCGCTGGCGCGGCGGTCATGAGCAGGGTGATGATTACCGGAGAAGGGAATTGGAGTGTACTGAAAAAAGACAGCACAGATTTCGATGAAGGTTTTGGGTTTATTTCTGGAGCTATTATCGATCAACATTTCACCCAGCGGGAGCGTTTTAACCGCCTTCTTTCTCTGGTGATTCAGCATCGTCTCATGGGCATTGGCATCGATGAACGCACCGCCATCTGGGTAAAACCAACCGGTAAAGCAGAAGTGATGGGTGAATGTGGTGTGGTGGTTCTGGATCCTGATGAAGCTGTTTATTCTCATTCAGAGAATTGGTTGAGTGCGAAAAATATTCGCGTCAGCATTTATACCTTTGGCGAAAGTTTTAAAGTAAATTCCTTTTAAATTTTGAATCTTTTGAGATGACTCACTCAGTGAATTCTTTTTTTTATTTCAAATGATTGCACCCTATCTTTCGCATCCCTAAATTCCATCGAAACAATATGAGGAAACATTCATGCGAATTTTTATTCTGTTCTTTGTACTTATCATTTTGCCGGGTTTAACCATGGGCGAATTATACTCTCAGAAATTCTTTCCCTATGAATACGAAAAATTTCAATTGAATAATGGTTTCACCGCCTACCTTATCCCGGTAAAGGGGAGTGGATTAGTAGCATATTATAGCATCGTGCGAACCGGCTCTCGGGATGAATTTGAGCCGGGACGTTCTGGATTCGCTCATTTTTTCGAACACATGATGTTTCGTGGCACCAAAAGATTTCCGGGACCGGTGTATGACAAGATGATGACTGAAATGGGAGCCGATGCCAATGCCTATACGACCGATGATCTCACGGCCTATCACTTGGTGGTCCCCCATACCTATTTAGAAAAGGTCATGGATCTGGAAAGTGATCGATTTATGAATCTCTCCTACACCGAGTTGGAATTTAAGACAGAAGCCGGCGCGGTGTATGGCGAGTATCGCAAAAACCGGACAAATCCTTTTTCAGTTCTCATCGAGGAACTGCAAAATCTGGCATTCGATTACCATACCTATAAGCATACCACTATGGGGTTTGAAGCAGATATTAAAAACATGCCCAATCTCTATGATCACAGCAAAAATTTTTTCCAGCATTATTATCGACCGGAAAATGTGGTTTTGCTGATCGTTGGAGATTTTGATATCATTTCAGCGAAAGCCTTAATTCAGAAATATTATTCCAGCTGGACGCCTGGATATGTTCCTCCCCAAATCCAAACTGAGCCTCCCCAACAAGCCGAGCGATTCAAAGAAGTGAAATATGAAGGTAAGACTTTACCCATATTGTGGGTGGCCTATAAAGGAGACGCTTTTCAGCCCAATGATCAGATGCTGGCCGCCTGTGCTCTTTTAGGGGATTTAGCCTTCGGGGAGAACAGCGCCATTTATAAAAAACTGGTGATCGATGAGCAGAAAGTTCAATCTCTGGCAAATTGGTTTCCCATCAATCGCGACCCCAAATTGCTCAACATATATTGTATGATTAAGGATGAAAACGATATTAATTATGTGAGGGAAGAAATTGACCGTACCACTGAGAAATTCAAAAATGAGTTGGTCGAACCACTTGCACTGGAAAATATTAAAAAGAGAGTGCGGTATTCTTTTTTGATGGATCTGGACACCCCGGATAATATTGCAGGGAATCTGGCCCGCTTTGTGGCCGTGACGGGAGGTTTGGAAGAATTGGATACGTATTATCAGCGGATAGATTCCGTGACATTAGAAGATATTAAAGCAGCAGCCAATAAATATTTTCAGACTGTTAGACGCACCACTATTCTCTTAAAAGGAGAGAACGAATGAAAAATATTTTTTTATTAAGCTGGATAGTCATGATTATCTTTCTTTTCATGTTTTTAAATTGTCAAAAGCCAGTTCAAGAAAATGTTGTATTATATCCTTCAGCAGATGACCCCACTATTTCTTTCCGAATCTGGTTAAAAGTGGGCTCGCAGAATGATCCGCCTGGAAAAACCGGTTTGGCTGCTCTCACGGCCGATATGCTCTGCGAAGGTGGAACCAAAAAGCATTCATATAAAGAAATTGTCGAACTCTTATATCCCATGGCGGCTGAAATTCAGTCGCAAGTCGATAAAGAAATGACCGTCATATCTGGAAGAGTACACAAAGATAACCTCAATGCATACTATGAAATTTTTCGTGAAGTATTACTGGAACCGGCCTTTAACGAAGAAGATTTTCAACGCCTGAAAACGGATCGAATTAATTTCATAGAAAATTCCCTGCGGTATGCCAATGACGAAGAATTGGGCAAAGCAGTTTTGAGTGAGTTTATTTATTCTGGCACACCTTATGAACATTTCACCTTTGGTCGACTTACTGATTTGAGAAATATGAAGGTTGACGATGTCAAAGATTTTTATCATAGGTATTACCATCAACAGAACATCGTTATCGGTTTGGGCGGAGGATACCCGACTCAGTTTGTTTCCCGCCTAGTTAATGACATAAAAAATTTACCCAAAGGCGAGATTTCTTCACCTCCAAAGATTGAAGTGATGAATATCGATGGGATAGAGGTTAAAATAATCGAAAAGCCCGCTTCAGCCACTGCAATCAGTTTTGGTTTTCCAATTACTGTTTTGCGCGGACAGGATGACTATTATGCCCTGGCGGTGGCTAATTCCTGGTTGGGGGAGCATCGCAATTCCAGTTCTCACCTTTATCAGGTAATCCGTGAAGCGAGGGGACTCAATTATGGTGATTATTCATATATTGAGTACTTCCCCAATGGAGGTTATTTGCAATTCCCTCCACCCAATGTGGCTCGTCGGCAACAATTTTTCGAAATTTGGATTCGCCCCGTTCCCAATGATGCCCGCTTGTTTGCTTTTCGGGCAGCGGTTCGGGAATTAAAAAAATTAGTTGATAATGGGATGAACGAAGAAGAGTTTGAATTGACCAGAAAATTTTTAAAGAACTACATCCTGCATTATGCGCCTACCACCATGATGAAGTTAGGGTATGCAATTGACGATAAGTTTTATG
The DNA here is from genome assembly GCA_964394475.1 of uncultured Caldithrix sp. Taxonomy (GTDB): domain Bacteria; phylum Calditrichota; class Calditrichia; order RBG-13-44-9; family RBG-13-44-9; genus RQOF01. The sequence continues at coordinate 5,579 of CAYMXZ010000024.1, read as the reverse complement.
GAATCCCCGGCAGTCATCTGGAGCGATTCGGACAAGCACTGGACCGGTTAACGGTACAGAGAGTGAACCAGGCCATCAAAAAACATCTGCAATATCAGAATCTGAAAGTAGTATTTGTCACTCCCGACGCGGAAAAACTAAAATATATGCTTTTGAATAATTTACCCAGTCCTATAACCTATCCAACTCCTAAGTCGGAAGAGATTCTGCAGGAAGATCAAGAGATAAGTGTTTTCCCGCTGGAAATTCACGAAGACAAAATTTCTATTGTTCCAGTTCAAAAAATGTTTGAATAACAATGGGAGTAAACCATTTAGACTGGATAACAGGATTAACAGGATGATTAAGAGGCCTGCTCTATTGTTTTGTGAATCTGGATCTTAAAAAACTTCTCTCAATTAGTTTAGACAGGATAACAGGATTGACAGGATGATTAAGAGGCCTGCTCTATTGTTTTGTGAATCTGGATCTTAAAAAACTTCTCTCAATTAGTTTAGACAGGATAACAGGATTGACAGGATGATTAAGAGGCCTGCTCTATCGTTTTGTGAATCTGGATCTTAAAAAACTTTTTTCAATCAATTTAGACATGATAACAGGATTAACGGGATGATTAAGAGGCCTGCTTTATCGTTTTGTGAATTTATATCATATAAATTTTTTTTAATCTATCCTGTTAATCCTGTTATCATGTCTAATTTTAAAATCCTTGTCAACTTTACTCGTGTTTGTTGCCACGAAGAACCTGGTATCGTATTTAAAAAGACCGCAAAGTTTTGATTTTACT
>CAYMXZ010000024.1:0-4692 GCA_964394475.1 uncultured Caldithrix sp. | reverse complement strand
TGCCACGAAGAACCTGGTATCGTATTTAAAAAGACCGCAAAGTTTTGATTTTACTCCATTCTTGTTTTCCTTAATTTAAACCTAGACAAATTAGGAGCATCAATCTCAGTTACCACCCAAATAGTTCAGTGGCATTGGCAGTGGTGAGCTGGCTTATTTCCTCAAAAGAGATATGATGGATTTCTGCTAATTTTTCAGCGATATATTTTACAAAAGCTGGTTCATTTCGTTTTCCTCGGTGAGGAGCGGGGGTGAGAAAGGGAGAATCGGTCTCCAATAGCAGACGATCGAGAGGAACGGCTTTAACCACCTGTTGTCGTGAAAAATTTTTAAAGGTGATGACTCCCGTAAAAGAGATAAACAGACCTCTGGATAAATAGAATTGAACATCTTCTTCTGAACCGGAAAAGGAATGCATAACTCCTTTTAAAGAATGAATATCATGCTGTTCAAAAAATTTCCTCATCTCAGGATGAGCATCACGGTTATGAATAACGACCGGGAGTTTTAGGTGATCGGCCAATTCCAGCATTTTTTCCAGGACGGGCAATTGTCGGTGGAGTGGCACTTCTTTCCAGAAAAGATCGAGTCCTATTTCACCAATCGCTACCACCTTTTTTTCTGAAGTAGCAAGTTCTTTAATCTGAGAAAGATCTGCAGCATCAGTGTGGAGAATATCAGTAGGATGAATTCCTACCGCGGCATAAACATTTTTAAATTGTTTTGTCAACTGGATGGTTTGATAGCAGGAAGGAAGATCTGTTCCCAGACTTAAAATTTTATGGACACCTGAGGTTATGGCTCGTTCCACCACTTCCGGTAAATCACTGGCATACTGTTCAAAATGTAGGTGAGTGTGGGTATCGGTTAGCATCAGAAAAAGATGAGGGTGGTTAGAATAAACACCGGAATGAGAATGGATATTGACCAGAGCATATATCCGAAGAAACTGGGCATTTTGATTTTTTGTTCTTCGGATATGGATTTCACCATAAAGTTGGGAGCATTACCGATGTAAGTCATGGCCCCAAAGAATACCGCGCCGGTGCTGATGGCTTTCAGAAAAATCTCCTGATTAATAATAAGCTGGGCAATTGCCTCGGAGTCAGGTATTCCGGCATAAAATTGACCCAGGGCGGTGCTTAAAAATGTTAAGTAAGTGGGGGCATTGTCTAAAAAACTGGAAAGGCTGCCGGTAATCCAGAAGTAATGCCAGGGTTCTTTTACAGCGTTAATGATAAATCCAAGCTGGCCCTGACTGCCTGCTTTAAGCATGGCCAGAGCCGGAACAATTGTCATGAAGATACCAGCAAAAAGTATGGCCACTTCTTTAATAGGAAACCAGGTAAATTCGTTACCCTCTCTGATAGACCAGGCGGTGGTTTTAAGCGAAATATAGCCTAAAAACAGCAAAAATCCGTCACGAATAAGACCCTGAATGGTGAGATGGATATGAAAAATTGATATTTCTCCCAGGTGTACTAGTCCGCTGAATAAAACGCCTCCGATAATGCCTAAAAGAATAAGGAAATTGTGCAGTCCCAGGACGCTAATTTTTACCGATGATTTGTTATAGGAATTTTCAGCGGATTTTCCAACTAAAAAATCTTCTTTAATTTTATTCTCATCCAGGTCTGATGGGAGGGTATAATGATAATCCTTTAGGTATTTTTTTTGGTGCCAGCCTTCCTTTCTGAACAGGAAAGAATCGATCACAAAAAAAACAATTAACAGGGTTCCAGCCACGAAGGCCATTTCGGTAAACAGATGAGTGGTCCAGAAAAATGGTACATGATGAAGAAAGCCAAGAAATAAAGGAGGGTCTCCTAAGGGGGTAAGTGAGCCGCCGATGTTGGCGACCAGAAAAATAAAGAATATGATAATGTGTACTTTTGACTTTCGGAACTTATTCATGCGCAACACGGGTCTGATCAGCACCATAGCCGCACCAGTGGTCCCGATAAAAGATGCCAGGAATGTTCCTATCATCAACGTGATCAGGTTTGCCAGGGGGGTACCGGCTGGTGCTCCCTGAACCAGAATTCCACCAGCGGTTGTAAAAAGAGCCCACAGCAGAATAATGAAAGGAAAGTAATCGGCCAGATAAATGTGCAAAATTTCGTAGAACGCTTCTCCTCGGTAAAAAATCAAAAATGGGATAGCAATAACCAGAGCCCAGAAAGCAGAAACTTTTCCAAAATGATGGTGCCAGAAATGAGGCGCTAACAAAGGGAAAATGGCAATTGAGAGAAGAATTCCCACGAAAGGAATAATACTCCACACCGGTAATTCTCTGCCCAAGGTCAGTGCAGGTTCATGGACATTTTCGGATGAGGCTAGATGTTCTGAAGTGGAGATATCGGTTACAGTCGGAAGGGAAGGTGTCTGCGCGAACCCTGATTGATTAAGACCTAAAAAAAATATAGAGAATATGATAAAAATAAAAAAATTTCCTTTAGCCTTCATCACTTTTTATTCCTTTTTGCACCTGTCGATAATCATTGTGAAGGGTATAAATTGACGTCAAATCTAAAAAGTTATTACTTTTTTTCAAAATAAAATTTTTATTCCTATCACTAACAATTGAACCACGCTATAGACTGTACTCTATTAAAGCCAAATAAGCAATCGGTTTTCTCTTCTGTAAGCCTCTAAATTTTTCAACGTTTGCAGTGATGAGATCCTGACAAAATTAATAGAACAGATAGTGAGCTTTTATTTGGTAAGTAACATAATTAATTAAAATAATGGAGAGATATTCCATACATTTTTACTTTCGTTTGTTTTTTGACCGCAGGTAAGTGAGATATATTCCCAGGATGACCAGTAGAGCTCCCAGGAATTGTTGGCCCTTCAAAAATTCCCTGTAAATTATCCAGGAAGCAAAGACGGTGACTACTGGAACGAGGTTTGCGAAAATAGCGACCTGCTGGGTGGGAAGCTGGCTCAGGGAATAATTCAGAATGAAGTAAGCAATGATCGAACTGCCCAGGGCTAAATAGACAATACTGAGGATGATCTCAGTTTTGAGTATTATTTCTGGTAATGCAAAACATTGGTATAAGGCGAGAGGTAAGAATGCTATCGAAGCCACCAGCGATTGATAAAAGGTAATCGTCCAGGGAGAATAGGTTTGTGATAGTCTGCGACAAAGAACATTGTACAGTCCGGCCGCTATGGCGGCTCCTACCGTAAACATGTTACCCAGAAATGGACGAGGAGCCAGATAGCTCTCCACGGCGCCGGTAACAATGAAATAGACCCCCAGCAGAGAGAAAAAAATTCCAAACACTGCCCAGCCATGGGTCTTTTCGTGCAGAATCCATCTGGCAAACAATACCGAAAAGATGGGAATAGTAGCAATAATAATCGAAACATTAGAAGGGGTGGAATAACGAATACCAATCGTTTCAAAAATGAAATAGGTGACGGGTTCAATTAAAGTGAGGAGTAAAAAGTGTTTTAAGTCTCTCCTGGCGATGAAAAATTTTTGCCGATGGCGCCATAAGATAAGGGTGAGAAAAAATAAGGCCAGGAGATGGCGAAAAAATACTACCTGAAATATTCCTAAACCCTGTAAAGCAAATTTGGTAGCAATAAAGGAGAGACCAAATAAGATCGTCATTATGCTGAGAAGCAAAATGAAGATCCATCTGCTTTTTCTCATTCTTCTTCCTCAGGCAGTGGTCTATACAGGAGAATCATATTGCCCAGGATTTGTATAATTTCGGCAGCGGTGGCGTCTGATAGCTGAAGGGCAATATCATCTTTTTTCAAAGGACAGTTTTCCAGAATTTTGATTTTGACCAGTTCTTTGGTATGAAAGGAATTTTGCAGGGTATGAATGGCACCACTCGAAATTCCTTCTTTTCCAATCCAGACTTCTGGTTTGAGATGATGACCGAGTGAGCGTAAATATTTTTTCTCTTTAGCCGACAGGTTCAATTTTTATACTCCCTTTCTAAAATTTAATGGTTATGCAGTGAAAATGAATTTGTGGTAAATATAGGGATGCGGAGATGTTCAACAAAACATATTGGTTTTTCGTGCGACGACTGGCGGGGCAATATAAACGAACAAATTAATTTTGTACGTAAAATAAAAAATTATTTCCATCAAAATACACTTGCTCATCGCTTTCGAGGAAATTATAAAAAGGCTTCGGTTAATTTATCACGTAAGTATTCGAACGCTTCCTGAGGAGTATTACAGATATGGAATAATTTCAGATCTTCATGACTGATCACCAGATGGTCTACCATAGACTGAAAATTGATCACTTTACTCCAGTATTCGTCACCGTATAATACCACAGCCATTTTTTTCTGAATTTTTCCGGTCTGCAAAAGGGTGAGAACTTCCCAGAATTCATCCATAGTTCCAAAACCGCCGGGAAAAATTACCAGAGCTTTCGCCAGATAGACAAACCAGAATTTGCGCATAAAAAAGTAATGAAACTCAAAATTCAGTTCGGGAGTGATGAAGTCATTTGGACTCTGCTCCTCGGGGATGGAGATGTTCAGTCCGATAGATTTTCCACCAGGCACGTCAGCGGCTCCCCGGTTCACTGCTTCCATAATACCTGGACCGCCACCGGAACAGATTAAGAAGCGGTGATGGCTATTTTTCAGACCGATTGACCAACGGGTTAGTAGGCGGGCTAATTCCCGGGCTTCATCATAGTAACGAGAC
>CAYMXZ010000023.1:0-25298 GCA_964394475.1 uncultured Caldithrix sp. | reverse complement strand
TAATTAATCAGAAGGTTATTCTATTATTTTCTTTAAATCTTTTTATATGCTTTTCATCACAAAATATTATAAAACTTATATTATAATGTATACCAATTTGGTAGATTAAATAGAGATACTTATAAATAATATAACAAATATGTTGTCAAAAAAAGCCAAATATGCTATTCACGCCTTAGTTAAACTTGCGAAAGAATACAGAAAAGGACCAATACTTATTCGAGATATAGCCGAAAGTGAGAATATACCACAAAAATTTTTAGAAAATATTCTTTTGGAATTAAAAAATGTTGGAATTGTTGCCAGTAAAAAAGGTAAAGGAGGTGGCTATTACTTATTAAAAAGCCCGGAAGAAGTAAATTTGGCTATGATAATTCGCTTTTTCGATGGAGCAATAGGAATGATTCCATGTGTTACCTATGTTTATTATGAAAAATGTGAAGAATGCCAGGATGAAAACACCTGCGCAGTGAGGGCGGTATTCAAAGAAGTGCGGGATTTAACAGTTGAACTATTGAAAAAAAATACATTAAAAGAAATCATAAAAAAAGAGAAAATATTAAAAGGGAAAAGTATATAATATTTTTTTATTAAATACTCTACTAATATAATAGAGTAAATAAACTAATAAAAAATAGAGTGCAAATTTCATGAAACCTGGGACGGATTTTAAGTTAAGATGGCTGGTTTTATTATTTGTATTTATTCTTCAGTACGATCTCCACGCGCAGTTTGAAATTAGTGCTGAAATTCGGCCACGATTTGAATACCGTCAGGGTTATGGAATCTTGCCTCCTCAGGGTGCTACTCCAGCAATTTTTATGAGTCAAAGATCCCGAGTATCGTTTAAATATTTTTCTCATCGCATAAAATATAACTTTACTGTTCAGGATATACGAATTTGGGGAGATGAAAATTTATACTCTTCAACCGGAATATTTGGCGATAATGCGAGTTTAGATTTAAAAGAAGCCTGGATTCAATTTTCATTTAAGACATATTCGTCAATAAAAGTTGGTAGACAAATTTTAAAATATGAAGATGAAAGACTTCTTTCAGCAAGAGATTGGAATCAGAACGGGATTTCTTACGATGCTATTCTTTATCAATATCAAGATCATAAATGGAGAATTGATTGTGGTTTTTCTTTAAATAATGAAAATGAGAATCAACTCGGAAATCTTTATCCCACCGGAAAACTAAAAACATTAAATTTTATTTATATTAAAAATCAGTTCTTTCCTGATTTTTATATATCCTTACTTTCCATTGGCTCTGGATTTACCGCAAATGATACTTCAGAAGTTATTTATATGCGTGGGACTCATGGCATTTATACCAGTTATAAATATAATAAATTTATCCTTGCATCTTCGGTATTTTACCAGAATGGCAAAAATAGAAAGGGGAAAGACGTATCCGCCTATTTTTTTTCTATTGAAGGTGGAGTTTCTTTTAAAAAATTTACTCCCGCAGGAGGCATTCATTACTTGTCAGGGCAGGATGGGACGAAAAATGATGCAAATTATCAAGCCAAGGACCATCTGTTTGATATTTTGTATGGTGTCCGGCATCGATATTTTGGTTTAATGGATAATTTTAATAATATACCAAAATCTACAAATAATGGAGGATTAGTTGATTTTTTTTGCCGATTTGATTATGAATATTTCGGAGACAATTTTTTACGAATAGACTATCATTGGTTTTATTTACAAAAGCAAGTAATTAATTCGCGTTATCCTGAAGAAAGAAATATTTATTTATCTAAGCGATTAGGAAATGAACTTGATTTTGTAGTGAATCAACACCTGTATTCTGGAATCGATTTAAATTTTGGATATTCAGTAATGTTTCCCAGTTCTACAAGGGAAATCCTATCAGGAATAGAACCAGGTAAAAGCGAATTTTCACACTGGGCATGGATGATGCTTACTTTTTTTGATAAAATTTTTTCTTCTAATGAAAAACAATAAAAGATGTCATCTACTAACCTTGAATAATACAAGGAGAAAATCATGGCTATAAAAAATCACTATACATTTCTGTTATCTTCCATTTTACTTATTAAAATGATTCTGATATTATTGGTAAACTTTTCCTGTCAAAATAATCAGAAAACAAAAGCTCCTTCTGAAATTAAGGGGACAATTTCAATCTCAGGAGCTTTTGCTTTGTATCCGCTCACTGTTAGATGGGCTGAGGAATTTATGAAACTCTATCCCGAAGTTCGTATTGATGTATCCGCTGGTGGAGCTGGGAAAGGATTAACCGATGCAATGTCGGGAATGGTCGATCTGGGAATGGTATCTCGATCCATTACTCATGCCGAAGAAGCGCAGGGAATTTGGTGGGTAGCTGTTACCAAAGATGCCGTTTTACCCACTATGAGTATAAAAAATCCAGTGATAAAAGAGTTAAAACATAAAGGATTAACCAGGAAAGATTTTATAAAAGTTTATATGATGGATTCCTTGCAAACCTGGGGAAAAATAACGAATACTCCCAATAAAGATAAAATAAATATTTACACTCGTTCTGATGCCTGTGGTGCTGCTCAAACTTGGGCTACCTATTTGGGAGGATCGCAGGAAAATCTGAAAGGAGTCGGAGTATATGGAGATCCTGGATTGGCAGATGCAGTAAAAAATGATCCATTTGGAATGGGTTTTAATAATACCATTTATATTTATAACCATATGACCAAGAAAAAATATGAAGGATTAGAGGTTATTCCTATTGATTTAAATGAAAACGGACATCTAGATATTGAAGAGAACTTTTATGAGACAATGGATCAGATTGTTGATGCTATAGCTTCAGGGAAATATCCCTCTCCTCCGGCACGAGATCTGAATTTTGTAGCTAAGGGAAAGCCCAATTCTGAAGCCATACTAAAATTTTTACGCTGGATACTTACTGAGGGACAGCAATTTGTTCTGGAAGCGGGTTATGTTCCGTTTGATAAAAACCGAATTCTTAAAGAATTGGAAAAATTAAATCATGATTGATGGATATGAAAATTTTTAGTCGCAATACCATAAATAGAATTTTATTAATCTGGATGAGTATGAGTTTAGGTACAGTGCTTATGATGCCTTTTCTAATAGGACTAGGATTGATTTTAAAATCTTATCCTATTTTTCAGAATAATTCTTTTTTTAATTTAATATCTGGTTTAGTTTGGCTACCGGGTGAGGGAAAATTTGGATTTTTACCTTTTATTTTTAGTTCATTCTTTGTGACGGTGTTATCCTTTGTTATTGCAGCTCCAATTTGTCTGCTCTCGGCTATTTTTCTTACGCAGTATGCTAAAAAATGGGTTCTATCTATAATGCAACCCGTTATAGATATTTTAGCAGGAATTCCGTCCGTAGTGTACGGGGTATGGGGGATTTTAGTAATTGTGCCATTTGTTAAGAATATTGCTCCTCTCTTCGGCACCCAGTCCAGTGGTTATAGTATATTAGCTGGTGCAATTGTCCTGGCAATCATGTCAATACCATTTATTCTGAATATGTTAATAGAAGTATTTAATGCTATTCCTGTTGAATTAACTGAATCATCTTTATCCGTTGGAGCCACTCGTTGGGAAACTGTAAAATTTGTAATTTTGCGCAAAGGTCTTTCCGGAATAATAGCTTCATTTGGTATGGGAATTTCTAAAGCATTCGGAGAAACAATCGCTGTTCTTATGGTAGTAGGTAATGTGGTAAACATACCGAAAAGCGTATTCAACGCCGGTTATCCCTTACCAGCACTTATTGCAAATAATTATGGAGAGATGATGTCTATACCAATGTATGATTCGGCTTTGATGTTTGCCGCACTTGTTCTCTTTTTTTTGGTGTTTCTATTTAACTTTTTTTCACGTCTGGCGATTAGTAGGGGAGAAACCAAGTAAATGAAGAGAAAAAAATTAGAAGAGAGATTCTTTATTATGTTGATGATGCTTTCAACATTCCTGATTATTGGAACCTTAATATTCTTGGTGATGGTTATTCTGGTAAAAGGTTTTACATCACTTTCCTTAGATATGATAACGCAAGTTCCAAGGGGAGGATTTTATTTCGGGAAAGAAGGTGGAATATTGAATGCAATTGTGGGATCATTTTATTTAGCCATCGGTGCTACCCTTTTCGCTTTCATTATTAGTCTCCCGGCTGCCTTGTTCATGAATATTTATTTTACTGGCCATTTGAAAGTATTAGAATACATCAGATTCTTTTTGGATCTATTATGGGGAGTTCCATCTATCGTTTATGGAGCCTTTGGATTTGCCGTCATGATTTTAGTTGGACTGCGGGCTTCCTTATTGGCAGGGATAATTACAGTGACTCTACTTATTATTCCAATTATGATCCGTGCGATGGATGAGGTGTTAAGGACAATACCATTTGGACTTTTGGAAACTTCCTACTCTCTGGGATCAACCAAGACTGAAATATCTTTCAAAGTATTTTTTAAACAGGCTTTACCAGGGATCGTAACAGCAATACTTCTTGCATTTGGGAGAGGTATTGGAGATGCTGCTTCAGTTTTATTCACTGCTGGGTATACCGATTATATTCCACAGTCCATTTTGCAGCCTACTGCTACTTTACCTCTGGCAATTTTTTTTCAGTTGAGTTCACCCATACCCGAAGTACGAGAGCGAGCCTATGCATCAGCCGTAATTTTGACATTAATCATTCTAATCATCAGTATACTTACCAGAGTATTGACCAAGAAATTCAAGGAATACATCATATCATGAACGATGAAATATTAAGAATTGTAGATTTAAATGTTTGTCATAATCAGGAAACGATTTTAAAAAATGTGCATCTGAAAATCCCCCGACATAAAATTACCGTAATTTTAGGTCCTTCGGGGTGTGGGAAAACAACTCTTTTAAAGTGCTTTAATCGTTTAATAGATCTACAGGATGGTTTAAAAGTAACAGGTGAGATCTATTTTAAAAATGAAGAAATTATTCATCGCAAGAATGGATTTACCTGGATCAGACAAAAGATGGGTCTTCTCTCTCAGCGACCCTATCCTTTACCGATGTCGGTTTTTGATAATGTAGCATATGGAATAAAAATCCAGGGAATAAAGAAAAGAAGCCTTATAGAACAAAAAGTTGAATATTATCTTAAACAAGTAGGTTTATGGGAAGAAGTAAAAGATCGCTTGAAGTCGCCCGCTTCACGGCTATCTATTGGACAACAACAAAGATTATGCCTCGCAAGAGGATTAGCCGTTGATCCAGAAATCATTTTAGCCGATGAACCTACCTCAGCATTGGATCCTATTTCCAGTGCTCGAATTGAAGAAAAGTTTCTGGAACTTAAAAAAAATTATACGATCATATTAGTTACTCATATATTGAGACAAGCCAAGAGATTAGCAGATTATATAGTTTTTATGTATTTTGGAGAAGTTATTGAAAAAGGAACACCACAGGAAGTTTTTGAAAATCCGAAAAATCCTACTACTATTGAGTATTTACGCAGTGGACATTAATTTTTAATGAGAAGATCTTCTAATAAAATGAAAAGATTTTTTTATTGGTTTTACATTTAATCATTTTAAGACAGAAATAAAAGTATTTTTAATTCATAACTTATATGGTCAATATTTTTATTGTAATTCATTCTGATCAATAAATTGTTTAATAGTCAATACTCCTATTCTTTATTGAATTAAATTTGTAACAATAAAAGAAAATATTTATCGAATTTTTTCATTCCTCCCTCTATTTAACCCCGCCTGTAAGTAATGTCCCTGATAGCCGCGTTTGTAGAGGAGGGAAGCAACCAATCGGGCGCGATTTCCATCAGAACAGACAAATAGTACTGGATAGTTCTGGGGAATCTCGATTTGCGTCAAATGCTTTTCAATGAATAAGAATGGCAGATGAATGAGCGGTTGATAATTCAGCGGATCTTTAGCTAATTCGTTGGATTCGCGCAAATCGATGATAATGGGATGCTGCTCTTCTATGAATACCTGGAATTTTTCATTTGGAAGCGAAGGAACATTGAATTGATACCTGGCTCCAATAATAATTAGACTCAACCAGAAACCAATAATGATAAGAAAAATAATTAATTCGATAAATTTGCGATTCATGAAAATATCTTCGTTAAAACAAATTGAAATTAAAAATAAAAGAAAAGAGACGAAAGGGAAAAGGATAAAAAAGTTGTAAGAAAAGAAAAATCTAATAAATGTTAAAAATGCATAATCAATACATTCAGTTCTAATTTATTTCTATATGATTATTGCTTTCGCTCCGAAAAGATGTTATGAAAATTGAATATGTACAAACTGATTTTTATAAAAAATAAAAAATTTACCTGACATGTCTTATTATCGTGTACCCTATCCCTTTACCCCTTTCCTTACCAGTAGGGAAAGGGGTTGGGTTTAGAGTCAAATGACTGCCAAAACAAATTATCAATGGATAGGTACGATAATACTCCTCATTCAATTTAAGGTTTAGATAAAATGACTTCTATATTTTGCATGTACTCAATTCGCTGTGAATATTGGTATGACCTTCAAATTTTTAGGAGCTAAATCATAAATCATATATTTCTGAAATATCCACGAAGTACTATATAAATATTTTTAAAATGAATGCATTTCTATAAAAATTCAATGGGGAGATTTTTTACTTTTTTAAAATCTTTATCCATGGTAATAATAGTTAATTGGAAATGTTTAGAAAGACTACAGTGATATGCATCGTCAAAGTCCAGGGTATAGTCCGTTTTAAATCTAATTATACTCTCGTAGTAAATTTTTGGAAGTGAAATTAAATCAATTTTAGAAATTATATCAATTAAAAATTTATGAAATATTTTGGTTTTACTGTATTTAAAAAGAATTATTCCAATGGAGTGTAATGAAAAATCAGAAATGTGAAGCAATCCAATTTTATTGTCTAAAAAAGCTTTGCATAGATCACTTTTCTCTTGTTTGAGTAAAATCTCTAAGAAGATATTAGTGTCAATAAGATATTTTATCGCCATTCTGATACTTTATGTTGTAAGTCGATAGATGTAAAATTTTTCTTTAAATGTGATAAAGAGCCTTCCCAATCAAATTTAAACTTTTTCTTTCCATTTTTTTGGGGAGCCTGTTTTGAAATTAAAAAATCGATATACTCTAATACCTGTGTAATCAAAGAATCGGGTAATTTTCTGATTTTTGATTCTATTTCTTTATTGCTCATTGATCTTCCTTTTTTGTTTTTGTCTCATCATAATTTAAGTAAACATTCAATAAAATTTTACCAAAAAATGCAAATAGGGTTTCGAAAATTTTTTTAGAAAAACACTGGTTAATTAAACTCATCATCAGTCCACGAATTACATGAATTGTCAGTAAATTTTGCTTATAATGATTGGTGTTATACTCACCAGAAGTCCAATAGGAGAGAAGGAAGACCTATCTAAAAAAGTAATTTTGCGTTGTTCAACAACAAACAGGAATGTAATTTTATGAATGGTAAACGAAAGGAGAAATAAATCATGATGAATGCGGAGATCTGGAAAGATTTGATCATTAAAAATACTTCGAAAATTATCTTTTTGATTATGGATGGTCTGGGTGGTCTGCCCATGCCAGGTGGAGATAAAACTGAGCTGGAAGCCGCGCGCACACCGAATTTTGACCGCTATGCAAAGGAGGGAATCTGCGGTTTGCTGGATCCCATTTATCCTGGATTTACACCAGGAAGCGGTCCCGCTCATCTGGCACTGTTCGGTTATGAACCGGTGGATTATAACATCGGTCGGGGAGTACTATCTGCCCTGGGAGTGGATTTTGAGTTGACGGGTCGGGATGTGGCGGCCCGCCTGAATTTTTGCACTATCGATAAAGAAGGTAAGGTAACCGATCGACGGGCCGGCCGAATCTCGAGTGAAGTGAATCAAAAGCTGTGTGAGAAAATCCGCAAGAATGTCAAACTATCAGGCGGAGTGGAATATTTTGTACAGACCGAATCAGAACACCGGGCGGTGTTTGTGCTGCGAGGCGATGGCCTTGGAGGAAAGGTAAACGACACCGATCCCCAGGAAACCGGTAAAAAACCCTTTGATCCCAAAGGTGAAGATGAAGCATCTCAGAAAACGGCGAAGTATGTGGCGGAGTTTTTAAAACAGGTGAAAGAAGTGTTGAAGGATGATCATCCTGCCAATTTTATCTTAGCCCGGGGATTTGCCAAGCATGAGGTATTTCCCGGTATGGAAGAACGCTATGGCCTGCGTTCGGTGGCCATTGCTCAGTATCCGATGTACCGGGGACTGGCTCGACTGGTAGGGATGACAGTTCTGCCGGTACCGAAGGATTTTGACGAAATGTACCAGCAACTTAAAGAGAATTATGAAAAATATGATTTCTTTTTCATTCACTTTAAGAAAACGGATAGCTATGGTGAGGATGGCAATTTCGAAAATAAAGTGAAGGTTATTGAGTCGGTGGATCAATGGTCGGCGAAACTGCGAGAACTGAATCCGGACGTGCTGGTGATCACTGGCGACCATTCCACCCCCGCCTTGCTTAAATCGCACAGCTGGCATCCGGTGCCGGCGCTGCTGTGGTCGAATAAAGGATACGCCCGGGCGGATGAAGTGGAAAGATTCGGAGAGCGAGACTGTATCCGCGGTTACCTGGGACGTATGCCGATGAAGAATATTATTCTGATTGCGATGGCGAATGCCGGTAGGCTGAAGAAGTATGGCGCATAAGGAAAGGGAAGAGAGACCGTTATACCGTTATACCGTTATAACGGTATAACGGTATAACGGTATAACGTTTCTCGTTAGAGTTTACATCCTGCTATTTTTCAAGTGAGTGATTCAATCCCTTTTCTACAGATTCTTCAAGAAAGATTTTAATCGTGGATTGTTAAGGGTCATCATGTTTATTGAGGGTAAATCTGCTAACAGGGATTCGGGGAGATGCCGAGAAGTAGTTTTTGTTGGATGATTACATTCAGGGAAAGTAAAAGAGTTTGATTTTTGTACAACGGAACCAGTTTACGAATTACACGAATGGACATGAATCAGAATAAAGATGCAAAATTAATTTGTTTCGTGAACCGTTTTCTTTACGTCTCAATTCATGGAATTTTTGGACTTTTTTGTCTTTATATCCTGAGCTAAAATCTCTGCGACCTCCGGTCTGGTGAATTCGGCCGGTAGCCTTTTGCCTTCCTGCAGCATGTGTCGCACTTTGGTTCCGCTCAAAACCACATGGGCGGTTTCATCATGCGGACAGGTTTTGGAGCTGGCCATGTTCCCACATATTCGACAATAAAAGGCGTGCTCAAAAAAGAGGGGAGTAATTTCCAGCTCTTTTGCACTGAACTCTCTAAAAATATGCTGAGCATCATAGCTGCCATAGTAATTGCTCACTCCGGCATGGTCACGGCCGATAATGATATGAGTACAGCCGTAATTTTTTCGCACAATGGCATGAAAGATCGCCTCCCGCGGCCCGGCGTAACGCATGGCGGCTGGAAATACCGCCAACATCACCCGCTGTGGCGGATAATATTTTTCCAGCAAAATCTCATAGCTCTTCATACGAATCTCCGCTGAAATATCATCGGTTTTCGTTCGACCTACCAACGGATGAATCAGCAATCCATCCACTATCTCCAGAGCGCATTTCTGCAAATATTCATGGGCGCGATGAATGGGATTGCGCGTCTGAAAAGCGACGATGGTTTCCCAGCCTCGCTCCTGAAAGGCCCGTCGGGTGTGAACGGGATCCAGTCTATATTTTAGAAAATCGTTGTGGATCGGCGGATTGATCATACTGATTGAGCCACCCACATAATACTCACCCTGTTGAAAGAGGTATGCCACACCGGGATGATGTAAATCTTCGGTTCGGAAAACCTGTCGGGCTTCTTCTTCTTTTTTATAGCGATAGAGATCCTCAAGGTGAAGAACAGCCAACAGATTATTTTTATGATCGTATAGGCCGATCTGCTCGGCTTTTTTTATTTTTTGATACATATCTTTCTTGACGGCTAAAGTAATCGGTAAGGTCCAGACTAATCCATTGGCTAAATGCAGGGAGGAAACCACCGACTGATAATCTTTTTGGTTCATAAATCCAGTTAAGGGACTCATTGCGCCGTTGGCAATCATCTCCAGATCGGAAATGTTGTTATCATCCAGTATAATTTTGGGGAGGTCTCTGGATTTTTCAATCCATTCTTGTCGCTTATTTTCGTCAACATAGCAATTGATTAAGGTTCCTCCATGCGGTGTGATCATATCGTGTCTTTTCCTCTTACATTTATTGGCAAATGAGTTCGGTATATGTTTCGATCGTTATAAATTCGCTGATAAATGTCAACTAAAAATTCCGGAAGTATTATATAAATCCTGAATTTGTTCGCTTCCATGAGATATGCTCATGGGCACTTTTTCATTAAAAAAATAGTTATAAAAAAATTTTTTCATCTTCAGGTTCCAGACCTACCTTTATTTTTCTCCCACCTTTCTTTCAAATGGTAATAGACCGAATCAGGAATGTGTAAATTTCCTGAGCCGGTTCCCATCCAGATTCCACTCTTATTTTTTCCATGATAATCAGATCCCCCCGAAATCAGTAGATCTAATTTTTTGCCCAGCTCCAGGAGTTTGCTGGTAAATGATTTAGACATTCCAGAGTAATAGGCTTCTAATCCATCTAATCCCATTTCTTTCAAAGAAACAACTTTCTTTTCCAGTTCCAGGAAGGTTGGATAGTTCATCAGGTGTGGATGGGCCAGGATGGCCAAACCGCCTGCCCGCTTGATTAACTGAATGGCGTGCTCTTCCGGTAATTTCACCTTTTCCACAAAAGCCGGTTTGCCTTTCGCCAGATATTGATCAAAAGCAGCCTGAAGGGATGAAACCACTTTTTTCTTTTTTAACAGACTGGCGATATGCGGACGACCAATTGATCCGAAGCCGGCTTCCTGCAGCAGTTCTTCTCTAGATATTTCTATCCCAAATTCTTTCAGTTTTTCAAGTATCTTTTCTGCTCGCTGATGACGATGCTGTCGCAGAAAATCCAGTTGAGCTTTTAACTCTGGCTGATGGTGATCGATAAAAAGTCCCAACAAATGCAGGGAACCATTCGGTGGTATATCGGCGTCAGTGCTGATTTCTACGCCGGCAATAGTGTTTAATTTAAATTCAGAGCCAGCCTCTAAAAATTCTGGAATTCCGTCCACCGTATCGTGATCGGTTAAAGCAATGGCGGTGAGCGGTAGGCGTTTAGCTTCCAATACTAATTCTCGCGGTGATGAGCTTCCATCCGAATAATAACTGTGAATTTGCAGGTCAATCATGATTTAACTATAAACCTCTGTGATGATTCAACAAGCGTTCAATAAATTCGCAGATCGTTTTCATCTCTGCATGTTAGAATATATACTTGTTTAAGTAATTGATAACGGTGAAATTTAATAGAATTTTTTCAGGTTATATATCCATGCTTTTCTAAATAATCCACCACAGTTTTTGCATGATCGGCTATATGGGTCGTTTGATCAGTATCCAGAATAAGTTCTGGATTTTCAGGTTCTTCATAGGGGGCGGAGATACCGGTAAATTCTGTAATTTCACCGCGGCGGGCTTTTTTATACAATCCTTTTGCATCCCGCTGTTCACAGGTTTCGAGTCTGGCTTTTACATAAATTTCGATGAAATCTCGCTTTTCCAGCAGATCTCGCACCCGCTGTCGGTCGCGGCGATAAGGGGAGATGAAGGCCGTGATGATCACCAGACCAGCATCCACGAATAGTTTGGCCACTTCTCCAATGCGGCGGATGTTTTCGCTTCGATCGTCGGCGGAAAATCCCAAATCACTGTTCAGACCGTGGCGGATATTATCGCCGTCCAGCACATAGCTGAGAATATTCCTTTCAAATAGCATTTTTTCAATCTCCCGGGCAATAGAAGATTTTCCGCTGGCGGGTAAACCGGTAAGCCACAAACAGACGCCCCGTTGACCCAATAATTTTTCGCGCTGTGCTCGGTTGATATTCCCGGCGTTCCAGTAAATATTTTTGTTCACGGGTTCTTTCATTTTTCTCAATCAGTTTTAATCAATCAAATATTAGTGAATGATGAAGCGAAACAGCCGTTTATTCGGTTCAGGTTCTCCAAAATTTTTACGATTGCCATCGATGAAAATTATTTAACTGATGTATTATTAAATGCAGTTTGAAAGAATTCACTCCTTTTATCTTATCAATTACCTTCATCATATTTTAAACATTATCTTCATTTTTCATAATTTATCATTTTGTATTAAAAGGAAAAAGAGAAAAGGGAATTGATCCAGTGTTATTATTAGGATAGGTCAGGTAGTTCTGCATGAAGTGATTGGTATGGCGAATTATCATAAAAATATTCTGGCCGGGATCGGCGGATAGGAATCCATTTATAAAAGCCATTTTTTAGCGGAGTTCTATGGAATGGAGAGGATTAAAGATATAATTGATGGTCCAGTGTGCCAGCTGCTTTGATGTACAGCACAAGAATTCTTAAACGGCTTGCCTATTATCCAGGTGGATTATCCGGGCCGGAAATAAAGCGGTAAATTTTAAATTCGAGAATTTATCGGAAATGCTTCAGAAATAGCATCCGATTAAATTGCAGGAGGGAAAGAACGCCCTGAGAGCTGGAGAATTAATTTTTTTTCCAATCTTGCATTATATTTATGGGCGGTGAAAGAAAAATTTTATAAATAAAAATGATTCTACCCATAGCTTCTAAATTTCGGGAGGTAATTATCATTTTTACAGCAAGCAGGATAAATCTAACATTTTAAAATGTATTTTAAAAAGTCAATCACTAATTTAGAATTACTTTCATGCCAATTGATTTTATGCAAATTTATTATCCGATGTTCGATGTACTCTATCCCTCACCATTGTCCTGCCGACAGGGGAAGGGAATAGGTTGGTGTATAGAAAGGTTTAATCCGTCATGTAGGCATTAGGTTATTATTCAAAAATCCTATTCTTTGGGATGGAATTTTAACATAATTTTGCGGAGCTACGGTTATAATCATAAAAAATGAAACAGGGTGAAGGAGAATTTTTTATGGAATTATATGATATCGGTTTAATCGGATTGGCGGTAATGGGAGAAAATTTGATTCTCAATATGGAAAGCCATGGTTTTTCCGTGGCGGTTTTCAATCGCACTACCAGCAAAGTAGATGACTTCATAAACGGACGGGCAAAGGGAAAAAGAATTAAAGGTACCTATAGTCTGCAGGAATTAGTTCATAGTTTAAAACGTCCGCGGAAGATAATGATGATGGTGAAAGCCGGGAGAGCCGTGGATGAACTGATCGACCAGTTGATCCCCTTGCTGGAAGAAGGTGACATTTTAATTGACGGAGGAAACAGTTATTTTAAGGACACCATCCGCCGTACACAGTATATTGAAAGTAAGGGATTATTATTCATCGGAGCAGGTGTATCAGGTGGTGAAGAAGGAGCTTTGCGTGGTCCCTCGATTATGCCGGGAGGTTCGGAAAGAGCCTGGCCGCACCTCAAACCTATTTTTCAGAGCATCGCTGCCAAAGTCGCCGATGGTTCGCCCTGCTGCGAATGGGTGGGTAGTGGCGGAGCTGGACATTTTGTAAAGATGGTTCATAATGGCATTGAATATGGGGATATGCAGATGATCGCTGAATCGTATGCTATTATGCAGAATGTTCTGGGATTAACGCCTCCCCAGATGCAACCAATTTTTCAGGAGTGGAATAAGGGTGAACTGGACAGTTATCTGATTTCAATCACGGCTGATATAATGGGGAAAATGGATGAGGAAACCGGTAAACCCATGCTGGATGTGATTTTAGATACGGCTGGTCAGAAAGGCACCGGGCGCTGGACTAGTCAGGAAGCCCTGGATCTGGGAGTGCCGGCTCCCACCGTGGTAGAAGCAGTGCTGGCTCGGGCGATGAGCGCCATAAAAGAAGAAAGAGTCGCGGCCTCTCAGGTGCTGCAAGGGCCGGCGGGAAAATTTACTGGGAAGAAGAAAGAATTTATAGAGATGATTCGCCAGGCCTTATATGCTTCGAAGATATGTTCCTATGCGCAGGGATTTCAGCTAATGCGGGAAGCGGCCAAAGTCTATGGCTGGAATTTGAAGTATGGAGAGATCGCTTTAATGTGGCGCGAAGGCTGTATTATCCGGGCTCAATTTCTGGGGAAAATAAAAGAAGCTTTCAATAAAAAACCTGATCTGGCCAATCTACTGCTGGACGATTATTTTAGATCAGCTATTGAAAGAAGTCAGACGGCCTGGCGGCAGGTGGTGGCAACGGCGGTTACCCGGGGAATTCCGGTTCCGGCGTTCTCCAGTGCGATAAGTTATTATGACGGGTATCGCAGTGCCCGACTTTCGGCCAATTTGCTGCAGGCCCAACGCGATTATTTTGGCGCCCACACCTATGAGCGAGTGGATAAGCCACGGGGTGAATTTTTCCATACCAATTGGACCGGTAGAGGCGGAAAGACGGCGTCCGGAACCTATAATATCTAATGTGATATTTTATCAGGTCAGTTATGAGTGCTATCGAGATAGAAAGGGAATTTATTAGCGCTTTACACTAACCTGATAATGAGGAATGTCTATATCAGTGGTGAATTGCAACCCTATGAATATATACCTCTACACACACCTTTGAATTAGTCAGAAAATTTGTCAGCAGTTATTAATTTATGGAATAGTAGTAGCAATGTCGGACAGTTCAGCGCTCTCTCTTTTCCCAACATCACGAACTTTGAAAAATCAATGATATTTTTTACTCACCTGTTACATAAATTCTTCCATTATCTTTCTAAAGATTTATTGAAGTCGGAGGTTACTTTTTGTATTTTTTCTATGAGAGAATTATTTTCTGTTTCATGTTTTCGATATTACTCAGAACCTGAATGAATGTAAAAACTTTTATGAGGATATATCTGGTTATATAAGAAGAGGAATGCCTATGCCAGCGATCTTGTTATTAGCTCTCAGCATGATAGTGTTTCTGATGGGTTATGTCTGGTATGGTCGTTATTTAGTGAAAAAGTTTGGAGTGGATGAGTCGCGGCCTACTCCTGCACATACCAGAACGGATGGGATTGATTTTGTTCCTGCCAAATCACCAGTTTTGCTCGGACATCATTTTGCTTCTATCGCTGGAGCCGGTCCAATCCTGGGTCCTATCTATGCTGCCATTTTTGGCTGGGTGCCGGTTTTACTCTGGATTGTTCTGGGAAGTATTTTCGTTGGTGGTACGCACGATTTTTCCTCGCTGATCGCCTCGATCCGCCATGGGGGAAAGTCTATTGGGGAAGTGATTGAAGATCACATCGGGCGAGCCGGTAAGAAACTATTTCTGGTCTTTGCCTGGTCAGTGCTGATATTGGTCATTGCGGTATTTACCAAAGCGGTGGCCAGTGTTTTTGTAAAAGAACCTTCCACCTCCACCGCCTCAATTTTGTTTATTTTGCTGGCAGTTTTTTTTGGATTCAGCATCTACCGCCTGAAAGCCAATCTTTTCATTTCTTCAGCAGTGGGTGTTTTGCTGGTATTTTCAGCGATCTATTTGGGGACTATCTTTCCTTTGAAATTTTCCTACGATTTCTGGGTGTTCATCCTCTTAATCTATATCATCATTGCCTCGGTAACGCCAGTCTGGATCCTTTTACAACCGCGCGATTACCTGAACTCTTTTCTTCTATACTTTGTTGTGATAGCAGGTATAATTGGAATTTTTGCTGCCAATCCCACCATACAACTGCCTGCCATCACTCAGTTTGAAACCAACCTGGGAACTCTATTCCCTTTGTTATTTGTTACGGTCGCCTGTGGTGCCATTTCCGGGTTTCATTCTCTGGTCTCCTCCGGAACAACCGCCAAACAATTGAACCGCGAGACGGATGCCAAACCAGTGGCGTATGGCGCCATGCTTATCGAAGGAGTGCTGGCGGTGGTGGCTTTAATCACAGCTATCACTTTGTTGCAGAGCGATTATTTGCAGGCGATTGAAGGGGCAGGAGGAGGACCGATTGGTATTTTTTCCAGAGGGATTGGAAAGTTTGTTTCTACCATTGGGATACCGGAAAATATCGGGGTGACTTTTGCCGCGCTGGCGATTTCAGCTTTTGCTTTGACCAGTCTGGATACCGCCACCCGTCTGGCCAGATTTGCTTTTCAGGAATTTTTTGAAACGGAAAATAAGTTTAATCTGTTGAGCCGCAATCGGTATCTGGCTACCCTGATTACCGTGTTGTTTGCCGCGGCTCTGATTTTCACCGGGAGCGGTGATACCCTCTGGCCGCTGTTCGGTTCCGCCAATCAATTATTGGCCTCTATCGCTTTATTGGCCATTACAGTCTGGTTAGCTGAAATTGGTAAAGATAATCGCCTGGTTCGTTATCCCATGTATTTTATGTTTTCCGTTACCCTTACTGCTTTGGTCATTCTGATCTATAAAAATATGACGGCAAAAAATATTTCACTCACCCTGCTTTCGCTTTTATTGTTTATGGTAGCTATTTTATTGGTCATCCAGGCCAGTCGCAGTTTGAAAAGTATAAGCAATAAGGTTCAAAGTCTTAAAACCGAATCTGCTGAAAATATTTAAAAATGGATGCTCTCCATTCGACCGGCTGAGGCTTGCCACCCATGATTCGGTTTCGTTTCCACTACCTGCGGAAGCCATTGATTGAGAACACGCTGAAATAAAATAACGACAAAAAAAATGATGAAAAAAATCTCAGGTTGGAACATTGGAAGTGTTGTATGGGGATTATTATATTTTCTGCTGTCTATGAATATGATGAATTGTCATTCGCCGCATTCCAAAATTCCGCTGTTGATCATTACTGGTGGACATGATTTTGAGGAAGCGCCATTTTTTGAGATGTTCAATTCGTTTCCGGAAATTTCTTATACGGTGATGGAAGATTCCGGAACAGTTGATCCTTTTTCTTATGCCGATAAAAATGATATTGGGGTGCTGGTATTTTATCATATGACTCGGCAGATTTTTGAGGATCGCCAGGTTACTTTTTTGAAATTATTGGAACAGGGGAAAGGAATGATTTTCCTTCATCATTCACTGGTCGCCTATCAGAATTGGCCGGAATTTGAGAAAATCATTGGTGGTCGCTATTTTCTGGATAGCACTCAGAATAATTCGCCGTCCACCTATCATGAAGATGTGGATTTTTCCTTACAGATCGTCAATAAAAATCATCCGATTACCCGGGGTTTAAAAGATTTTCAGGTTTTCGATGAAGTCTATGGAAATTTTGCTATCCAACCAACCGTCCAGCCACTTTTACAAACCAATCATCCCGAAAGCAATCGGTTTGTCGCCTGGACAAATGAGTACCGAAATTCTCGCATTGTCTATATTCAACCCGGTCATGGACCACAGATTTTTGGTGATTCCAACTATCGGAAACTATTACAGCAGGCCATTCAATGGGTTGCTGGAAAATGATCTGGTTTCATTGGACGATAAATTTTGACCTTACAATGGCTGAATAGAAATAACGAGAAACTCAACGAATGAATTTATGGATCATCCTTTTTTAAAAATCAGAATTGAATCTTGCTTCAATTGATTTCTATACCTCCGGTATTTAAGGAGTTCCTGTATGAAAATGTGGATTTGGTTCATTACCCTGCTCTTCATTTTCTTTTTTATCCCATCGACTATTGCTCAGTCCCCCGATCACTTAGCGACTCACACGGAAATGTTGCGAGTATACCTCGATTGCGATTACTGTGATTATCAATATTTGGTGCAGAATATTTTGTTTGTGGATTTTGTTCGCGATCCTTATGTGTCACAGGTACAGATAATTATCTCCGCTGAACATACGGCGGCTGGTGGTCATAAATTCAGTGTACGTTTCATCGGCCGTGAAGAGTACAGCGGATTGGAACATACCCTTTTTTACCATTCTATTGTCTCGGAGAGTGAAGACCAACAACGGAAAGGATTGACCCAGGTCATAAAAATGGGTTTGATGCCTTATCTTTCCCAGACGGCTTTAGCGCCGGCTATTGATATCAGATTCAGCCGGCCCACCAGAGGTTCAGCCTCCACGAAGCTGGACGATCACTGGGATCACTGGATTTTTCGATTAGGAGTTGGTGGCGGGATAGAGGCAGAGGAGCAACGAAATTCTTTTAAAATAAATAGCAATATTCGGGTGAACCGAATAACGGAGCAATGGCGGATTAGGATGAATCTGGATTATGAATATGAGGAGGAAAACTTTAATGAGGATGATTCAGAAGAGATCAAAAGTATATTGGAAGAAAAAGAATTGGAAACTCAACTCGTAAAAAGTTTAACCAATCACTGGTCGGCCGGAATATTCAGCGAGGTGTATGCTACCACTTACCGCAATATCGATTTAGGCATGAATTTATCGTCAGCCGTGCAGTACAACATATTCCCATGGAAGGAATCTTCTCAGCGAATTCTGGCGATCGCTTATCATTTTGGAATCCGCTCGTTTCATTATATCGAGGAAACTCTATTTAATAAATTCGATGAAAACCGATTTTATGAGTCTCTTGCTTTGCAATGGGAAATGATTCAGCCCTGGGGAGAAGTGTACTTCCAGTTAGAAGGATCGCACTATATACAGGATTTTTCGAAAAATCGGATTTTGCTGGATACCCATTTTTCGTTGCGTTTAATTCGAGGTTTTTCGCTGGTATTAAACACCGAAATTGAAAGCATTCATGATCAAATCTATCTGGCGAAAGGCGAAGCGACCCTGGAAGAAATTCTATTGAAGCGTAAACAACTATCTACCACTTTCAACTATTCTGCTTTCTTTACTTTGCAGTACACCTTTGGGTCTATTTTTACTAATATTGTCAATCGTCGATTATCGAGAGATTGAGGAAACATGGCCGTTTTGCATGAAGTACGCTGGGGGATGATCGGTTGTGGGAATGTGACCGAGATGAAGAGTGGACCGGCTTTCAACAAAATTGAAGGTTCACGTCTGGTGGCGGTGACCAGTCGGACCCCGGCCAGAGCGGAAGACTATGCCCGGCGGCATCAAATTCCCAGGTGGTACAGTCATCCGGATGATCTTATCCAGGATCCAGAGATCAATGCCATTTACATTGCGACTCCACCGGATTCTCACCTCTATTATACATTGAAGGTCGCGGAGGTTGGTAAGGCAGTCTATGTGGAAAAGCCCATGGAGCGTCATCGGCAGGAATGCGAACAGATGATTGAGGCCTGTCGGAAAGCCCGGGTGCCATTATTCGTGGCTTATTATCGTCGGCGTTTGCCAAAATTTTTAAAAGTGAAGGAGCTCCTGGATTCTAAAATGATCGGAGAAGTGCGAGCAGTGACGATAACGCTCCTGCTTCGGCCTCGACCCGAAGATTTAAATAAGGAAGCCCTTCCCTGGCGGGTGATTCCAGAGATTGCCGGTGGTGGATATTTCGTCGATCTGGCTTCCCATCAGCTGGATCTTCTGGATTATTTATTGGGGCCCATCGCCGAAGCCTCCGGTCATAAAGCCAACCAGGCCGGTCTCTATCCGGCAGAAGATGCCGTTTCTGCCCGCTTCTGCTTTCATAACGGGATTCTGGGAAATGGATTATGGTGTTTCACCGTTTCGAAATCCAACCAAATAGATCGAATAGAAATCATTGGCGGTTCCGGAACAATTTCTTTTTCTTGTTTCGATCCATCAGCAGTGAGAATGGTGTCGGATCAAGGCCAGCAGGAATTCATTTTGCCCTGGCCGGAACACGTTCAACAACCATTCATCCAGACAGTCGTAGATGCACTTCGCGGGCAGGGTGAGTGTCCCAGTACTGGTGAAAGTGCAATACGCACCACAGCCGTGATGGATGCCATCTTAAGATAATTTTATCACTGGATCCCGGAGGACAATTTTTTAATAACCCGATACCTGGCAATCTAAAAGTATGAATCTGATGATAGCAAATTCAAATGACCATACTAAAGATGAATACAGGTGATTCCAATAAGCCCTAAATGCTCTCCTGAGAAGTAAAGCCATTCCGACCCGTATAATGATTAATGATGTATCATTGGATCTCTGCCGTTGAACCGGATTGAGAAATTACTTTATCTCTCTTGAGTCTTTCTTTGCTTTTGATTATTTTTCCATTAGAATTTATAAATGAGAAGAAAATGGCTTTTGAATTTCTCCCAAAAAAGAAGATAAAAAATATCGCTCTGTTAAGTGGAGCGATTGTAGTTGGAATTTTCTTGATCATTGCGATTGATTTATTTGTTGGGAAATCAAACCAACCTGCCAAGAAGGTCACCCAGATTTATTTTGCCGATAATATTTCCCTTGCCCATGAAGCACTGATCAGACAATTCAATGAGACTTACCGTGGAAAAATTGAGGTGATTCCCATCAATCTCCCTTTTTCGAAATTCAGTACCAATGAGCGAAAGGAACTGTTGACGCGTTCGCTGCGCAGCAAAAGCGACTTGATCGATGTGTTTGCGGTGGATTTGATCTGGGTACCGCGCTTTGCCAAATGGAGCGAACCTCTTCATGTGTACATCAATACCTCAGAGCGTGAAAATATTCTTCCGGAAGCCCTACAGTCCTGTTATTATGACGATCAACTGGTTGCCCTACCGTTGTATATTGATATCGGGATGATGTATTATCGCCGCGATTTGCTGCAGTCGCTTCCCGGTTATGAGCAGTTAGTACAGAAGTTAAAGAATTCAATTAGCTGGGAAGAATTGATCCAGTTAAAGAAAGATTATTTTTCGACCACCCAGAATTTTTACCTTTTTGCTGCCAAAAGTTATGAAGGGTTGATTTGTAGTTTTATCGAGTTATTGATTTCTCAGAATGAAAATTTATTCAACAAGGATGGAATTCGCCTGGATACCCCGGAAGCCCGTAAGGCTTTGAATTTGCTGGTAGATTTGGTACATACTTACCGGCTGACGCCCGCCGTGGTGGTCAATTTTGATGAGTACCAAAGTTATCTGTATGGGGTGGAAAATGATGCCGTTTTTCTGAGAGGGTGGCCGGGATTTCTGCAACAGTATCCACAAGTAGTGGGTGATACAACTAAATTTAGATTTTTTGAAATGGCGGCTTTACCTCACCTGCAAGGGTCAAAACCCCTCTCCGTTTATGGAGGCTGGAATCTGATGATCTCTAAATATTCAAATCATAAATGGGCGGCCCTCAAATTTATCCAGTATGCGCTTCAACCTGAATCACAGAAGATTTTATATAGCAATGGAGGATATATTCCGATAAACCTGCAGGTGTATCAGGACAGCACGTTTATGCACGCTCATCCTGAATTAGCTTACTATCGTGAACTTCTCCAGCGCGGAGTACACCGTCCCTACCGAACTGACTATACCAAACTTTCTGATATCATTTCCCATTATGTTCATCTTAGCATCAAGAAAGAACTTTCTCCGGAAGAAGCCCTGAACAAAATAACCCAGCTCATTCACTCTGATCGGTTTGTTTTTGAATAAAAAAACGATGAGAATAATGAGGTGATTTTTTATGATAAAAAGTCATCCTGAAAATTTGAAAGTTATTGTTATGATTTTAATGAGAGGTATCTAAAGTTTTTCTATTCAGAATGGATACCGTTAATGTTTTTTTGAAACGATGGTTAAAATTCAGTTTTTAAATAAGGGAAAATATATTGGTTTTCTGCACCCAATCCCTGTAAAGTGAATTCAAATTGATCTTGGAAATAAATAGTCTATGATGAAGGTATCTTATGAAGAAAAGTAAGTTCTCCCTTTTTGAAAAATTTAAGAAGTATCACTTTGAGTTTAAACATCTTTTGGTGGTACTGGTCATATTGGTATTTTTTCAAATTCTGGTTTCATTTATTCACAAAGGTTCGATTCAAAATCTGGTACTCAATACCCAGGATTGGTATCAGCAGGATTCAGCGGAACGCCTGGCGAATTTGTCAGCTACCTCTCTGGAATTATTATTAGAAACCAGCAGTGGAAAAAATCTGGTTGATCCGGCGACTGTTGAAGATATTGTTCAGGCTTTCAATATTATCTTAAACCAACCATTATTGCAGGAAAGCGTCAGAGATATTTGCATTCTGGTGTCTCAGGGTGATAAAATTTTCGCCATTGATGATGGACGACAACTGTTCGACTATTTCTTCAAAGGAACAGTACCTCCGTCAGCTGCACCGTTAGCTCACCTGCCAGCTGTGCAAAACTATCGAGAACTGCGAGATAAATTGCGTTCGGAGGAGGAAATATATTCCATCCGGGAAGGTAGAGAAACGTTTCATGTATTTGTGCCTTTCGTACCCCGAGGAGAATACATGGGGGCAGTCTATGTAAAAAATGTTCCAGACTTCAGCTTCATCAGCAGTGAAATCATTTCCAGCTATGATGAAACGGCATTAATCTTTGCCGCTTTGATTCTGCTGGGATTCCTGGCGATGTTCTATATTTCTTCCTACACCGTCAAAGAACGAGATGAAGCATTACAACAATTATTCTCTGAACGGGAAAAACACTTAACAGAAGAAATTCATCACCAGAAGGAAGCCCTGTTCACCAAGCGCATTTACCATACTCATCATAAAGCAGAGAAAGTCATGGGATTTATTAAAGAAGACTTGCGAAGGTTGAGTTCTGAAAACACGGAAGAAGTGAAGAACCGGGTAACAAAATATGCCAATTTTATTTCTCGAGTTATTTATGATATGAAGTGGTATGATCCACCGCTGCAAACTATTCGAAATCCATTGTTTAAGACCGATTTGAACGAAGTTCTGCAGTTCATCGTCAAACATATTTTTATGCGTGTTACAGAAAACAGTCATAGCTATCATTTTATATTGGATTTTGACCAGAATCTGCCTCTGATTCCCATTAATGAGTTTGTGGTATGGGAGGTGGTCGAGCCGTTAATTCAAAATAGCATCGATCATTCCCAGGTTCCAGAGGTCACTATTACTATCAGTACCCGCTACCATTCCGCCACCCGGATGGGCCTGATTATGATTAAAGATAATGGAAAAGGAATACGTCCAGATTTGTTGCAACCCAATGAGAAAGGCATTAAAAAATTGTTCCTAGAAAATGTGTCAACCAAGGAAAATGCCAGCAATTCCGGCTATGGCTGTTATCTGGCCTATGAAATCTCCAAACAGCGTTGTGGCTGGGACATTGATGCCTAGAACCTCGAAGAGGGAGGGTGTCTATTCACCATAACCATTCCAATTCAAAGGTGAGGAATAGCATGTTTTCCAATCGTGCGGTAAAAATTTTGTTAATTGAAGACGAAGAGTATGATGTGCGTCGTATTCAAAATACCATCAGACCGTTTCGCGACAAACTGCTTATCAAGAAAGTTGTCTCCAGCGGTGAAGCAGCTATTGCGGAATTGGAAAAAGATCCAGCGGAGGTGGACGTGGTGGTCATGGACTTTCAGATTGCTGGTGGATTAAGTGGAGAGCGATTGATCCAGAAAATCAAGCAGATCGATTCCACGGTTCAGATTATTGTGATTACGAAAATGACGATTAATGTGACTGATTTCGATTTTGCTAATCGCCTGTTAGAAGCCGGCGCCATGTGGTACTGCACCAAATATCCCGGCGATATTGAGGAGTACATTTATCAACCGACTGATTTTATTCTGAGCCTTTTCAATGCTGCTGAAAAACGTTTTTTAGAAAAGGAACGTCAACATTCAAAAAATAAGCTTTATCAAAATATCCGCCATATTCTGAATGAAAAAGAAATTATTGGTGATTCAAAGGTTATTCAGACTTTACGGGAAGAGATTGAGCGGGCTGCTCAAACCGATGCCACCGTTCTCATTCACGGAAGCTCCGGAACCGGCAAGGAGTTAGTCGCCACCCATATTCATTATCGCAGCAAGCGGAAACTGGAAAATTTTATTCCGATCAATTGTGGTAGTCTGCCGCAGGAATTAATTGAAAGCGAATTGTTTGGTTTTGAGAAAGGTTCATTTACCGGCGCGCAAAGCAAAAAGCCCGGTTTATTGGAAATTGCCCATAATGGAACCGTATTTCTGGATGAAATCAGTGAATTGCCTCCCTCGGCTCAGTCAAAATTACTGCGCTTTATTCAGGAAGGGGAGATCGATAGGATTGGACGCACCGAAAAAGTAAAAGTGGATGTGCGCATCATCGCCGCCACGAATAAAAATATAACGGAAGAAGTGCGGGCGAAACGCTTTCGGGAAGATTTATATTATCGCTTAAATGTATTTACTATCTACGTCCCTCCGTTGAAAGAGCATGCTGAGGATATATATCCGCTGATTAAGTATTTTCTACAGAAATTTTGCCGTGAGATGGGGCGCGATGTTCCAGAAATGAAAAAGAATGCTTTGCGCCTCCTGGAGTCCTACACCTGGCCGGGAAATGTGCGGGAACTGCAGAATGTGATTCAGCGCCTGTTGTTGCGCAATGAAGGAATGATCGACGAAAAGGCTGTCACCAACGCGCTGGGATATCAGGAAAAATTCGCAGCTGAAATTTTTGAACCCGGTCTCTGGCAAATGGAGAAAGTCCTGTCATTGAAAGAAATGGAGCAGCAGTTTCGCAAAAAATATTTTCAATATGTGAGAACTCATTCTGTTTCCGATGCCGAAGCCGCCCGTAAACTTGGTCTGGCCCCTCCAAACTATTATCGAATGTGTAAAGAATTAGGGTTAAAGTGACTGGCAGTAAAATTTAATTTCTTTCCCACTGTGCGAGGAATAATTTTCGCCCGGAGATAGTTAGCAGGGACTCGGTCGAGCACCGCCCTGGTGGAACTCACTCTGAACCTTTTTAACAGGCAGGCTGGTTTTACTGCCGTATTTATTAAAATTATAAGAAAGCGTTATCATTATAATAATTTACCCTTTTAAATTACCTTCAGCATATCAGGAATTCTGGGACAACTGGAAGAGACACGTGTTCAAAAAAAAAATTAAATAAAGCTATGCTGAATTCGAAGGAATTTTAACTAAACTAAGATATTGGAAGGGTTTTTCAATAATCACTCTCATGCAATGAATGCGTATATTATCCTTTGTCTCGAAAAATTGTCATTGCTTATGCTGATTCTGAAAGCTTGGCACTAAAATTGTGAACAAAAATGAGGATATGATGAAATTGAAATCTCGCAAATTTTCTGTCGCAGGAGTAATTGCCTTTCTCGGTTTATCATTCTTCGTAATCTTTTGTCGCAAGTCCCCGCAGGGATCAAGC
>CAYMXZ010000022.1:0-25336 GCA_964394475.1 uncultured Caldithrix sp. | reverse complement strand
AATCATTGTTTTCTTATGCCAAACCCCCGAAACCAAATCGCCAGTTCTGTGAGTTGAAAGAACTGGTCAATGAAGTCCTATCCTTGCTCAAACAGAGAATGCAAAAACATAATATTACATTTACCCAATGGTATGAAAAGATTCTCCCCGCTATTTTTATTGATGGGGCTCAGATCCAGCAGGTGTTGTTCAACTTAATATTGAATAGTATCGAGGCCATCGATAAGCAGGGTGAAATAAAATTGACGGCCCGAAAAGTGCGAAAAAGTGATGAGACTTTTCAAAGAAAACCGTTTTATAAAAAAATTACAGATCGACCTTATATCCAGATTCTCATCTCTGATAATGGCAGCGGCATATCGCCGGAAAATTTACAACAAATTTTTAATCCATTTTTTACCACCAAAAATTATGGTACGGGTTTGGGACTTTCTATCGTTTATCAGATAGTTCAGGAAAATAATGGCATAATTTATTTTGAGAGCGAAGTAAATAAAGGAACGCAGTGTTATTTATTTTTACCCTGCTTCCAGACTTCTAACAAAGAGATAGGTAAGAAGTAAAATGCTTCGTTTCGTGTACTCATCCTCGCTCATCTGTGAGCCGTTACTTTATACTCTCCGGCATCCGTCAAATCAATCAACAATATCCGTCGAGAAATTACCCGAAATGGAATGTTTGAACAAACTGGAAATGAACCAAGCTGATCTGGCTCTATTAACACCTTTGGCTTACGGAAAAAGTAAAGGGAATATTTATGTGGTAAAAGACTATATCATTCACAGCCCAAATCTTGGAAGGAATATCTTACTATTCTTTAAAGGGAGTTTGACGAACTTTCATACCGTTTATTGTGAGCCGTTCAAAAAAGAAAACAACTTTGAGAAATTTCTCGCTGATTGGATTCTGAGGGAATACTTCGAGATTGATGTCGACTGGCAATTGTTACCGACACAGATTGTAGATAAGCATTTGTTAAGTCAGTTAAAGGTGATCCTTTTAACCGGTGAAAAGGCTTTTGAGACATTCAACCAAATTGATTCCTATCTCGATCTCAGTGAAGAATGGTGCCTCCGAACTGAATTGCCTTTAATTCACAACCTGCTATGTGTTCATTCTTCATTTGCTCATGCCGATCAACTACTATCCCTGCAAAAGTCACTTACCGAAGGATTAAAAAACCTTCCTGCAATCGCTAAAGAATACGCCCAATCTCATTCCCAGAATTGGACAATCTATTATGATCTGCTCAGCAAAAATTACCAATACTTTCCCCCTCCTGCGGGCCAGGAATCACTGGAACATATATTTCAATATATGTTTTATTCAGGCATCGTTGATTATTTGCCGGAATTAAAAATCTATAATGGTTAGCATTTCTTCCACTAAAATTTAAATAACAAAATTTTTCAGCACCCCTGTACGATACAGAAAAGGTGCTTTTTCTTTAAAACGCTTTGCTTTTCGGTATCAGGTACTTTTGTGTTTTGCTAAAGTAATTTTAATAAAAAATAGTGTGAAATATCTTTACAGATTTTGCCTGTTGATCACCTAAAAATTTCTACCTAATTAGGGAATCGTTGACTATATTTGGTTTGGTTGTCGATAAAAAGCGAATCAATTTTGGCAAATGATTTGCATAAAAAATCATTAAAGGAATGCAACGATGATTACTTTATTGATAAAACGAATAGTGGTAACCCAGTTAATACTGTGTAGTGTGCTCTTTAGTCAAGGCACGAATTCCTTCAATTTTTTACAGATGTCAATCGGGAGCCGCGCCCAGGGTATGGGTAATGCCTTTACAGCCATTCCTGCTGATATCAATAGCATTTATTTTAATCCTGCTAATATTGCTCTGGCAATGAGACCCAACATTATGTTTTTTCACGGTCAAATGTACGAACAAATAGCGGTCGAAAATGTAACGGCCGTCTATCCGCGTTTTCATAATGTGACGCTTTCTTTTGCCCTGAGTTATCTTCACCTGCCAGAAATAGAAAAATATGATATTGACCAATCTGGTGAACCCCTGGCTGCTGGTAAATTCCGGGTGTATGATTTTGTCCCTCAAATTGGAATTGGATACAACATCAATCCTGATTTTTCGATGGGTCTGCAGATTAAATACCTCCAGGAAAGAATTGACGATATTACTGCCAGTGGTGTGGCTTTTGATTTTGGCGCCTTATATCAAATTCCTATTGACTATCTTACGATTGGAGCATCTATACAGAACCTCGGTCCAAAGATTTCTTTCGAAAAAGCCAAAGAACATTTACCGCTTACTTATCGCCTGGGAATGGCCTATCAGTTATCAGCGTACATGGTTACCTTCGCCTTTGATGGCGTTAAAACCTTAGGAGAAGAATGGCGATTTTATCCGGGTCTGGAAGTGGAATTGATGAATAGTCTTTCACTTCGAGCCGGGTACCAATTCCAGAATGATATTGGACCAGGTTACCATGTTGGCCTGGGATTCAAGTTTCTCGATAATTATGCTATTAACTATGTTTACTCGCCTTATGGAATTTTGGGAAGTACCCATAAGGCAGAAATCAATTTTAGTTTCCAAAAAGAAACTACAAAATCGGAAGCTTACCGATCAACCGCACCAGACAAAAAATTTAATCCATCCGAGATTGTCACTGCCGAAACCCGTAATATTTCGTATTTTCTACCTGTCCCTACTGGTTTAAAAGTATCTAAAATTGAAGATCAATTAATCTTGGCCTGGGATAAAATAGATGTACCCGATCCCCAATATTATGTGTACGTGGAGTTAGAAGGGAAATCAAAAGTGGTGCGAATCACCAAAGAGCCTGTGACAGAAAATAAGTATAATTTTAGTCCTACTGTTGATGAGATTCATCTACGATTTTTTGTTAGTTTTGTGAAAGATAATAAGGAAAGTGAATTATCCAGGCCGTTAGAAGTGAAATATAAAAAATAATTGCCTTTTATAAATAGTTTTCAACAGTCCAGGAGAAGGCAAGCCTCATCAAATCTGATTTATATGGTACAGATTTTTATCACCTGATGAATGGTGTGGTGAATTTTAAAAATATAATATTTTTTTCAGCTTAGCTTTTGTGTCCTTGAAAATTCCCTTAAAGTAGTTTTATTTCCCCCCTGGTTAATTACTTTTTCAAATGACTGATTATTGAAATAATTCTTCTACCTGTCGTCCATTCTATTTATGATTTAACAAGATTATATGATCAAATTCAAAATTGACATCTGTTTTTTTACTTGTTTTATTTTTAATACACTGGTATTTTTTAAATAATTGAAAGTGGAAACAGGATATGGAAAAAGTTCAGGTACTGAT
Organism: uncultured Caldithrix sp.; assembly: GCA_964394475.1. Lineage (GTDB taxonomy): Bacteria > Calditrichota > Calditrichia > RBG-13-44-9 > RBG-13-44-9 > RQOF01. The sequence goes on along the minus strand of CAYMXZ010000022.1, from coordinate 22,005 downwards.
TGTAGACGATGATTACGCTTCCGGTCTATTAATCAGTAAAATTTTACAAAAAGATAATTATCAGACGATTTCTTTTCGGAGTGGGGTAGAGGCCCTGGAATTTCTAAAACGGCAACCAGTTGATTTGGTCATATCCGATTTAAAAATGGAACAGATGGATGGTATTGAGTTTTTACAGAATGCCCGAGCTCTTGACCCGAACATTGCTGTTATCATTTTAACAGGCCATGCGTCCATTCAGACGGCCATTGAATCGCTCCGACTGGGTGCTGTGGATTATCTGATGAAACCCATCAATAATGAAGAGTTGCTTATTCGAGTTAAAAAGGCTCTGGAGCGGGTGAACTTAGAGAAAAGAGTGAAAGAAATTGAGCGACAGATGACGTTTACTGCTACCGTGACCACAGCCAATCATGAAATCAATCAACCGCTGACGGTTATTTTATCGGGGGTTGATATGATTAAAATGGAATTTGAGAAAAAAGGAATCTCTGATCACGCCATCCAAAAATATCTAAATCTCATCGAAAAGTCCAGTCTCAGGATTGCTAATATATTAAGGAACTTACGAGAGATTACCTCACCGGTTATCCAAAAAATACCACTGGGGATGCAGTTGGTGGAACTCAGCAGTAAAAGTCAAACGAAAAAACCACATGATAAATACATCCTCATCATTGAAGATGAAGAACAAATTCGGATTCTGGTGAAGGATATGTTAGAAAGTGCTGGCTATAAAGTCATCCTTTCCTCGAATGCCAGAGAAGGAATAGAAATCTATAAATCACAAAAACAATTTATTGCCCTGGTTCTGGTAGACTACTTTTTGCCCGACAGTATAGGGCTGCAAGTTATCCAACAAATACAGCAGATAAATCCCGAGTGTAAAATACTGCTAACCTCTGGCTTTGAGTTAGACGAGGAAATTCAAACCGCCATAAAAAACGGAGTGATTGGATTTTTAAGTAAACCATTTAATCGAGAACAAATCTTAAACTACATTCAAACGCTTTCTGATTGAATTTCAATAAAATTGAGGATGAAAAATAGTGTCTTTTTTTCTTCTTATGGATACTGAACTCTTATTTTTTATCAACCAAAATCTGGCGAATTCTTTTTTTGATATCATCATGCCTTTTATCACTAATCTTCACAATTGGCGAATTCCAATATTAATCATCTGGATAGCATTGATGATCTTTGGAGGTAGAAAAGGAAGAGTCGCTGGCCTGCTAATCATATTTGTCATCGTCATGAGCGACCAACTCGCTTCCGCTATTATTAAGCCGTCTATCGGGCGAATCAGGCCCTGTCACTTATATGAAAATCTTCGATTGTTGGTACATTGTGGAGGCAAATACTCTTTCCCTTCCTCTCATGCCAGTAATATATCAGCGGCAGCCTTTCTGTTCAGCTACTTTTATCGCAAAGGAAGCATCATCTTTTTGTTCATCGCCTTAATCGTTGGTTTTTCCAGAATCTATGTTGGTGTTCATTATCCGCTGGATGTGCTGGCTGGTTTTTTGGTAGGTTTCTGTTCTACTTTTGTAATCCTTAAGATCTATCTCACACTAATTGAGAAATATCCCGACACCAAATTTATCCAGAGACTAAAAATCAATGGATAGTAAATTTCATGTCAGATTCTTGCTTTTGAACATTCGAGAATTCTATGAATTTATTAAGTAATCTAAAAACTAACATAAAAAATAATCTCATTCCGGGTATCATTGTTGTCGTTCCACTGGTTATCACCATTATCGTATTAAAATGGCTGATAGGTTTTTTTGATTCTTTAATTGCACCGGTGGTTGAAAATTATGTCCGAATTTACATTCCGGGATTAGGGTTGCTGGTGAGTTTGATTTTTATCTATTTAGTTGGTTTATCCACTAAATATTATTTTGGAACTAAGTTAATCCAGTTGGGTGAAGGACTGGTTGTTAAAATACCGGTAGCCAAAACTATTTATGTGGCCGTAAAACAAATTGTCATTCATCTAGCCTCTCGTGATAAAAAGGTAATACAGAAGGTCGTGCTCATCGAATATCCGCGTAATGGGCTGTATTCATTGGGATTATATAACGGACAAATAGATGATCCTCATACAGGTGAAATATTGGCCAGTATTTTGATCATCACTTCCATTAATCCAGCCTCAGGTTTTACAGTTTTAGTCCCTCTTCATCAAGTTCGGTTTGTTGATATGTCGTTGGAACAGATGATGAAATTTGTCGTCTCGGGAGGGATTGTATTGCCGGAAAAATTAAAAATTCTGGCAGAGGGTGAGACCAAAGGCTCGCAGGGTATTAATGGCGATGCCGGATCGTAATCGGTCAATCTTGCTTATCGATTTTGATATACTTATCGCGAATTTGCCCTAAAATTAATTTGTCATTTCGAATCATGCGGCGAATAAACTCTTCGAAAGTGACATGACCTTCGAGCTCATGGAAGCCGGTTTTTTCCCAAAAATGGGGAGGAAGGTTGTATAAAAATTTGATTATTTTTCGCTTTTGCTCAAAAAACTTTTCAATAATTTCCCCCAAACTTCTTTCATTATAAAAGTTTTCCTGTTTAAACCTCCGGGGCTCAATCGCCGGCAAATACGGGTTTTCCCGGTCAATGATCTTCTTTAACCGCATTTCAAATACATCTTCTTCAATAGCCATTATAGTAGTAAAATATTCTTTGAAAGTCGTCGCGGTTTCTTCGTCCAATTCCTGATTATGCTGCCATAACGACATCAGAATTGATTGAAAATCTTTAAGATTTTCTTCGATACTTTTTATTAAACTTTTTCGGTAAAACTCTGTCATACTCTCTTTATTTGTGTCCGAAAAATCCAAATGTTAACTTAAAATATAATTTTAATCTCTGAAAAAAAATGATTTGGATCACATCGCTATTTTATTAACCCCTTTCCGTCTAAATATAGTAAATTTTTGAGTATGTTTGATAAAAATTCTTTTAAAAATTCATTAGATATTGACAGGTTGACCTGAATATCATAAAATTAAAGTAGTAAAATTTAGTAGCTTAACTTAAATTGATGATGGGTTTTGAATATTAAAATGCAGGAGCATTATTTTGTCGTCTTTTGTGCATTTGCATAACCACACTCACTTCAGCCTGCTCGATGGAGCGATTGAAGTAAAAAAATTTTTACAGCGAGCCGCTGAACTAAAATTCAATGCGCTGGCGATTACTGATCATGGCAATATGTTTGGCGTGTTAGATTTTTATCTGGAAGCCAAAAAGATCGGAATAAAACCCATCATTGGTATCGAAGCATACATTGCTCCTGAATCACGTTTTGATAAAAAATCAAGTGGCAAAGGTTTTAAACAAAATGCTTATCATTTAGTGCTTTTCGCAAAGAATAACATTGGGTACCAAAACTTAATGAAACTCTCAAGTCTGGCATATACCGAGGGATTTTATTACCGGCCACGAATTGATAAAGAGTTATTGCGAAAGTATCATGAGGGGTTGATCGCGGCTTCAGCCTGTATGAAAGGGGAAGTTTTCTATAAATTCAATTATATAAGCCGCGAAGAAGGGATTAAAGCCATTGAAGAATATCTGGATATCTTCGGAGAAGATTTTTACCTGGAAATCCAAAACCATAATCTCCCGGAAGAACAGGGGTATGAAAAGCTTTATAAAATCGCCCACGACATGCATCTTCCGGTTATCGCGACCAACGACGTTCATTACCTGTTAAAAGAACATTATGCTTCTCATGATATCCTGTTATGTATCCAATCCGGCAAAAATGTATCCGACCAAAACCGGATGCGGTATAATACCCAGGAATTATATCTAAAAGATGTTTCTGAAATGTATCAGGTTTTTTCTGATAAAAGCGATGCGCTGGAAAGAACGCTTGAAATCGCTGAGAAATGCAATGTGGAAATAAAGACGGGTCGGATGTTACTCCCTAAATTTCCTCTACCACCCGAATTTTCACATATGGATCTGGATGAATACCTCCAAAAAGTGGCCCTGGAAGGGGCTAAAAAAATATATGGGGAACTCACGCCTGCCATTGAACAGCGATTAAACTATGAACTAAATATAATTCAGAAGACGGGATATGCAGGCTATTTCTTAATTGTCAAAGATTTTATCGATTTTGCCCGGCAACAACAAATCCCGGTGGGCTTGGGCAGGGGATCGGTGGCTGGTAGTCTGGTTGCCTACGTAACGGGAATTACCCGGATTGATCCACAACGATATGACCTGATTTTCGAACGATTTTTGAATCCTGACCGGATTAGTATGCCTGATATCGACATTGATTTCTGCTTTGAACGACGGGAAGAAGTCATCGCCTATGTCCGAAAAAAATATGGTGAGAATAACGTTGCTCAGATAATTACCTTTGGAACCATGGCCTCCAAAGGTGTTATTAGAGACGTGGCCCGTGCTTTAGGAATCGAATACAGCAAGGCCGATGCTCTTGCCAAATTAATCCCAACCATCCAGGGTAAACCCCTGCCTCTGGATGAGGCTCTGGAAACTATTCCGGAATTAAAGGAAATCGTTCAGAATGGCGATGAACAGTTTAAAATTTTGATGAAACATGCTCAGGTTCTGGAAGGTTTGGCACGTCATGCCTCTATTCATGCTGCCGGGATCATCATCGCCCCTGACGATATTACCCAATATGTTCCGATCTATCAAACTGAAGAAAAAGGCGAAAAGATAATTGCCACCCAATTCAGTATGACTGGCTGTGAAATCATTGGTTTGCTGAAAATGGATTTTCTTGGATTGCGGACCCTAACCGTTTTGCATCACGCCGTTGAAATGATAAAAAAACGCGGGATAGACATTGATCTGGATAAAATTCCTCTGGATGATCAGGAAACCTTTCAAATCTTTTGTGAAGGCAATACGGTGGGAATCTTTCAGTTTGAGAGTGGAGGTATGAAAGAATACTTAAAAAAGCTCCAGCCGAATCGCATCGAAGATTTAATTGCCATGAATGCGCTTTATCGGCCGGGTCCGATGGAGAATATCAACAGCTATATTGCCCGGAAACATCAGGCTGAGGCCATCGAATATTTGCATCCGCGATTAGAACCCATTTTGCGAGAGACCTATGGAATTATTGTTTATCAGGAACAGGTCATGCGTATTGCCTCCGAATTGGCCGGATTCCCATTGAGCAAGGCCGATAATTTACGGCGAGCGATGGGCAAGAAGAAAAAAAGTGAAATGGAACGCCTGAAGAAGGAATTCATCGACGGTTGTCAGAAAAATAATATTGACTTACAAACCGCTGAACAGATATATGAACTCATTTTCAAATTTGCAGGTTATGGTTTTAATAAATCCCATTCTGCTGCCTATGCACTCTTAGCTTACCAGACGGCTTATCTAAAACGGCATTTTCCGGCTGAATTTATGGCAGCGACTTTGAGTTCTGAGATAAATGATTCTGCTCGTATTGCCGTGCTGATTGATGAATGCCGGCAAATGGGATTGGAAATTCTCCCGCCGAATATAAATATTTCCAATGACGTTTTTGTGGTAACCCCTGATAATAAAATAAGTTTTGCGCTTTCTGCCATAAAAAATGTGGGGATGGCCGCCATTCGCTCTATCATTAAAGCTCGTCAGGAAAATGGACCCTTTAAAAATATCTATCATCTTTTACAGCATGTTGATTTGCGAGCGGTCAATAAGAAAATTTTGGAAGCCCTGGTTCAAGCCGGAGCACTGGATACACTGGAAGGAACTCGCTCTCAAAATTTTGCTGCCATCGAAACTGCCATCAATTTTGCCCAAAAATATCAAAGTCAAGTGCAAAATAAAGCGCAAATTAATATCTTTGAGATGTTGAATCCCGGTCAGGCAGGCCAGCGGAGTGAACAGTTTATGACCTATCCGCCACTTCCCGATGTACCCGATTGGCCTATTCAGGAAACATTGCAACGCGAAAAAGATCTATTGGGATTTTATATCAGCGGACATCCCCTCGATAAATATGCTCGAGAAATTGAATTATTTAGCACGCTGAAGTGGGATCAACCCGAAACGTATCTTCCCAATACCGAAATTCAAACCGCCGTCATCATTAACCAGGTGAAGACTCATCTGGATCGTAAGGGGGATATTATGGCGTTTGTTACTGTGGAGGATAAACTCAATTCCTTTGAAGCAATAGTATTCTCTTCGGTCTATGAAAAATATGGTGCTTTCCTGAATAAAGGCGAGATGGTTTTCTTGAGAGGCAAAGTAAGCCAAGCCGAAGAAAAATCGTTTCGGATGTTGTGTGAGGAGATAATTCCTATTGCTGAAATTCGAAATCGGTTGGCCAATGGAATACAATTATTGATTAACCCTACCACCATGAACGATGAAGAAATTATCAAACTGCAACAGATTATAAAGAAATATCCGGGCAAAATTCCTCTTTATTTTGAAATTCGCACCAACGATGGTCAGGAAAATCTTATCTTGCGTTCCAAGAAATTTCAGGTGATTCTCTCCGATGACTTTTTAAATGAATTGCAAAAATTGGTTGGGAAAGAAAATATTCTATTTAAAATTTAAGAAAAATCAGGATTATCATAACATGCGGGCAGTTCTTCAAAGAGTATCGCAAGCAGCAGTTGAAGTAGATGGAAAAATAATCAGCCAAATAAATATGGGTATGGTGATACTCCTGGGCATTCGTCAGGAAGATTCAGCAGAAGATGCCATTTATTTGGCTAAAAAAATTAGTACAATTAGAATCTTTGATGATTCAGAAGGCAAAATGAATCGAAGTCTGTCCGAGGTAAATGGTGCAGTTTTGGTAATTTCTCAATTTACATTATATGCGAATACCAGGAAGGGACGACGACCCAGTTTCATCGCAGCGGCTCTGCCTGAAAAGGCGGAATCACTTTATGAATTTTTTATTCGGACCTTGAAAGATGAAAATGTTCTTGTGCAGAAAGGAATTTTCGGTGCGGTAATGAGAGTAAAAATTTATAATGAAGGACCGGTAACTATTATTATTGATAGCGAAGACCGTCATAAACCCAGAGATTCACAAATTTGAGGATAGAAATGGAGTTTAAAAAGAGTCAAACACACAAAAATAAAAAATTGACTGTTGATTTTTTTAAAAAAGTCTTTATGTATCTGCTATTAATCATTGGCGTGATATTTTTGTTTGATATTTTGATTATGCCCCTCTATACTAAACACTATTGGGAATATGACTTACCCGATGTCACAACTAAACCAGTAGCGGAAGCCATCGAAATATTGGAGACAGGAGGGTTCCAACCGATCATAAAAGATTCGGTCTACGACGAGAAATTCCCACCCGGGTCCATCATTCAGCAAAATCCGGTACCTTTTTCAAAAGTCAAGAAAGGCCGCAGAGTGTATCTGGTGGTCAGTATTGGTGAAAAGCCTCATTATGTACCCTCTCTCATTGGATTGACCCCTCAGGATGCTGAATTTCGTCTGCGGGAGCAAGATTTGGTTCTGAATCAAATTTATTATGAATTTTCTAATTCTTATCCCAGAGGAGTGGTGATCAGCCAGTCGATTCCTGCCGGGGAAATGGCCAAGAAACACCAGCGAGTGAATATTACCGTCAGTTTGGGTGTGGCTCCCACCTCACTGGAAATTCCGAATTTAGTCGGGAAAAGCCTGGAGACAGCTCGGAAAGAATTAGAAATAATAGGTGTTAAAGTCAATAAAATAAAGTATACCTATCGTCCTACACTGGTGCCGGGAACAGTCCTGAATCAGTCCGTTTCACCGGGAACCAGCGCTGCGAAAGTAGAATCGATTGATCTATTAATTAGTACCGACCAACCGGTCCGCGCCGAAACAGAAGAAGATACCGTTATTAGCAAACTGGAGAAATAGATGATGAAGAAAGATTCGAAAAAATATTACCACATCATTCCTTCCATTCTGGCGGCCGATTTTGGAAAATTAATTGAAGAAGCGCTGAGTGTGGATATCCCGGAAATAGAATATCTTCATATTGATGTAATGGATGGTCATTTTGTCCCTAACCTGACTATAGGTCCAGCCGTCCTTGAATCGCTAAAAAAACATACTCGTTTTAAACTGGATGTTCATTTAATGGTCACCAATCCGGAAAAAATGATTCCAGCTTTCGCTGCTGCAGGAGCTGATATCCTTACTATACACCAGGAAGCTGTTGTTCACCTTCATCAACAAGTTGATAATATAAAAAAATTGGGCGTTAGAAGTGGGATAAGTCTCAATCCTGCTACTACGCTTGAGACCATCCGCTGGATCATTTCTGATCTCGATTTAGTATTGTTGATGAGTGTGAATCCAGGGTTTGGGGGGCAGAAATTCATCGCCAATAGCCTGGACAAAATAAAAATGCTCGATAAACTGAGAAAAGAATCTGGTGCTCACTTTGCTATTGAAGTCGATGGCGGGATCGATAGCTCCAACGCTGGCAGGATATACGCAGCTGGTGCGGATTATCTAGTGATTGGAACGGGTATTTTCAAGCAATCGGATCGAAAGGGAGCCATTCGTCAGATAGTGGCCGAAATCGAGCGATTCAGAAGCGATCAAATCTCCCTTAAAGTGTGATGAATTCTGGCATTACCCGCGCATTTGTCGTCCGGAAACTGATTCATTTAATTACCGGCCTGGGTTTTGTCGTCGTTGCCCGGCACTCAATTAAAATGTCGATATGGCTGGGAATACTAGTTATAAGCGCCATTCTACTCGATGTTAGTCGTAATTTAATCCCATGGTGGAACATAAAATTTCTCTCAATTTTTGGAAAATTTCTGAAAGAGCCTGAAAAGCAAGGTAAGCTCGCTGGTGCCACCAATTTATGGACAGGTTTATATCTCTCTTTCCTGGTTTTCCCTTTAAATATTTTTCACATAGCGACTTCAGTGGTTGTGGTGGCTGATCCTTTAGCCGCCCTGGGAGGTAGAATAATACCTTCACCATTTATTCGAAGAACCAAAACAATAATGGGATCTCTCATCTTCCTCGGTATCGCTGTTTTATTATTCACGCAGTACTGGAATATTCCATTGATTCCTGCCATCTTTATATCTATACTTTTGGGGCTTATTGAATTATATTCGTGGGAGAACGTTGAGAATATTTTCCTGACTTTTGGTGGTACATTAATTGTCTATCTTTATTTTTTGCTATAGAAAAATAAAAAATAAATGTTTTTCAGGAACCAAATTTATCATATTCAGGTTGAACAAAAAAATTTAAGAAAAAAATGAAGCTAAATTCAATGCGAGTTATTTATACTCTACTGGTTATAAATTTTTTCATTCATGGAGTATTCTCTGCCGATCTTCACTTCCGAAAATACGCCGGAGAATTCATGTCCATTGGAGTGGATGCCAGGGCACAGGCAATGGGGGGAGCTTTTACTTCACTTTCCGCAGGCGTTACTTCTCCATTTTACAACCCAGCTGGAATTCATAGTATTCAACAGCCTCAAATATCTTTCATGCATACTCAGCAAATGATCGCCTCAGTTAATTATGACTTCCTGGCGGCTGGTTTTAAGCAGGGAGAAAATCGAGTAGTCGCCATTAGCCTGGTTCGGTTGGGAATTGATAATATTAAAGATAGCCGTCAGGCTCAGCGCATCATCAATGAGGCGGGGGATTGGAATATTGATTTCAGTCAGGTAAAGGATTTTAATGCATCGGACTACATCTTTACGCTTTCTGTGGCGCAGAACTGGAAACAAATCTGGAATTGGGGAGTCAATCTGAAAATGATCAGACGCCATCTGGCCGATCACCATGCGAATGGTATCGGTTTAGATTTTGGACTGCAACGGACGGTCAAACAAAACCTGTATGTGGGTTTTACCGCAAAAAATATTACAACCACCCTCATTTCTTGGGATACTGGAACCAAAGAATTGATTAGTCCAGAACTATATGTGGGAGTAGGGTATCATCTCTCCATACCGAAATTTACCAGTCATTTTCTACCTGTTCTTGATCTGATCATCAGAACCGAAAATCGACGCCAGAGTGCCGCCACCCATCTCGGAAGTATCAGTATCGATTATGCTTTTGGTGTGGAGTATTCCTATCATCAAATTATTTTTATTCGCACCGGCCTGGATGAAATTCAGCGCTTGAATCTGGGAATCGGTTTACAAATTCCTCATATTCGAATTGACTACGCTTTTACCAGTTATGATTCTGAACTGGGAAACAGTCATCGCATCGGAATGCTGATTTCATTGTAAAACTCGTTTTTTTCAACTTTTATATAAATTTAACAGTTCACTTTCATTCATACCTGTTTTTTTTCTTTTCAAATTGTTAAGGCTTTTTTAAAAGAAAAAAGATCCGAAAATATAAAAAATCATAGAGGTGGAGAAATAGTCATGTTCAGATGGTGGCTCTTTATGATACTTTTGATAGCGAACTTTGTACAGGCTAGCGTGCTTTCGGATTATCGTCTACCTTATAGGCTCTGCGGTACTCCCCAGATTTCAGCGTTTGATATCGAGAAGGAGATGCAAAAGCTAAAGGCAGAAAACCCGATTGCCTACCACAAATGGCAAGAAGAAATTGAACGGGTAAATCTTTTCAATTCAAAGACGACTCAACAAAAATTATTCTGGGCATTTAATTTCACCAACAACCAGTATTATACCATACAGGCAACTTTACGTAAAAGCGGTGCTTTTACCAGAATCTGGGTGGAAGATGCCAGCTGGAATACTTATGTGAATGATACCATATTGGATGAATTATTAACTAATCTGGAGAATTATAGCGGTGCCAACTCTATCGACCCTTCGCGTGGCATTGTCGAGATTGATACGTTTTTATTTGGTCAACCTCCCAATTATGATGGCGATTCTATAACTGACTTCCTTATCCTGGATATCAAAGATTCTTTCAATCCTTCCAATAACAATCTTTCATTTATTGCCGGATATTTTTCACCAACCGATCAAACCACCAATTCCACCAGTAATAAAATGGACTTAATGTATCTCGATGCATACCCTGCTATTTTCTATCAAAATACATATCGGACTGACCATGTATTATCCACCACTGCTCATGAGTTTCAGCATTTAATTCATTACCATTATGATAAAAATGAAGAATTATGGATAAACGAAGGGTTATCAGAATTAGCCGGCACTTATTGCGGTTATGGAGTTAATTTCCCGGACCTCTATTTCCAGAATACCAATCAGAGTTTGATTCAATGGGATGGTGAAGTAAAAGATTATTCACGGGTCAATCTCTGGACTTTATATTGTGCCGAACAAATTGGATTACCTTTTATTAAAAATTTGACACAGAATCCACTGCATGGAGTGAGTGGCTTTAATGATTCAATGATACGCTCAGGAAGTAGTATGGATATAAATACTGTTTTTTCACAGTGGATTTTAGCCAACTATATCAATGACCAGAGCGTTGATCCGCGGTTTGGTTATTCCTGGTATGAAGCGGTAGGTCTTAAAGCTCAAATGAGCAAACTCATTGTGAGCTACCCTCAAAATGTTGAAGGAAATCTTGAAAAATATGCAGTGGAATACCACCAATTCCGTGGGCAAGATTCTCTAAAGATTTCATTTTTAAGTGCTTTACCCTATAACTTCTGGATCGTCGCTAAAAATCCTGCCTACCAGATAAACCAATTAACTGGAAATTTTTATACAGATTCTCATTTTACTGAAGACTCGACTTATGTGCTCATCCTTTATGGATTATCGAATGATCTTTCGTATAGGTATAATGCTTTTGCCAGGTATTCCCTGCGGTATTTTGAAATTTCTTATGATGATAATCAGACTAATCTGTCTGTTAATTTCTCTAATATTCCTGCCATCGCGGCGAATCGATTTGTCATACCTGAATCGAATTTGGATTTAGAAAAAATCCGTTTTTGGAGTGGTTCTAAAGATTATGTCGCCACCATCAGAATTCTGGAAAACCGTATTAACAATTTTCCTGGCAACGACTTAATAAATCCAATTCAGGTCGATGTGAAAGCTGAAAATTCCTGGATTGATGTGGACATGGCCTCCTTATTGACTGATCTTCATAAAGACCAGGTGATTTATGCTGCGGTAGAATTTAACAATGACAATAAGCGCCTGGGATATGACGATCAAATCACACCTGGAATCAGTTATTTAAATATCAATAATACCTGGCATTTACTATCCGATTTTGTTTTCAGTGGCAATCAACCAGCCAACGGGGTATGGATGATTCGAGCAATCTTCTCCGGTTTAGCTTTATCAGATACCAGTACACAACCCAATGATAATAATAATTTGGTAGTTTATGGAGCTTATCCGAATATCCTTTCAGCACATATAAAAGGGACTACCATTCAGTACAGTTCCATTTCGGGTCAAGAAATTCAGTTCACGGTTTATAACTCATTAGGACAAAAAGTGGCAGAGAAAGTAGAACCGGCTACCGGATCGATGTATTGGAACGGTTACGGCCGATATGGACCTTTAGCCTCTGGCATTTATTTTTTCCAGTTACAGTATATTAATCCAGAGTCGAATCGGACAGTTAGATCCCGGTTTCATAAAATTTTTATTCTAAATTAATGTGAAAAGATTTTAGTTTATTTTTGATATCGTTAGGCTCAGAGCTCCAGATGGTCTGAATACCAAAAGTCTGCGCCGCTTTAATATTTTCCAGGGTGTCATCAACAAAAACGCATTCATGCCCCTTCACCTGAAGTTTATTTAAAATGTGCTGGAAAACCTGCGGATCTGGTTTATTCATCTTCATTTCAAAAGATAAGAAATAATATTGGAATTTTTTTAGCAAGGGAATTTCTTTCATTGCTTTATTCCAATGCCAGGGATCAGTATTTGAACAAATAGATAAAATATAATTCTTTTCTAAACCTTCAATAATTTGCGCAACTCCATCTTTCAAATCACCAATGACTAATTCCCAAATGCTATAGAATTTTTCAGGTGACAGATCACAGGGAAATTTTTTATTCATAATCTGATAAAATTCCTCAATGTTAAAACGACCACCCATAAACCCCAGATGCAATTCTGAGAGATAGAACTGCTTAAACTCCTCTATATTTGCTCGACAATGCCGAGCAAACTCTTGAACAGCTTTCTCGGGATATACGTCTATTAATACATTGCCCAGATCAAAAATAATATGACGAATCATTGGAACCCTACCGTTAAGTTTATTGAGTATTTTTTCATCGTTATTCAAGGCAAACCGAAATATTCTATGGCATTGCCAAATATAATAAACACAATAAAATGTGTAATAGCAACTTCCATAAGATTTTTTTCTATAAATATTTAATTTTTACTTGCCTTTATCTGGTTTTCCTGAGAAATTTCCGCCCAATTTAAATGAGGATTTATTATGGGGAAAATCATATCGGAAGCCTTAACATTTGATGATGTTCTCTTACTTCCAGCTCATTCTAAAATATTACCGACGAAAACAGACATTCGCAGTAAACTCACCCGGGAGATTGAAATTAATATACCAATCATTTCGGCTGCCATGGATACAGTCACCGAGTCAGAGCTCGCCATTGCCCTGGCGCGCGAAGGAGGTATCGGTATTATTCATAAAAATATGCCAGCAGGTAAACAAGCTGCCGAAGTCGATAGAGTTAAAAGATCAGAAAGCGGTATGATTTTAGACCCGATCACTTTATCTCCTGAACAACCTATTCGCGAAGCCCTCCGAGTCATGCAGCACTATCAAATATCCGGTATCCCTTTAATTAAGGGTAAAAAGCTGGTAGGAATTATTACCAACCGCGATTTGCGCTTCGAGGAAAATCTCGATCGACCAATATCAGATCTGATGACGTCTAAAAATTTAATTACGGCTCCGGAGGGAACTACTCTGGAAGAAGCAAAACATATTTTACAAAAACATCGAATTGAAAAATTACTGGTAGTGGACAAGCAAGGGAATTTAAAGGGATTGATCACTGTAAAGGATATTCAGAAGAAAGCCAAATATCCTCATGCTTGTAAAGATAAGCATGGGCGGCTACGGGTTGGAGCAGCTATCGGAGTCGGAAAAGAAGCGCTGGAAAGAGCACAGGAATTAATTAATTCGAAAGTAGATGTCATCGTCATCGATACGGCTCATGGACATTCCCAAAAAGTCATGGATACCATTAAAGAATTTAAATCTGCTTTTCCCCATATTAACCTTATCGCCGGAAATATAGCTACTGCTGAAGCCGCCAAAGATTTGGTCAAATGTGGTGTTGATGCGGTCAAAGTGGGTATAGGGCCAGGATCAATTTGTACAACTCGGGTGGTAACCGGTGTGGGGGTACCGCAAATTACCGCCATTATGGAAGTCGCAAAGGCATTGAAAGATTCGGGAATTCCAATCATTTCGGATGGCGGAATAAAGTTTACCGGTGATATTCCCAAGGCAATTGCGGCGGGTGCGGATGCGGTGATGATTGGTAGTCTATTTGCCGGAACCACTGAAAGTCCGGGTGAAACAATTCTCTGGGACGGACGTCGTTATAAGCAGTTTCGCGGGATGGGTTCCTTGGGTGCGATGATGCAGGGCAGCAAGGATCGATATTTTCAGGAAAACGTTTCTGAGAAGGAAAAATTCGTACCGGAGGGAATTGAGGGTCGAGTTCCATATCGGGGTCCTCTCAGTGAAACCGTTTTCCAGATGGTTGGAGGGTTGAGGGCCGCCATGGGTTATACGGGCTGTCGTAACATCGCTGAACTAAAAAAGAAAGCAAAATTTGTTAAGATCAGTCTGGCTGGACTCAGAGAAAGCCATCCACACGACGTAGAAATCACCAAAGAATCACCAAATTATCGAATGCGATAAAATTATTGCCTGTAAAATAAACTGCTGAATTTTTAAAATACCTCCACTGATTTGTTGTCGATAATAGATACAGCAGAAAGTATTTGGTGTGAGAGAGGGGAGTGGTTGCTTATTTAAAATGTTTTTGATCGCTTAAGTTTAATGATAATCAAAAAGTAACCCGAATCAAAAAAGTAAGAAATAGGCTACATTCTTTTTTCTGCATTTTATAATGAACCAGTTTTTATAGGCGGTAAAATAATTTCAAAGAAATTACTTGATTGATTTATGCTGGCGATTTTTAATAGATCAAATGTAAAATTTTTCTTTCTGTATATTTTATCATATTTCTTACTGATACTGGCATTAGTATTATACCTGTATTTAACTCTCCCCGATGTTGAAGTTTACCAAATGAAAAATCCTGAAAAGACTTCTTACATGGCCTATCGCGCCGAAGATAAAAATTATTGTAAAATACGTAATAAAGTGTTCTATAGATGGATTCCATTGCATTCTATACCGGATTTAATGCAAAAAACTATCATTGTTGCTGAGGATGCGTCCTTCTGGACCCATGAGGGAATTGACTGGTATGAAGTAAAGGAGTCACTGAAAAAAAATATAAAAAAGGGTGGTTTGTTTAGAGGAGGTAGCACTATAACCCAACAACTGGCACGAAATCTTTACCTGACACCTCAAAAGAGTATCGGGAGAAAAATCAAAGAATGGGTTATTGCCCTCCGGTTAGAAAAATCCTTGAAAAAAAGTAGAATACTTGAACTCTATCTGAATGTGATTGAATGGGGATATAACATATTTGGCATCAATGCGGCTTCACAGTATTATTTTAGTAAGACTCCTGCTGAATTAACGTTAGATGAAATGATTCGTTTGGCCGCTGTCCTACCAAATCCATTAAAAATGAAACCAAATGTCGTAAATAATCCGGTCTTATGGCGCTCAAAAGTTATTCTAGAACGCCTAAAAAATTTTGAATTTATAGACAGTACTCAATATATCATAACGTTAGAAGAATTAGAAAGGTTGAATAACCTCAGGTGAAAATTCATTTTTAATGACTTAGAATAGCCAGGAGTTCAGAAACTTATTTCTGATACCATTCAACAATACCTAATTCAACGGGATTCGGTAAATTTTTATGATAAGGTAAAACTCGTAAATTAACCAGGTAACTGCCACTATTCGATGGTCTGATAAATGAACGATAGAGATAATAATCTTTATGTTTATTATTGACGAGATTCATTTCAAATATTTCATAATTTTTACTCTCGCTCAGTTCTGAATTATCCGTCGATAAGAAAATTTGTACCTTAACTTCTCTGGGTGTCAATTCGCCTAATCTTACTTTTGCTTTGACCTCATACGATTCGCCGAATCTGAGAATCACTGAGTCATTCTCTTTGCCGATGGGACTTAATGATTCAATACTGACGCCGGACCAATATTTATCAATTCTTTCTCTCCAGTTGGCTAAATCTTTAGCCATCGCAAATTGTTTTTTCTGATAACTCAATCCAAGATCATGTGCCGGTTGATACATCATCCTCATATATTCTTTAATCATGCGATGAGTATTAAAATAGGGTACGATACGTTTTATGGAATTTTTGATCATGTGGATCCACTCAACCGGAATATTATCTTCATTTCTCTTGTAATATAAGGGTATAATCTCGTGCTCTAAGATTTCATAAAGTTCTTCACTATCCCAGGAATCCCACTCTTCTAAATTATCAAAACGTTCATTCTTTCCAAATGCCCAACCAATATCCGAATGATATCCTTCATTCCACCATCCATCCAGCACACTAAAATTGAGCCCTCCATTCATGCATACCTTTTGTCCACTGGTTCCTGACGCCTCTTGAGTACGACGAGGATTATTGAGCCATACATCAACTCCTGAAATCAGGTCTCTCGCTAAACCCATATCATAATTTTCGACAAATATTATCTTCCCCCGCATCTCTGAATTGATAGAAAATTGATAAATTTGTCGAATTAAATCCTGACCACCTGCATCTTTCGGATGAGCTTTTCCGGCAAAAATAAATTGCACTGGCGTATCAGTATTCGACAATATTTTTTTCAATCGCTCCAGATCCCTGAAAAGTAAAGTTCCACGTTTATAGGTGGCAAACCTTCTGGCAAAACCAATTGTGAGAATATTTGGTTTCAGAAGTTGTCGAACCCGAAACATCTGTAAGGAACCAATCCCATTGCGCTCGTATTGGACTTCCAGCCTGTCTCTGATGTGATTAATTAGCTTTTTCTTTAGTTCTAATTTTAATTCCCAGATCGCCTTATCAGGAATTTGATCTATGGTATTCCAAAAATGAGGATCATCTTGTTTTTCAGCCCATTCTGAGCCCAGAAAGTTGGTAAATAATTCTTTCGTTTTACGCGCCGTCCAGCTTTCAGTATGCACACCATTCGTGATGTGGGTAATGGGTACCTCGTAGTAGGGGAGATCAGGCCAAACGGTATTCCAGAGTGCTTGTGATACTTCTCTGTGTAATTTGCTGACCGCATTCCTGAAACGTGATAGATTAAAAGCCAGAATGGTGAGATTAAAAATTTCATAACCTTCCGGCTGGATTTGTGATCCTAATTCCATAAACTGGTGTCGGCGAATTCCGACGGATTCCCAATATTTCTGGAAATACTTATCTTTGATATGTAAGGGGAAGGCATCGTTACCGGCAGGTATGGGAGTATGAGTAGTAAAGATGGTATTCGACGCCACGCTCTCCAAGGCTTCATAAAACTTTAATTTTTCCTTATGGACTAATTTTTGAATACGCTCCAGGGCGAGAAATACAGAATGTCCTTCATTCATATGCCAGACAGTAGGGTGAAAACCCAATGCTTCCAGAACTCTGGTTCCGCCCATTCCCAATACAATTTCCTGAGCTATGCGCATCTCCTGATCTCCACCATATAAGCGAGCCGTAATTTCACGATCAGAAGCATTGTTCTGGGGAATATTCGTATCCAGTAAATAGGCTGAACGTCGTCCAATTTTAACTTCCCATACTCGGATGAAAACCTGGTGATTCCCCAGATCGACAGCAACAATTAAAGGCTGGTTTCTCTTATCTTTTACCAGGCTCAACGGTAATTCTAGGGGATTGAGATTGGTAAAACGTGCTATTTGATTACCGTGTGAATCAATTTCTTGAGTGAAATAAGTTTGGTAATAAAATAAACTTACCCCAACCACGGGAATTCCAAGGTCACTGGCAGATTTTAAATGATCACCGGCTAAAACTCCCAGACCGCCTGCATAGACGGGTAGACTCTCATGGAATCCGAATTCGGCAGTAAAATAGGCAATTAATAATTTTTTCAACTGTGGGTAATTCTTTGTGAACCAGGTGGTTTTTTGGTTCAGATATCGATCAAATTTACTAACTACTTCCTGATAAAATTTAATATAATGCGGATCGGCTGCCTTGGCCTCCAGTTTTTTTTGTTGAACTTCATATAGAAATTTTACTGGATTATGATTCGTCTTTGTCCACAGCGTTCTATCAATTTCGATGAATAAATCCCTGACTTCAGGATGCCAGGAAAAATATAAATTGTAAGCTAAATCTTTTAGTCGCTTTATTTTGGGAGGGAGTTGAGGAATGACCCGTAAGCTACCTAATGGTTTCATTTATTTGCTCCTGAGTTATTAAAAATAAATTATTATGATAATTATTTTTCTTGTTTGAAACAATAAGCAAAAATTATTTAGCTTCGATCCCGAATTAATACCTGGATTAATTTTTTTGATTTTAAAAATGTAAAGTACGTATAAAAATTATGAAATTTTATTCACATTGCTAACAAATTTCAATTATTGTAATTTTCAAAAAGTATAAAATGAGGTGTAATTCATGAATTCACGGTACTTCATCAGACTCGAACAAAAATATGGAGCACACAATTATCACCCTTTAGAGGTAGTTATTGCCCGAGGAAAAGGTGTCTGGGTATGGGACGTCGAAGGGAAAAAATATCTGGATTTCTTATCAGCTTATTCTGCGGTTAATCAAGGGCATTGTCATCCTAAGATAATAAAAACTTTGATTGAACAGGCAAAAATATTAACGCTTACTTCCAGAGCATTTTATAATAATGTATTGGGGGTTTATGAAAAATACATCACTCGATATTTTGGTTATGATAAAGTTTTACCGATGAATACTGGAGTAGAAGGCGGTGAAACAGCAGTAAAATTGGCGCGAAAATGGGCATACACAGTAAAAGGTATACCAAAGTATAAAGCCAAAATTATCTTTGCCGCCGGAAATTTTTGGGGCAGAACCCTGGCAGCTATTTCTTCATCGACTGATCCGGAATGTAAAGAAGGTTTTGGACCATATATGCCCGGCTATATAGTCATTCCATATAATAATCTCAATGCTCTGGAAAAAGCGCTAAAAGATCCGAATGTGGCTGCTTTTATGGTTGAACCGATTCAGGGAGAAGCCGGGGTTATTGTTCCGGATGAAGGGTATCTCCGTCAAGTTTATGAAATGTGCCGGTCCAAGAATGTGCTGCTCATCTGTGATGAAGTCCAAACTGGACTGGGACGGACTGGCAAAATGCTGGCTTCGGATCATGAAAATGTGAAACCGGATATATTAATTCTGGGAAAAGCATTGTCTGGAGGTGTTTTGCCGGTATCAGCAGTTCTGGCGAGAGATGAAATCATGTTATCAATAAAGCCTGGTCAACATGGATCTACATTCGGGGGAAATCCGCTCGCGTGTCGAGTGGCCATAACCGCATTACAGGTAATTAAAGAAGAAAAATTGCCTCAAAATGCGGATCGACTGGGAAAAATATTTAGAAAAGAAATGCAGCGACTGGTGGAGAAATATCCGGTCATTACTCAGGTAAGGGGTAAAGGATTGTTAAATGCTATGGTTATTAAACCAACCAGATCAGGTAAAACCGCCTGGGATGTATGTGTCAGATTAAAAAATCAGGGATTGCTGGCGAAACCGACACATGGAGATATTATTCGTTTTGCACCGCCGTTAGTGATTAACGAGGAAGAGATTTATTGGGCGGTAGAAAGAATTGAGAAAGTCATAAAGAATTTTCGGTAGAATTAGTTGGAAAAGCCTGATTGTAGGCCAGTAAATTTGCCCACATTATTAATATAATATATATTATGTAAACTATTATCTGACTACCAATCTTCCCTGTCTGCGCGACAATACCCTGAGATTCTTTAGGTTTTTTCTCTAGGACTAATTTATAATTAAACGTTTTAGTAAAATATTACCTTCTTATTAATCATTTTGAATAAAAGATCTTAGTTAAAAAAAAGAAATATATTACCCTGCTAAAGTTTCAAAACCCATTTCCCCAAAAATTTAATTAAAATCTCTTTAGTACTTTCACGAAAAATAGATTATCAGGAATAAAAATGACATAGCAAAAGAAATGCTTATAAACCTGGAGAAAAAAAACAGTTTTCAGGAAGGAATAATCTAATATTCATATATTTGTATATACGCATATATGAATATTAAACAAATTGACGTGCTTTTTTTAAAAAATATCGATGAACTTGAGTATCAGATGTAAGTTCGGGATGAAAGGTTGCCACGAGAATATGCTCATTCTCCGCCATAACAATATCGTGCTGATGATATCCAATGGGATGCACACCCTCCCCTATCCTGACTATTTTAGGGGCTCGTATAAACACACCTTCAACGCTTATTTTCTTACCATTTAAGTTAAGTTCCACATTATCGATGAACGAGTTAATCTGACGTCCGTAAGCATTCCTTGAAACTTCGATATCAATTAAATTCAGAGTCTCCACTGAATTATGGCTTACTTTACGCGATAGTAAAATAAGTCCTGCACAGGTTCCCAAAATAGCCTTTTTCTGGCCAAATTCTATAATGGATTGGTCTAACTTGACTGTCTTCAATAATTTAACAAAAGTGGTCGATTCGCCGCCCGGGATGATCAAAGCATCACATTTCTCAAGGTCTTGCTTTTTTCGGACAGCCAAAGAGTGAATTTTTAATTTATCAAGAACTTTTTGATGGAGTTCAAAATCTCCCTGAATCGCCAATACACCTATTTTCATTATATCTTACCATCCGCGTGTCTGAAGAAGTTGTTCTTTGGGAATTTCACTAATTTCCAGTCCTCGCATCGGTTCCTTAAGGTCTTCCGATACTTTAGCGATTAGATCAAAATCCATATAATGAGTGGTGGCCTCAACGATTGCTTTTGCTCTGCGTGCCGGATCTGATGATTTAAAGATACCACTACCGACAAAAACAGATTCAGCTCCAAGTTGCATCATTAATGATGCATCGGCCGGGGTTGCCACTCCCCCTGCGGCAAAATTCGGTACCGGTAATTTTTGGTTTTCATGTACATATTTGACAATCTCCAGCGGTGCCCCGATACTCTTGGAATACCCCACTAATTCTTCTTCTCCCAATTGAATAATTTTTTTAATTTCTCGCTGAATAGCTCGCATATGCCGAACCGCTTCTACAATATTTCCTGTACCTGCTTCTCCTTTTGTTCTCAGGAGAGCTGCGCCTTCAGCGATTCGACGTAACGCTTCACCAATATCACGACAGCCACAGACAAAAGGAACTTTAAAGGGATGTTTATTGATATGAAATTCTTCATCTGCCGGTGTTAAAACTTCACTTTCATCAATAAAATCTACCCCGAGAGCTTCCAGAATTTGGGCCTCTGCGAAATGTCCGATCCGGCATTTCGCCATAACCGGAATAGAAACGGCATTCTGAATTTGCTTGATTAACTTAGGATCGGTCATTCTGGCCACCCCTCCCTGTGCCCTGATATCAGCAGGAATCCTTTCCAAGGCCATTACCGCTACCGCTCCCGCATCTTCAGCAATCTTGGCTTGTTCGCTGGTGGTGACATCCATGATCACCCCTCCTTTTAACATCTCCGCTAAACCAACTTTCAGTTTATATTCTTTGCTATCAATCCACATGTTGAAAATCCTCCATTTCTAAATAAACTCAAATATATTTTACAACTATATTTAACGCAAGTTCATTCCGAAATATCAAAGAGAAGTCAGAAATTCCCGATGGTCGAATAAAAATAGTTGCAATAAAAAACCTCCTCAGGT
>CAYMXZ010000021.1:0-26046 GCA_964394475.1 uncultured Caldithrix sp. | reverse complement strand
TGACTTTTTTAGATGGAATAAAACTCTTAGAAATGAAATTCTAATAAGCGTTTTGTCCCCGGATAATAGCTAGAAAAGTAAGCAAAATGATTTTGATATCAAACCAGAGTGACCAGTTTTCAATATAGTATACATCGTAGCGGGTTCGTTCTTCGATGGGCGATTGTCCGCGCAGGCCGTTCACCTGAGCCCAACCTGTTACTCCCGAGCGGACCCGATGACGCTCCGCATACCGGGGAATCTGCTCTCGGAATTTTTCAACAAATACTTTGCGTTCTGGTCGCGGTCCTACCAGGCTCATCTCGCCTTTAATGACATTGATTAATTGTGGTAATTCGTCCAGACTGGTTCGGCGCAAAAAACGTCCGACAGTCGTGGTTCGCGGATCGTTCCTGGCAGCCCAGATCGGTCCGGTTTCTTTTTCGGCATCGGTCACCATGGAGCGAAATTTCAACATGGTGAACTCTTTTCCATCGAGGCCCACCCGTTTTTGCTTATAAAACACAGGTCCGGGGGAGGTAAGTTTAATCAGGATGGCCAGTATCAGGAAAAGTGGGGAAAGAATCATTAAACTGAAAATAGAAACTACCAGATCAAAACTGCGTTTCAGGAAACCCTGCCAGCCAGAAAATTCCACCGCTTTCAGGCGTAAAACCGGTGTTCCGGTAATTTCAAAAGTGTGGCGATGAGAGGTAATCAGGTCAAGAATATCAGGTACATAAAAAAGCTCGACATTTTTACCTTCCATACTTTTAATTATTTTTAAAATCTGCGAATGCGAATCGGAGTCGAACATCATTAACACCGCCTCAATGTGGTACTGATCTGCCACTCCGGGTAAATCCTTCGGAGGCCCGAGATAAGGGACGGTCATTTGTTCTATCTCTTTATTTCCCATATAACCTATAATTCGAAAATTTTGATTATGATCATTTTGAATTTGAGAGCAGAAACGGGGGAGATGGATACTGGAGCCAACCAGAATCGCTTTTTGGGTTCCCACTTCATTTCTCATCAAAATGCGGCGGAGACGATGAAAAAGATACCGACCGATCAAGAGGAAGACATTGGTATGAATATACATTAAGAAAAAGGTCAATCGGGAATATGAAAATTCGCGATAAAGAAAAGCGCCTGACATGGCAAAAAGAATTCCAATAACACAAGTCTTCAGTATCACCGGGATATCCTGGGCAAAGGTAGAAAAGTATCGACTGCGATAAGAATTAAACGAAGAAAGAATGACCAGATAGATCACTGTTAGAATCAATGAAGTATACAAATAATTTTGAAATGGAGGGTAACCTTTGGTCACTGGAAATATTTTTACCAGAGGGGAATAAAACCGCGCATAGTAAGATAAGCAGAAAGCCAGCAGGATGATCAGCGCATCAATCATCATTTTCGAGAAGGGGAGGAGCAGGTTTTTGCGATAGGTGTTTTGTTTCATCTGATTCATCGTGTCGGTGTAAAAAATTGATTTGATTTTTCAATAATAAAAGAGGTAATCTTTTCCTGGAAAATACTTCGATCGAATTGACGGGCATGTTGAGCAATAAATTCTGGGTCCCATTCCAGTTGCTGAAATTTTTTTACTGCAGCAATGATGTCATCTTCAGATGGCTGATAGAAAAATAATCCAGTGGACTGTGTACCATTTTTTTCATTGTGCTCAATCACCGTTTCCAGGGCTCCACCTCTGGCAAAAGCAATCACTGGTTTTCCGCAGGCCATGGCTTCAACCGGAACCATTCCGAAATCTTCTTCTCCCGGGAAAATCAATGCTTTGCAATTGGCGTAATACTCAACCAGATTTTGCGGAGACTGCCACTCCACAAACTCGATGTTGGGCTGAGCCATTTTTTTCAATTTTTTTAATTCTGGTCCTTCGCCTACAATAACCAGTTTTTCACCCAGTTGATTGAAAGCAGAAATAGCCAAATCTGTTCTTTTGTATGGAACCAGGGCGGAGACTATTAAGAAATATTCCCCTGCTCCTGCGCGTGGAAGGTATGGTGCAATGTCCACCGGTGGGTAGATGACGGTGGCTTCTCGTCCGTAATATTTTTTAATGCGTCTGGCCACATGGTTAGAGTTGGCAATAAACCAATCGACGCGGGGACTGCTGGCAGTGTCCCAGGTTCGCAGGTAATGGGCAAAAAGTGGAATTATTTTTTTTGAGAACCATCCGGTTTTATCAGAACCGAAATAATCCTGGTACATATCCCACACATAGCGCATAGGAGTATGGATATAAGAAATATGCAGCGCATCAGGAGGAGGAATAATTCCTTTGGCGGCACAATGAGAACTGGAGAGAATGAGCTGGAAGTCCTTAAAATTGAATTGCTCTATTGCCAGAGGGAATAAGGGAAGATAGTGCCGATATTTGTTTTTTTTCATCGGTAGTCGGTTTATAAAAGAGGTAAAAATTGGATGGGATTCGATGGATGGGTCGACCGATCCCTTGTTGTGCAATAAAGTGAAGATGGGGGAGGTAGGGAAAATCTGGCAGAAAACATCCAGCACTTTTTCTCCCCCTCTCATACCAGTTAACCAGTCGTGGACCAGGGCTACTTTCAGCGTATGAAGTTGCATCATAGTGCATTCAGGATGAAGTTATAATTTCAGGCAAAATTTAAATAAATTATATGCATTTTCCATGGTAATTTCATTAATTTAAGTATTATTTAATTTGAATTTTTGCTCAGGGGTTTTTAAGGATAAAGGAGAAAGTATGGCTCATCTATGGCACGGAATCGCTACTGGTGCCGATCCACCCACAGATATCAATGTAGTGATTGAAATTCCAAGTGGTTCAAAATGTAAATATGAGCTGGATAAAATAGCCGGAATTATTCGTGTCGATCGAATCATTGCCAGTGCGGTCTATTATCCCGGTAATTATGGTTTTATACCTCAGACTTATGCGGAGGATAACGATCCACTGGATGCTCTGGTTCTGTCTCAGATAAGTTTTCATCCCGGAATTGTGGTGAGATCTCGTCCGATTGGGGTGATGCGAATGACGGATTCCGGTGAACCGGATGATAAAATTTTGTGTGTTCCACTGCACGATCCGCTCTATAAGGAAATTCAATCTGCAAAAGATCTCCCAAGCAATATGGTCAGCCAGATTATGGAATTCTTCCGCGTCTATAAAAACCTGGAAGAAAAAAAGGTAAGCATCGAAGGCGTCGAACCTCTGGAAACGGCTATCGAAATCATCAATCAAGCCATCAAAGGATATAAGGTAAAGTATCTATAGGGATAAAAAAAGACGCTGTGGTCAGCGTCTTTTTAAATATGTATTTTAATTCTGTTTTAATCAAATTGACTGGTATTCTGAACCTGCACGGTTTTCTGCGCCCGATTCTGGTAATATTTCCCATCTTTGGTTAAATCGTACATTTGCAAGAGTTTCTCTTTATTCCACACCAGGTTCTCGCGGCTATAATCGGCAAAATCATAAACTTCGGTTAGCTCGATCGCTTCGCGCGGACAGGCCTCTTCACACATGCCACAATAAATACAGCGTAACATGTCTATTTCGAAAACGATGGGATACTTCTCTCTGTCGTCCCAGGGAGCGACTCCGCCAATGATATGGATGCAGTTGGCGGGACAGGCGGCGGAGCACATTTCGCAAGCCACGCATTTGGGACGCCCATATTCATCTTTATTTAAACGGTGAGCTCCACGATATCCTTTGCGCGGCACCCACTTTTCTTCCGGATAGAGAAGCGTATATTTTTTCTTCGGAATATGCCGCATCGTGATGCCCATGCCCTTCAGAATATTCGGCAAATAGATGCGTTCCCAGAAACTTAATTTTGGGACAGTCAGTTTCTTTACCTTTATCATAAATTATTCCTTACTTATTTTTCCATCACACTGGCTTTTAATTTACTGAAAAAAATTTTTGGTCAAAATCAATTTTATTTCTTTTGAAATCATTAAATGAATTGCTGGTTGAAAAGTTTCCGGCTGTCCTTAATTTCATTTTGCCTTAAATATACGCATTACAGGAAATATTTTGTATATTTGCCGGAGATAGTATTGTCTGAGCAGACTGGTGGGTAATGTTTAACTTATCCGTTCATCAACAAAAAGCGTTGGATGTGCAGCGTAACCTGGCGGTGACGGCTGGGGCAGGATCGGGAAAAACTACTGTTCTGGTGGATCGCTATCTGCATATTTTATTGCAGAATCCTGGATTGAATGTCAAAGAAGTGCTGGCCATTACCTTCACAGAGAAGGCCACCGCTGAGATGAAACAGCGGATCTTCAATCAAATTGAAGAAGAGTTCAATAAGAGCAAAAGCCTGCAAGGACGCTTATTTGAAATATTGAATCAATTACCAGAAGCGCAGATTTTTACCATTCACAGCTTCTGCCATCAGATTTTGAAACGCTATGCCACTGAGGCAGAAGTAAATCCAGATTTTACCATTCTGAAAGATGAAGACGTCGCTGAATTGCTTTATCAGGTTTATCGAGATTTTTTGCTTTCTTTTCAAGTGGATACTCATCCCCAGGGGTCTTTTATCAAATTGGTGTTCCGCGAATTTTCTCTGAAAAAGTTGCAAGATTATTTTTTCTTTTTTTACGAAAACCGGGCCGCGCTTTATCCGATTATTCATAACGCGCACCAGCTTTCAGCAGCTGAAATTCAAAATTATTGGAAAGAAATTTTTATCAAATACCATACGCCGTTGCTCAAGAATTTCCAGCAGCACAAGGATTTCTGGAATCATCTTGGAAGACTAATCAAAATAGACATGCCGCCGAATACCAATAGTTCGGGACAGCAGGCCCGGCTCCGGAAGTTTTATGATCAGTTCCATCAGAGTACCACGGATCCATTTGAGCAAATTCAGGCCATAATCAACATAATCCGGGATCTCACTAAACAAGATGGAACCGCCTATTCCCGGGTTCCCGGTGGCAAGGCGGTCTGGGGAGAGGAAGGATTGGAAAATTTCAAGAGATTATCGGAATGGGCTGCACTCTGGAGCCAGAATATTCTGCCCTATTCAGATCAAATTGAAGAACAATACGCTGCTCTTTATATAGGCCTCTGCGCTTTATTCCTTGAGCTGTTGAACCGCTGTGAGGCTCAGAAAACAGATTTAAACGCTCTGGATTTTAACGATTTGCAAATTTTTACCCGATGCCTTCTTCAGAAGAATCCCCGGATAAGAGAACAATTGCGTGAACAGTATAAATGGATTCTGGTCGATGAATTTCAGGATACTGATTCCCTGCAAGCGGATATCATTTATTCGCTCAGTCATGACTATCTGGGTCATTTTGACCGGAACCGATTGTTCATCGTGGGTGATCCTCAGCAATCTATTTTTGGTTTTCGCCATGCGGATATCACTCAGTTCTCTGAGTACATAAAGGAAATTTCTCAACAAGGCAGTCAAAATCTGCCACTCCTCATACCCGGTGAGAAAGATCCTTTACCCTCTTCGGAAACAGAACGACAGGGAATTATCACTCTTTCTCAAAATTTTCGAAGTTCTCCACAGCTGATTCAATTTTTCAATCAGACCTTTGGATCCATTTTTACCGCCGATTCAGAGTTTGATGTTCCTTTCCACAAATTAGAACCAGCCCGCCCTCAGGATCCTTCTCAAACATCATTTGTCCAGCTGGATCTGTTCGTTGATCGGTCAGATGAAAAAAACGATTTCGTGGCACGGCAAGCGCAGCGAATTGTTGAGATTATTTTGCAAATCATGAATAATTCTAATTTTCGAAAGCTAATTACCGAGGGAACGGAATTTCGCCTTGAGAAAATAGATTTTGGCGATATAGCCCTGCTTCTGCGCTCAAGAACTCAGTTGCAGACTTTTGAGCAAATCTTTAGAGATAACCATATTCCGTATCAAACCTTTAAAGGAATTGGTTTTTTTCAGAAACCAGAAATTCAGGATCTTTATCACATTTTAAGAAGCATCGCCCACCCGGATGAAAGTTTTTCTCTAGTGGTAGCTCTGCGCAGTGATTACATAGGGCTCTCGGATGTCTGTCTGTATTATTTAAGCCAGACCCGGGGAGCTAATTATTGGGAAAAACTATGCAACCTCCGGGATTATCTCTTTGGACAAAAAGATAGGGGGGAAATTTTGCTTCCGGAATTCCACCAATTTCTGAAAGATAAAAATCTGTCGCTGAATATTACCCCTGCTGAAAAACAGTCCATCCAGTTTTTTATTAACCAATATCAAGAATGGCATCCGTTGGCCTGGGGAGGTAGATTTGGCCGACTGCTGGATGAGGTTATTGAGAAATTGCGGATTCGTGCAGTTCTGCGTCTGCAACATGATGCCGATCAGAAACTGGCCAATGTGGATAAGTTTCTTCATTATGTTGCCGAGTACGAACAAACCACCTCGACTCTGCTGGTGGAATTCCTTGAAACCTTAAGAAGGCAAATCTCCGGTGAGATTCGGGAGGGCGAAGCTATTATTATGGCAACGGAAGAAAATAAGGTGAAGATTATTACTTATCACAGTGCCAAAGGAATGGAATTTCCGGTAGTTTTTTTACCTTTGCTGGAAGACAGATTTCACTATAATCAGAGCATATTTTTTAATAGAGACCATGGTTTTGCTTTTGAGTTTGATTTATCAAAGAATAAAAATTTCCCGAGATCGTTTGCCTGCCAATATTTAGAAGATCGAGATCGGAAAAAAATTGAGGCGGAGGAGAAAAGACTTTTTTATGTGGCCGCTACTCGAGCCCGTGATTATTTATTTTTATTAGGTACTCTTCCCAAAACCGGCAAAATATCCTATCAAAATTATCTGAGTTGGTTGTTAAAAGCTCACGACCTGGATGACCCTGAGAATCTACTGGAAAGTGAGAATCCGATTTCTCCCGTTGAACGAAGTTTTAAACTAAACCTTCATCCCATTACTGCTCCAGAAAATACCCGATTCTCGACCACGTCTCAGCCACCGACACAGGAGATATCTCCTCCTTTCCAGCTCACACCGGAGGAAATTCGGTATTCGGTGGTCACCGATGAACGACCAAATGGCCAGCGATACTCGGTTACCCAGTTGATGATTTTCCGTGAAGATCCGCAACGGTATTATCGGCATTTTTATTTGAGCGATCTCCCTCCGGACTTTACCGAGGAGTTTGTGGATGAACCCGGCGGACAAATCTGGGGATCACTGGTTCATCACCTGTTGGAATATTTCTTCTTACGCGCTCCGCAAGATGATGAGAAAAAGATTGATCAACTTCTGGTGCGATTTCCCCCCGAACCACCAGAGCTTAATCGATTCAGAGCAAAACTGATAAAAACAATGCGCGCTTTTCGCGAATCAGAATTCGTTCGTCAGATTGATAAGCAGGAAGCATACAGTGAATTTGCCGTTAGCTTGCGTGTGGGTCCGTTTATTTTGCAGGGGATCTTTGATTTATTGTATAAAAATGCCCGGGGTGATTGGGAAGTAGTCGATTACAAGTCGAACCGAATTAAAGCTTCCGACGTCACCAGTTTTGCGAGGAAATATGAATTTCAAATCCGAACTTATGCCCTCCTGCTGGCAGCATTGTATCCTCAGCAAAAAAATTATCCGGTTTCACTATTTTTCTTAGAACCTCAAAAAATTGTCAGACGGGAATATAGTCTTTTAGAAATTGAAAGCTCTCGAAGTGAAATTAATGACTTGCTTAACAGGCTCTTTCAATATGAAAAGTCAATTTTTTCTCCCTAATTATTTTAGTTGAAGAACAAAGGGTCGTAATAAATGTGGGTCGTGTTATGAAACGGATTATAAATTTTTGCCCGGTTTTATTTTTTGCTTTTTTCTTCTGTCAGCCTTCTTCAGAAAAATCCGACAAAATAACTAAGGTTCGCCAACCAGTAGACACGGTGGGATATGCTCATACCGCCAGGCAAATGGATTCCATCATGGATCGCGTGAACAGGCTAAATCAATCAGAGCGCAAGAATGTTTTTCTGTTGAATCAGTTAGATTCATCCGAAAATTGGCGGGTAGTCATTTGTCCGCACGATGACTATAGTTATGCGGCAGAGATGTATCCTTATGTATTGGAGAATTTGCGTACGCCGGTAGTGATCATCTTTGGGGTGGCTCATAGAGTTAAAATTGAAGATCAGCTCATTTTTGATTCATTTGATTTCTGGCAAGGCCCTTACGGACCAATCACAGTGTCGTTGTGGAGAGATGAAATAATTTCAACCTTGCCGCCTGAATTTTATCTGGTCAACGATAGCTTACACCAAATAGAACATTCGGTAGAAGCTCTGTTACCCTTTCTCCAATATTATCAGCCCGCGGTCCAGATTGTCCCCATCCTGGTGCCGTATATGAATTTTAGTCGAATGGAAACCATTGCTCGGAGTTTGGCGCAGGTGATGCGTGAGATTTCGATACGCCGCGGGCTTCGCTGGGGTCAGGACTTCGCCTTTGCTATCTCAAATGATGCTGTTCATTATGGAGATGAGGATTGGGGAGGGAAAAACTATGCTCCCTTTGGAGCGGATAGTACAGGCTATCAGGCTGCCGTGGATTATGATATGAATATCATCAGCGAATGTCTGATTGATTTGCTTGACCCACAGCGAGTTCAGCGTTTTTTTGAATACACTGTGAATCAGAAAAATTATAAAGAATATGCCTGGACCTGGTGCGGCAGGTATTCTCTCCCTTTTGGACTATTAACTGCTTACTATTTACAAAATGCCCTTGAAGCAGCACCCTTAAATGGTATAATGCTGAGATACTCTACCAGTATTGAGAAACAACCTTTACCTGTTGAGGATTTAGGAATGGGCAAAACGGCTCCTGCCACTATTCATCATTGGGTGGGATATGTGTCCATCGGGTATCGATAAATAATGACCATTCTGTGGAATAATCGAAAATCCGGAAAAACGATAAAAAAATAGCCGGACTCAGGAATGAATCCGGCCACTTTCATTTCGAAAAATCTCTAATTATTGCTTTTCTTCTAATTCTTTTTGTTTTTCAAATTCTGCCTTGGCTTTCTCAATCATTCCCTTTTGAGCATAACAAACCCCTAAGTTGTTATGCAGTAAGGCCGAATCGGGAAAACGCACCACCGCATCTTCCAGGAAGGGAAGAGCCTGATCATAAAATTGCATGGCTTTTTGTTGAAATTCGGGCTTTTCGGTTTCACTATATTTCTCGTTGTAGACCTGGGCAGCCTGCATATAGCTCAAACTGAGAATTTCAAATGCATTCTGATTATCCGGTTCCAGCTCAATAGTCTTTTTCATATAAGGAATCGCTTCTTCATATTTCTCTTTTTTGTAAAGGATAATCCCAATGTTATTGGGTATAGCAGGATTGTTGGGTTGTAATTCCATCGCTTTTATCCAATTTTGCATCGCCAGATCCCAGTCTTCACTTTTGGTGTATACCTCACCGAGTGCCAGATAAGCTTCCGCATTTTTAGGATTGATGGAAAGGGCTTTATCATACATTTGTTTGGCTTTGTCCACTTTACCGATGCGGTAATAGAAATCACCGACATGTACGATTAGCGTATCATTTTTGGGTCGCATTTCAATAGCCTGCAAAAGGTATTTTTCGGCAGAGGTGGTATCACCACTTTCTATGAAGGAAGCCGCCATCGGCTGGAAGGGTTCTATCCGATTGGGCATCGCATAATGAGAGGCTAAAAACTTTTCTGCGGCTTTTTGAAAAAGTTCTTTTCTTTTGGACGGATCAGTTTCAGATTTGGCCGGATTAAAATAATTTTTTAACCCATCATTATAATTGTCGGCAAAATATTTCAGCCGTTCTTGCTCGATCTCTGTTTTGAAGTTTGGACCGATAGCCAGACTTTTGTCGAACGCCTCATTCATTTCAGCGAAATTATTGTGCCTGGCATGCAAATCTCCTAAAAGATACCAGGCTTCGGGATTGGTGGGATATTTTTGCACGGCTTCTTTCGCCAGGTCGTAGGCTTTGTCGTATAAACCCTGTTGCATATTAATGACGACTCCTTCTAATTCTGGCGGACGGCAACTGGATAAGAGAATGATACCAAAAAGAAAGAGAATTCCGGAAATAACAACCAGCTTTTTCATGATGTAACTACCTCCTGATTTTGATAGGATTTTAAGTGTAAATGGTTAATTGATTTTTCAAAAGGTGGATAAATAATCCCGCATTCGGTAATGATTCCACTGATCAAGCGAGCGGGGGTAATATCAAAGGCAGGATTCCAGCATTCGGCATCGGGAATAGTGATTGTCACTTTTTGCATGATATGGGTAATTTCTTCTTTGTCTCGCTCTTCTATCGGGATCTGCCGGCCGTCAGATAGGTGGATATCAAAAGAAGAGAGAGGCGCAGCGACATAGAAAGGAATCCGATGGAATTGCGAGATGACTGCCAGATTGTAGGTGCCAATTTTATTCGCCACATCCCCGTTTGCCGCAATGCGGTCTGCCCCGACGAATACCAGATCAATTTTGTTTAATTGCATGGCGTAAGCAGCCATACTATCGGTAATCAGAGTAGCGGGAATTCCCAGTTGCTGAAGTTCCCACATAGTTAAACGAGCACCCTGCAGAAGCGGGCGAGTCTCATCTACCATCACCTCAAACTTTTTGCCCATCTTCCAGGCGGTGTGCAAAACTCCCAGAGCGGTTCCGATCCCCGCGGTAGCCAGGGCACCGGTATTGCAATGAGTGAGAACGGTCATCCCATCTCTGATGAGCTGTGAGCCATGCTGGCCTATCTTTTCGCAGCGCTGTTGGTCATCTTGTAATAAAAATATGGCGTGTGCCAGTACTGCCCGGCTGAGTTGCTCAGGTGGTAAAGTTGAGGCCGAGATAACATCCAAAAGATTCTGAAGGGACCATTTCACATTTACCGCGGTTGGTCGCGCACCGCAGAGATATTCCGCAGCAGAACGTGCATCGGCTATAAAGTCATTTTTGTCGGTAAAGTTTTTATCTTTTAATCCCAGATACAGACCAAAAGCCGCAGCAATTCCAATGGCAGGGGCGCCACGAACCTTCAGTTTTTTAATGGCGTCAAAAACGGCTTCCAGAGTGTTTAGTTCCAGATGAACCACCTGCTGAGGAAGCCTGGTCTGGTCGATGATTTTGAGTGAATCACCTGTCCACTCAATACTTTTAATCATTCATGTGATCCTGAAAAAATAGCCCAAAAAGTTAGGATAATGACCCTTGAATTTCAAGATATTTTATTTTTCTCCCACGAAATAAAAAGCAGGATAAAATTGGTTATTTTTCCGGGTGAAAGAACAAAGTTTTCTCGATTTCTGAAGTGGTTCGGTTTCTATGATTAGATTCCCTATCTATTTTTGATTTTCGGAAATAACTGAAAGTGAATGTATTTTTTACTGAACGAGTGCCAGTATCAGGTCCATGACATTCGTTCCGGTGGGACCGGTTTTAATTAATCCCCCGATCTGCTCCAGAAAAGTATAGCTGTCGTTATGGTCTAAAAACGATCGAATATCTAAATTTTTTTGTCGGGCTGTAATCCAGATTTCAGGAAAGACTATTCCGCCCGCCGCATCGGTAGGGCCGTCGGTACCATCGGTACCACAGCTCATGATTACATAATCAGCTGTTGTTTCTCCCATGGCCCGAAGTGCCGCCAGTGCCAATTCTTGATTGCGTCCCCCTTTTCCCTTCCCGCGAACAGTAACCGTGGTTTCTCCTCCCAATAAAAGACAGGCAGGTCTGGCAACAGGGAAGTTATTAAAGATGATTTCTTTGACCATTGCCGATATGACTTTCGCTACTTCACGGGCTTCCCCCTGAATTCGTGAACTCAAAATAAGCGCATTGAATCCCAATCCTTTCGCCTTAGCTTTGGCAGCCAGTAAAGCTTCTAAATTATTACCGATAATGATGCTGCAGACCTTTTTAAAGATAGGATGGTCTGGTTTTAGCGTCTCCGACACGATTCCGGATATTCCATTTTTTAGATGTGAACGGATAGCCGAAGGCAATTTGTCTTTTAATTGATACTTTTCGATAATATCCCAGGCCTTTTGAAAGGTTGAACTGTCAGGAACCGTTGGTCCAGAGGCAATTGATTCCAGGGGATCGTCGATGACATCGGAGAGGATGAGATTTACGCAACTGGCGGGTGCAATCGCTCGACTTAACTGTCCCCCCTTTACCAGAGAGAGATGTTTGCGGACACAGTTTACTTCTTCAATAGTGGCACCGCTTCTCAGCAACAGTCGCTGAGTTTCCTGAAGATCGGTCAGCGATATCCCGGCCGGTAATTTTTCCAGTAAGGCAGAACCTCCTCCGGAGAGCACACAGAAAACCAGATCCTGTGATCCGGCCCCCTGGACTAATTGCAGGATTTGGTTAGTGGCTTCTAAACCGTTTTCATCTACAACGGGATGCCCGGCTTCCGAAATCCTGATCTTCCGACAGGGTAGGGAATACCCATATTTCACAATTACCTGACCATAGAATAGTCTGTCGCCTAAAATATTTTCCATTTCTTTCGCCATGTAAGCCGAGGCTTTGCCGGCACCAATGACATAAACATGACGATAGGTATCAAGATCCCAGCTGTATTCTCCGATGGATAAAACATTCCCACGGCGCTGAATCTTTTTCCGCAGGAGCAGGTCAGGCTTTACCGCCTCTAAAGCGGCTTGTAAAATCTGGAAGGCGGTATCCGATAAATTGCTCATAACAAAATTTTTTTAAAAAAATAGCCAAACATCTCTGGCGAAACAACTTATTTCCAGATTTTAACAGAGAGTGGATGTGATTTTGCGCTTTAAGGGTGCGGCAGATAACCCATTGATATTTTGTAGACACCAGAGGGTTTTGAACAGTCATGATGAATAACGAAAAAATATACTATAATTTCATGAAATAGATGAAGTAAATTTCATCGTTAAATGGACAGTGGTTCTCTAATAAGAGTCACCATCACAGATTATCAGTTATTATTATTGTGGAGGTTGTTATCCGGATCTTAATCTATCTGAAAGAATACTTATTACGCTATCGGCGAAAGTTTTTGTGGGGAATTATTTTTGTGATCTTAACCAATGTTTTTAAGATCATAAATCCCCGCCTGGTACAGAAGGCTATTGACTTATTGGAACATACACCACAGATGTCCCGGATAAATCTTTATGTGCTTTTAATTATTGGCGTATCATTTTTGCAGGGCATCTTTCTATTTTTGATGCGCCGTACCATAATTGTCGCTTCCCGCGAAATTGAGAATGATCTTCGCAATGACCTGTTCTGGAAACTGGAAAATCTTACCTCCACCTTTTATAATAAAATGGCCACTGGTGATATCATGAGTCGGGCCACCAATGATATGAATGCGGTTCGCTCGGTGCTGGGACCGGGTATTGCCTATTCGGTGAACACCATTTTTGCCTTTTTGTTTGTCATCCCTATGATGATTACTATCAGCCCTATTCTCACTGCCATCGCCTTGATTCCATTTCCCTTGATGGCCATTTTAGTGAATCGGGTTGGCAAGGTGATTAATCGCCGATATGAGAAGATACAGGCCCAGCTGGCGGCCATCAGCACTTTTGTGCAGGAAAACCTTTCGGGTATTTCCATCATTAAATCTTTCGGACGCGAGAAACAGCAAATCAGTAAGTTTCTGGAATTGAATACAGATTATGTCAAAAAGAACCTGGGTTTTGCCCGGGTGTACGCCGCCTTCCATCCCAGTCTGATGTTTATTATCGGTCTGGCGGTTTTGTTGGTTTTGTTAGGGGGAGGTAAGTTGGTTATTGAAAAAGAAATATCTATCGGTCAATTCACTGCTTTTACGCTCTATCTGGGAATGCTGGTGTGGCCTTCCATTGCGCTGGGGTGGGTAATTGGTTTATATCAACAGGGAACGGCTTCCATGAAAAGAATTCGCGAGATCCTGGATGCGGAGCCGGATTTGAAGGATGGTCCAGTGATATTGTTGCCAGAAAATGCCCGTGGGAAGATCGAATTTAATAATTTACGCTTTGCTTATGATACAGAGCCTGTTTTAAATAATATTAATCTAACAATCGAACCCGGGACCACTCTGGGAATTCTGGGCCAAACCGGGAGCGGAAAAACGACCCTGGTGCGTCTGATTCCCCATCTATATCCGCTGCCCACCGGTATGCTTTTCATCGACGATCGCGATATCAACGACTATCAGCTGCAATCGTTGCGCCGGCAGATCGGTTTTGTTACTCAGGAGACTTTTCTATTTTCTGATACCATTCACAATAATATCGCTCTGGCCAAACCCGATGCGTCTCGCGAAGAGGTCATTCGGGTAGCCGAAATGGCTGCACTTCATCAGGAAATAATGGAATTTCCAAATGGCTACGATTCTTACCTGGGAGAAAGAGGAATCAATCTATCTGGTGGTCAGAAACAGCGGGTATCAATCGCCCGCGCTATTCTGGTCGATCCGAAGATTTTAATCCTGGATGATGCTTTCTCGGCCCTCGATACCTACACCGAAGAAGCTATTCTCCGCAATCTGAAAACTATCTTTCCGGAAAGAACGGTTATTCTTATCTCCCATCGGATCAGTACTCTGCAAAATGCTGATCAGATTATTGTATTGCAAGAGGGACAGATCATCCAGCAGGGAATCCATGAAGAGCTCGTGCACCAGAGTGGTTTATATGCTCAGATTTACCAGAAACAATTGTTAGAGATGGAAATCGAAAGTGTAGATTAAAAAAATGTTGTCAGCTCGTTTTATAATATAAAGTCTACCTATGAAAAAAATTTTATTAATTCACACCGGTGGTACGTTTGGAATGATGCCAGCCAAGCCCAGCAAAATGCTGGTTCCGGCGGATATCCGGCATCTTATCTTAAAATATTTACCGGAAATTGAAAATATTGCGCATGTGGATTTTGAAGTGGCGTTTAATATCGACAGCGCCAATATCCAGATTCACCATTGGCAGACCCTGGCGGAAATGATAAAGCAGCATTATCTGTCATATGATGGTTTTGTGATTATTCATGGAACAGATTCCATGACTTATACGGCTTCTGCTCTCTCCTTCATGTTGCAGGGATTAACCAAACCTGTTATTCTTACTGGTTCCCAGCGGCCACTGGCCCTTATCCGCAGTGATGCCCGCAATAATTTGATTAATTCCATTGAGCTGGCTACCTTTCCTATACCTGAAGTGTGCATTTATTTTGATAAATATCTGTTTCGGGGAAATCGAACCATTAAAATTTCCAGCATCAGTTACGAAGCTTTCGCCAGCCCTAATTTTCCCATCCTGGCAGAAGTAGGTCTGGATATCGAGCTGTCAAAAAATATTCGGTCACCTGGAAAAGAATTATTGTACAGTAATAATTTTGATGATAACATTTTTTATTTTCGTTTTTTTCCAGGACTTCCTCCTCAGCATCTGGAAAACTTCGTAAAATCTCCTATCAAAGGAGTCATCATTGAGGCCCTGGGATTAGGGAATTTAGCCATTCAGGAGAAGTCGATGATTCCCTGGATTGAAAAAATGGCAGAGGCGGGAAAGGTTATTGTGATCACTTCCCAGAGTCCCTATGGGGCAGTTAACTTTCATTTATATGAATGCGGCCAGCTGATAGCCCGGGCCGGGGGACTCTCAGCCGGAGATATGACTTCTTCGGCGGCGATTACCAAGTTGATGTTCCTCCTCGGTCAATTTCCGGAAGAATTGGAAAAAGTGAAAACATATTATCAAAAGTCTTTGGCGGGGGAGATAACCGAATCCTCAATTGGTGCTAATCCTGGATCATAAAAAGTCGGTCTACAGAAACCGGTCCAGGATATGAATAGCTTTTCGAAGATAAGCAACCCAGTAAATGAGATTTCTTAGATTTTGCAATCTAAATTAATCTTCGGGTTTGATAATTACATCTTCTTTTACCGGAGTGAAAATGCTTATGGCAATCGCTCTCTCCTGTCCCACAGCTGTGGAGTGGGGGACATTAGCGGGGATAGCACAAATATCACCGACCGAAAGTTTCACAACTTCGCCATCGATCGTAAATTCCAGTGTTCCCTTTTCCACGATGGTCACCTGTTCCTGCGGATGAGAGTGTTCGGGGAAATCTAAACCCGGTTCATACACATACCGCACCAGCATGATATTACGGGTTGAAAAAACCTGTTGGGTTAATTTGGGGTCGAGCACTTTTTTATTGGTTTTCTGCCAGGATGAGCGGATATAGCGAGCCATTATTTCTCCTTAGTTATTTCGATTATCTAAGATCAAAATAATTATACCCGTTGATTTTGTCAAATTGTTTTTTTTAATTGGATTCCGGTTTCGATATTTTTTGTGGATGTTATACATGATAATTTGCAGGGGCTTAAAATTTTGAACCCCGAACTAAAATTTTAGACCGCTACACAAAATATGAAGCCCCTGCTAAGGTAATCAGCAAATGAATGAACCTCTACCAATTGAAATGGAACAGCCGGCATGTCTGGTCTGTGGTGCAGAGTCAAGAAAACCTTTTTTACATGTGGCGGACCGTTTTGACCTTTCCCAAAAATTTCAGCTGGTGCAATGCCAGCAGTGTGGATTGATCTATTTATGCCCTCGTCCTACTGAAAAATCGATAGCCCGTTATTACCAGGATCCTGACTATCAACCCCACCAGACGAAAGCACTCTCCCTTTCTGGAAAGATTTATCAGGCCGTGAGGATTATAAATAATCGATACAAACGCCGTCTGATTGAAAAATATATCGAAAAAGGCAGCATACTGGATTATGGCTGCGGGACCGGTGAGTTTTTATTGGAAATGAAGAAATCGAATTGGAAGACGTACGGATTTGAACCAGCACCACACGCGGCTCAGATTGCCAGTAACTATGGCCTGGAACTGATCGAAAGATTAGACAATCTAACTCACAAAGTGTCAGTGATCACTCTGTGGCATGTGCTGGAACATGTGCATACGGCACGACATCTGTTACGGCAGTTTCATGATATCCTCGATCCAAACGGTCTGCTCTGCCTCGCCCTGCCCAATCGCACCTGCCTGGATGCAAAAATTTTTAAACAAAACTGGGTGGCGTATGATGCGCCGCGCCATCTCTATCATTTTTCTCCAGCAAATTTTGAAAAATTGCTGAGTGACTGTGGTTTTACAATTGAGTCCATGAAATCTTTACCCTTCGATCCCTGGTTTAACGCCTTTCTATCGGCCAGACTGGAAGCGGGTAGAAATAGGATAAGACTTTTTACTTTCGGATTGCTGAAAAGCGTGATCATCGCCAGTATGGTCAGTCTGCTGAGTATTTTTAGTACGCACGCGAGTTCCAGTATTATTTACTTCGCTCGAATGAAAAATATTCGGTAGAAGGCTGATAGTTATATAAGCATGTGCAAAGTAAATAAGCATAACCGGTAGATGAAAAACTATCCTCCTCGCACGCTAAAAACATCTGTGAATTCATCTGATTTATCAATAAATTAGCGATCTCAAATGAACTAAAACTCGGATTTGGTATGTCAAAAAAGCAAAGCAAAGAAAAAAGACCCGCTCCTGTTCAGGCTTCAATAGGCAAAACTTTCAATGTTATTGATTACAGTGAGCGACCTGTTTTTATACTCGGATTTTTTGTTCTGCTCCTTTTACTGCTACTTATTCTGTATCAATCTCTGGTTTTTCAGGGAATGGAAGTTGGTGGCAGTGATGCGGTGTCTAATGTCGCCCGTACCAAGCAATTGCAGGATTGGGAAAAGAAAATTGGGCATTATCCATTGTGGGATCCCTATATGTTTGCCGGCTCACCCACTTATTTCCGGGCCGCGCCCCAGGCCTGGTCGCTGGATACCATCCTGCACAAGTTCGATTTTATTTTTGATTGGCGTATCTGGTACTTTCTGGCCGGGGCAGTGGGAGTGTTCTTGCTGATTAAATTTCTTGGTTTGCCGGCTCTGGCAGCCATGCTGGCCTCCTTAGCTTTTGTTCTCATGCCCCATTTCCAGGCACTGGTTATCGTGGGCCATTACTCAAAATTCTATGCGCTGATGTGGATGCCTTATGTGGTGGTGACGTTCTTGTATCTATTGCGGCGACGCGGTCTACTCTCCTTGTTACTATTTACCCTGGCCTTGAGCTTGCAGATTCGAACTCAACACTATCAAATTATATTTTATACCTTGCTGATTCTGCTGTTTATGGGAATACCTATCCTGCTCGATTTTATCAGGAAGAAGCAGTGGAAGGTTATTCTTCAGGCGGCCATGCTTTTGATATTCGCATTGATTTTCAGTTTTTTAATTGTCGCTCAGCAAATTCTATCCATAAAAGAATATACTCCCTATTCCACTCGTGGGGGAAATGCCGTTTCCATTTATGAAAATGAAACTGGACCCCAGGACCAGAAGGGTGTTGGTTTCGACTATGCTACCAACTGGTCGTATTCGATATCAGAGTGGTGGAATTTGATCGTTCCCAGGTTTCACGGGGGCACTTCTAACGAATTGTATACCGGCAATGAAGTTCCACAGTGGAAAAATCGCGAATTACCAACTTATTGGGGAAGCATGCCTTTTACTCAGTCCTATGAATATCTGGGAATCCTGTTAGTTTTTTTAGCATTGATTGGAATTATCTTTCAGTGGAACAAATGGGAAGTCAAAAGTCTATCCCTGCTCACCCTATTTGCCATGATCCTTTCCCTGGGAAAAAATTTTCCGGTGCTTTATAAGGCCTTTTTTTATTATGTTCCTTATTTCGATAAATTTCGGGCGCCGGTGATGATTTTGACGCTGGTGATGTTTACCACGGCGGTGTTAGCTGCTTATGGGTTGACTTTTTTATTGACCGCCGATGTGAAGCGCAAAGAATTCCTGAATCGTTTGTATTTACTCTCTGGTTTTTTTATTGTTTTGTTGGTGATTCCATTATTACTGGGGTCGTCCTTTTCCCTCATGCAGGAAGGAGATGCCAAACGATATGGGCAGGGGGTTTTAAATTCGTTGCGCCAGGTGCGGCTGGAGATGTTGAAAGAATCAGTTTTGATAAGTTTAATGCAGATTCTTATCGGGTGTGCAGGCCTCTGGGCTATCATAAAGAAATGGATACCCCGGGAGTATGTGGTGGTTGGTTTTATTGGCGTAATTGCTCTGGATGTCTTTTTGTTGAACCGCCACTATTTGAAGGGAAAATTTGTTGATCCAGCGGTGATTGAGCAACAGTACAGACCAGGAGAAATTGATAGACGGATTAAACAAGATCCTGAGCACTTTCGAGTTTTTCCGGTAGGGCAATTGTTTGGCGATGTCCACTGGGTGGCGAATCACCAGTCAGTGGGAGGATACTCGCCTGCCAAATTGCAGGTTATTCAGGATATAGTGGATAACTGCCTCTATGTCAAGATTGAAGAGCCGATACCGATAAACTGGAATGTGGTGAATTTTCTTAACGCCAAATATGTGATAACCAATCAGAGACTGCCGGAAACCCGTCTGCAACAATTTCTATTTCTGAACGAACAGAATTTATTTGCCTATAAAAATCCGACTGTACTCCCCAGAGCTTTTTTTGTAGAGGAATATCGGGTAATTCCGAATGGTAAAGAACGATTGAGGTTTGTGAATGACCCCTCGTTTAATCCAGAGAAGACTGCCATCCTGGAAGAGGCGCTGGGTGAGACTATCGCTAAGCCAGATAGTGCCACGATTGAGATTACCCGATATGAACCCGAGCGGATTGATATGCAGGTATACACTGATCGCACCGCTCTACTGGTTTTATCTGAAGTGTATTATCCAAAGGGATGGATTGCCTATCTGGATGATTCACAGGAAATAAAAATTTACAAGACCAATCATATAC
The DNA here is from genome assembly GCA_964394475.1 of uncultured Caldithrix sp. Taxonomy (GTDB): domain Bacteria; phylum Calditrichota; class Calditrichia; order RBG-13-44-9; family RBG-13-44-9; genus RQOF01. The sequence continues at coordinate 6,185 of CAYMXZ010000021.1, read as the reverse complement.
TGCGTTCGCTGCTCATTCCGGCTGGCCAGCATCAAGTGAAGTTAGTCTTTCGCCCGTCAGCCTATTATACTGGGGTAAGAATTTCGAATATTAGTCTGTATACCATTTATTTACTGATTTTGATTATACTCTTCATGCACTATCGTCAGATAATCCCGACTTTCACCACGTTGTTTTCGAAACACCGAGCATGAAAAAGGTATTGATAATCAGTTATTATTGGCCGCCAGCCGGGGGTCCGGGTTCACAGCGTGCAGTTAAATTTGCCAAATATCTACCCGCATTCGGTTGGCAACCGCTGATTTTTACTGTGAAAAAAGGCGAGTATCCTTACTATGATCCTTCTTTAGAAAAAGATGTTGATCCCGGGTTAAAGATTTTACGGACATTTGCTCCAGAACCGTTTCGATTGTTTAAAAAATTATCAGGTATCGATTCTCATGCACCTATACCCGTTGGCCATCTGACTCGATCGAGCCCGGGTGTAAAACACAAAATTTTCAATTGGATCAGAGCGAATATTTTTATTCCCGATGCCCGGGTGGGATGGGTGCTCACCGCATTGTGTAAATTAAATCAAATTGTTAAAAAGGAAAAAATTGACCTGATCTTTACGACTTCTCCTCCCCATTCCCTGCAATTAATCGGACGTCATCTGAAGAAAAAATATCATTTACCATGGGTAGCTGATTTTCGGGATCCCTGGACAGCGATTCAATACTACCAGGTTTATAAAAGAAGTAAAATATCCCACCATATAGATTCCAGACTGGAGCAATCAGTCGTTCGTTTCTGTGACCACCTGACTTCAGTTTCTCAGACGGTCGTAAAAAGTTTTATAAAAAATTTACCAAAATTAAAAGATCAAAATGAATTTTCTATTTTACCCAATGGTTATGAACCAACCGATTTTGCCCAGGGCTCGCCTCAAAAAGGTTCCCATTTTACCATTCTTCATAGCGGTAATTTGAATGTTACCCAGAATCCGGAGGTTTTGTGGCAAAGCCTGCAGGAGATTTTAAAAGGTAACCCTTCTTTGAAAAATCGTATTCGGATTCAGTTCATTGGAGGAACAGCACCTGAAATCCGTCAGGTAGTGCAGAACAAGCAGATCGAAGAAATAGTCGAATTCCAACCCTTTTTGCCTCATGCGGAAATCATTAAAAAAATGCAGCAGGCCCAGATCTTGCTTTCAGTTATTCCGAATGTACCAGATAACAAGGGAATTGTTCTCAGTAAAAATTTTGAATACATCGGCAGCGGAAAACCCATTTTGATTATTGGTCCGCCGGATAGTGATATTGCTAAAATCATGGAAAACTTTTCCAACTCGAAGGTTTGTGCTTATCATGACATTGAAAGTTGTAAAGAATTCATTTTAAAAAATATTCAAAATTGGCAAAATGGACTGATTTCATTGACGCCTGTTGCTCTGAGGGAAACATTTTCCAGATTCCAATTAACACGAGAGCTGGCGATCATTTTTGATCGACTCTTCGAGCATTATCATTCAAATAAGGGTTGAGTCGTTAATTTGGTTTATAATAAAAAATAAAAATTAAAAAATACAAAATAACTTCTAAAAATTGGATAGAATTATAAGCATAGAAAAGCTGTTTCAACCTTAATTGTGTACATGAGATGCCGAGTAGAATAGAAAAAGCGCTCTTCATGCTGCAAAAGTTGAAAAAAGATCTGTTTCGTAATAGACAGATATATCCGCTTGCGGATGATATCCATTCTCCACAATTAGGAGAATATTACTTTATCATGACCGAAGAGCAGATGCTGGCCGGCCACAGTCAGCAATTTCACTTTGATGAAAAGGGAATTCCCATTATTCCTTCCTACATTGATGTGGAAGAACGAAAGATGGTGTATTATCCCATCTCGATCGGCCAGTACGGACTGGCAATCTGGCATACCTATCTACAAACGAAGTCAGAACAGGATAAAAAACGATTCCTCGCCATCGCTGACTGGTTCTATGAGAACCATATCGAAGACCAGCGTCTCGGAGCATACTGGTTGACCGATGTGGATAAACCCGCCTATCGGATTAAAAAGCCCTGGAAGTCGGCTTTTTCACAGGCCCGGGCCATCAACATTTTGCTAAGAGCTTTTCAGCTTACCGGACAAGATCGGTATCGACAGCTGGCTGAACAGGCGCTCAATCCATTTCAACTGGCAGTGAAAGAAGGAGGAGTCACTACTTTTCTGAAAGAAGGGCCTTTTTATGAAGAATACCCTTCACCAGATACCCCGGTGTTGGTGCTTAACGGAATGATTTTTTCGCTGTGTGGAATTTATGATTTCCTACGGGTATATCCCGGGCATGCCTTAGCTCAGAAAATTTATGATGACGGCGTCGCAACGCTGGTGAATATCCTCCCGCGCTACGATATGGGTTTCTGGAGTAAGTATTCCCTGTGTGAAGCTAATTTCCATCCCGCCGTCGATCCGGCAACCATTGGGTATCATCATCTGCATATCATTCAACTGGAATTGATGTATCGGTTAACAAAAATCGAAATTTTCAAAGAATATTGCTTAAGGTGGAAAGCATATCATCGATTGATGAATATTATAAAAATGTATTTCATTAAATATCGGGCCTTAAGGAAGATGAATCGAGTGTGAGTAGTGCGTGGGACTAAACTACATCTCAGAGATTTTTATCAGAGCCATCCATTTTTGAGGGATATTCTTACCCTGATGGTTGGGACAATGATATCCCAGCTAATTCCAATTATCATTTCTCCCCTGCTCACCAGAATTTACCGGCCGGAAGATTTTGGAGTATTTGCGCTATATGTGGCCGTTACTCAGATGATTGCCGTGATTGCTACTGCTCGCTATGAATTAGCCATTATGATTCCAGAAAAAGATGAGGACGCCCACAATCTACTGGTTCTGTCAATCCTGATTACCGTCATCATAACCCTCGCCAGTTTGTTCATTGTCTGGTCATTCAATGCTTTCATCTGTCGATTAGTCGGGAATACACAGCTGTCGAAGTGGTTGTATTTTGTGCCTCTTTCTGTGTTATTTCTCGGAATTTTTCAAGCCTTAAACTATTGGTTTAATCGACATAAAAATTATCGTATTATTTCGTTTTCGAAAATAATGCAGGCAGTGGTCAATGGAATTGCCAATTTAGGATTGGGTGTTTGGTTGCGAGGGACAGTTGGTTTGATCGTTGGGATAATCCTGGGTCAGTTGACTGCCGCTGGCATTTTGTCCAGGAAATATTATCAAAGCAGTTCAAGTGAATGGAGAGTGGTATCACGGGAAAATATAAAACGGCAGGCAAAACTGTATAGTGATTTTCCGAAAATTAATTCTTTGCATGCCTTTATTGATATTTTACAGCTCAGTGTGGTGGTATTTATTATTTCCGCTTTTTTTGAAAGCACTATTGTAGGATTTTATGCGCTTACCTTGCGAGTTTTGAAGACTCCCCTGAATTTTATTGGGAAAGCAGTCGCCCAGGTATTCTATCAGCGGGCCACAGAATCATATAACAAAGGGTATGATCTTCGTAGACTGGTAAAAAAAACAATTATTCGTTTGGCAATTATCTCCCTGCCATTTTTTCTAATTTTATTTTTCTTCGCTCCGGCGATTTTCTCTCTGGTTTTCGGAAAAGAATGGGTGGAAGCCGGCCATTACACCCAGATTTTAACCCCCTGGCTACTATTAACTTTCATCTATTCTCCGGTTTCACAAATTCCTTTAATTGTAAATAAACAGCGGATTTATTTAGTATTAGGTTTCGTGTACAATTTACTAATTATTCTCATCTTCTTTTATGCTGGTTATTTTCAGAAAAATATCTATTTAGGTATGTATTTATTAACAGGTGTAATGTCACTTTTTTTAATCATTTTGATTATATGGCTTGTAAAAATTTCAAAGAGTAAATCAATGAGGAAAACGCATGAAATTTGATCCAGAAATTCTGTCATACCTTTCAGGGGAAAAATTTTCCAAGGCGTTGAAAATCAAGATTTCTGAAAAAGAAAAAACTATTCCCTTGCGAATGGATTATATAGAAAAATTAGTAGTGAACAAGCAGATTATCCATTTAGGATGCGCAGATCACATTCCGTTAATTAAGGAAAAAATCAGAAGGAACAAGTGGTTTCATAAGAGACTGGTAGAGAGTTCAAAGCGCTGTCTGGGAATTGATATTAATCGAGAAGCGATTGAATATATTAAAAATGAACTGGGTTATCCTGATGTTTTAGCGGTGGATATTCAGAAGAATGGTATCCTTAAAGAAATAAGCGGCCAGAAATGGGATTACTTAATTATGGGAGAATTACTGGAGCATTTGGATGAACCGGTAGATTTTTTGAAGACTATAAAAGAAAAATATTCATCCTTCATTGGTTACTTAATTGTTTCTGCACCCAATGCCTTACGAATAGAAAATTACCATAATAGCAAGAAGCAGCTGGAGGTGATCAATTCTGATCATCGTTTCTGGTTCACACCTTATACTCTGGCAAAGATACTATATCGAGCTGGTTTTGAAATAGAAAGCTATCAGTTTTGTCAGGGATTCAAGCTGCAAGCGAATCAAGTTTTTAAAAAGCGATTGCTAAGGAAATATCCGGCGTTTCGGGATACAATTATTATGATTGCCAAATTCTAACTTTTCATGATCTGGATTAAAACCGCCTCCCGATTTCGCATTGAAAAATTTTCTTTTATTCTATTTCGGGCTTTTTTTCCTAAAGAGGGAGGCGAATGCAAGGCTTGTTGTATGGCCTGTATGGCCTGGGTGAGATTCTGTCCTTCAATAAGAAACCCGCAATCACCAATGGCAGTAGGAATTCCGTTTACTTTAGAACCTACTGGAATACACTCGCATAGCATGGCTTCACAAACGGCATTGGGTAAACCTTCTCGTAAAGAGAACTGAGCATATACTTTAGCGCGGGCATAAATTTCTCTTAATTCATTTCGCTCCAGTTTATCATAGACGATTACATTTTCGGGGATAGTTAATTCTTTTAACAGGGTTTTTTGCAATCCCACTATACAGAAATTGTACTCCGGCAGGTGAGAAGCAACCTTACAAAAAAAGTCAATACCTTTTAATCTGACTCTTTGCATGGTATGGCAGGTAGCCACTGTTAATATTACCTTTTCTTTCTCTCGATCACAAAACCACTGGTCTGGATCATAACCGGTGTGATTAACGATAATTTGCCCTTTGATCTTTTTCACTCTCTGAAACATCTCCGTTGATAGAGAACCATCGACCGGGCATATGAAGTTGGCATATTTTAAAGAATATCTGGTAAAAAAAGATCGAATCGGATTAGAAAATGACCCATATTTAATTTCAGGTAGATAGGTTACCTCATACCCACCCAGAACAATAATCGATTTTCTTTTGAAGAGGGTAGAAAAGAATACAGGTAGAAGTGAATGATAGTCAGCAAACCACACATAAACAACCCTGGCAGTCTTCATATTTTTTACCAGCCAATAAAATAGTTTTAACTGACTGACCAGATGAGTAAGCAATTTCTTGCCAGTGTGGTAATGAAAGCAGTTCACTTCAAAATGAGCTTTCAAAATTTGATAATCGCATTTTACGAAGGAAGAGAAGTGTGGATAAATAAATAAGACGACAGGTGATTCTGAATTTCTATTCATAATCTGATAAGGGTCATGAGAGATTATTCTTAATACTTACTTTGTTCTGCTAACTGTATTTTGTTCTTTCTGGCTCCCCAGAAACCGATGATCAATCCCATACTGATACCGGCCACTACATCGGTAACATAATGATACTGCCCATAAACCGTGGCACAGGAAAGCGCAATGAACAGAGGAAGAAACAACCGAACCGCCAGTCGCGGGTTAAAATGCCAGATGTAAATTAAAATAACCAGGGCAACCCCCACATGCGAACTGGGAAAAGCACCGCCCTGAAAAGCCACTTTATTCATAAATTGTCTGAGTAAATCAGCCAGAAAAATTCCCTGATAAGTCACGGTGAGTTGGTCGGCTAAGGCAAATCGCGGACCAGCCACCGGGAATAAAATAAAGAATGCGTAAGAGATATAAAAAGTCAGAGTAACATAAAATAAGAGATATTCAAAATGGCGATATTCTTTTTTAAAATAGAACACGGCCCCTCCCAGCGGGATGGTAATCCAGTAGAC
>CAYMXZ010000020.1:0-26547 GCA_964394475.1 uncultured Caldithrix sp. | reverse complement strand
CGGGCAGATCAAAGGCAATGGTGGTAGCGGGGTTAAAGGGATTGGGATAGTTCTGTCGTAAGCGAAACTCGCTGACGGTTCGTACTGATTGATCAAGTTTGGTGAAGACCGTATCTACCTTCAGATGAATCGGAATGACTAACTGTGGTCTTTGCGGATCGTTGCTAAAGATTTGTAAACTGGACCAGAAATGGCCAGGCGGAAAATTTTCAGTTTTTAAGGTGAGTTGTAAATCCATTTGAACCCCTGGTGCCAGAGTTCCTCCAACCGGCTGAACACTTACCCAGCTGCGACGCGTAATAAGAATAGCCATCTGGTCATGTAAATACGGTTCATTATAAGCGATGTAGAAACCGTCCGTTGCCTGACCATTTTGCATTCCCACCGTATAAGCATTTTCCAGATTCGTTAAATTTTTGTATTGCAATACAATATTGCCGTTATCATAAAGGATGAGCTGAAAACTGTACGGGCCATAACCAGTGGCAGTGTACATATTATCCCACTGGACGATGAATCGGTTGTTTTCCTGCAAATAATACAGTTTGCTATCACTCAACATATTCAGATTATCCCATAACGGGGCAATCATACTCCGTGGAGCGAGATTGCTGGGAAGCGGCGTATTATTATAACTTACTGAATAAGTATTGAAACTGACCCACCCATTGCTGCATACTCGCAAGGCAGTGAAGTTTTCTCCATAAAATGAGAAAGTAAATCCAACAGGTATCGGATTGCTGGTAACGTTAAGACCATTGATAGGAATTACCGTGCCGTTACCACCCGTCAGTTCAATACAATCAAAAGCTGGACCACCGGGTTCGTCACTGTCAATCCAGATGTGACCGAAACTATCGTTCCCGCCCGATCCTTCTAAAACAGAAATTCCTGGTTGGTAACTACCAATCTGTGCGGTGAAGATTAATTGACCCGCACCTGTATTATGTATGGTTATCGGAACAACAGTAGAATCGTTGGAGTGCATCGCCACACTCAAACTATCCGGCGTGACCATAATCGCTGGTGCAAGGATACCTCTTCCACTTAAATAAACCGGATAAATAAAATTAATTGGGTCGTTATTCAGGATCAGCAGAGTGTCGGTATAATACAACGTATCGTCAGGCGTAAATTGAAGATGGATGGTCTGCTGACCACCGGGCGCCAGCCTGAGACTACTCTCCAGCACTCCGAATTGGGGACTATGAGTCTTAAATTCACGGATGACCAGGGAATCCTGGCCTGTATTCTGGATGAGCAAAGGCTGACTGATCATACTATTTATAAACGCATCCGGAAAGGATATGTGCTGGGTTGAACTGAAAATCCTGGCTCCCTGCCGCACCCGAATGGCTAAAGCATGCTGCCAGCTGTAACCTCCTCCGGCGGACATACGGATAATAAGCTCCTGCGTGGAATTGTGTGGTGTGGCTGGATCGGCCGAAATGGCCAGAGGATTTGTGCTCACCGTCTGACCAGAAAGAATATCACCCACTGTCAAAGTGTCTGCTGCTACCACTAAAAATGGACTGTTGCTGGTGGCATTAACCTGCACATTTTGAGCCGGATCCACTCCCAGATTTTGCAAAGTGAAGGTGATTTGTGCCTGTTCACCTGCCTCGAGAATGAGATTGTAGTTGGAAGCAGAATCGACAATCGAATAATTGCTGGCAATGACAAATGGGCCGGAACCGGGGATCAGCCGACCTTCAATAGCATCGAGATCGAAGCCGGCATCCGGGGCAGTTTGTAATCCGTCACCGTCATCCTCGATGCGAACATAGCGGAACTGATTTAAACCACTGCCGGCTATATCAAAATCCTGTGTACCCCATCTCATTCCCAGACTGGTCCACGGCCCGTTCCAGTCCTGGCTGATTTTAACCGTGTAACCTTCGGGAGTAGCATCATTTTCAAAAATACGAAAATCGTTGCCGGGATAGTCAGCTATGTTTTCTCCCATATCTAAAACGATATATCCACCGCGTCCCAGCGAATAGCGAATATTATCAGGGGCTCCCAGCGCTGCTGGAGTATACCCTTCATCACTGAAATTATTTCCCGGAATATGGGTCACAACCACCCGATAGGCATAGGTACCGATTTGCGGTTGCAATTGCACATTTACTCGAGTCGCTCCGGTGTCGGTCACCACAATATTATGAATGGTAGCCGTCTGGTATCCATTGGCAGTCACCTTTAAATTATAAGTACCGGGCAGGAGAAACTTATGAAAATCTCCAATTTCCGGGTCAGTGTAGACCGGCCAGAAGTTGTTGGTGGAACTACTAATCCAGGCAATGGCTGCCACCGGTTGATTGTTGGTGGCATCGGTGACTATTCCTTTCATCCCTTTGCCGACCTGCTGGAGCAGATAAATCATGGCCGGACGATTCCAGCTGTAATACTGCGGAATCTGGGAAATGGGGGGCGTCTTGTTGAAAGATACTTCCAGCGTCCAACCGACCGATCCCATTAAGGCATAAAAAGCATCTTTGGCGCTGCCGTTAATGGGATACATTCCGGAATATCCCTGGAAATAGGCCAGGGTGGGAACATAACCGGAATTGGAGGAATATCCGGCTGCCAGATAGCTTATTGGACTGTTATCGGGACATTGATCGGGCCGATAACTCCAGGGGTAGGAAACACTTTCGTCCCCGCCATGATTGGTCTGGCTGAGCACAAACTGATTTTCGTTGATCCAATTGCGAGCAGCGCGGGTCTCCGGTTGCGAAAAGGGAGCCGTGCTACCTCCCTCAAAATCCCACATATACCCCCAGTCGCGATTGATATCCACGCCGGCATTGTTATAGCGGGTCATGGACATGCGGCCATCAGGGTTGATGAAAGGGTAAATCCAGATTTCGCGGTTATTAACCAAATTGGTAATTACCGGATCAGTTCCATACCTTGTGCACAGTTCGCGCATGAAAAGAATCGGTACCTCTGCCCCCATAATTTCATCGCCGTGATGGGCGCCATCAAAACTGATTTCCGGCTCATCCTCATCCATCTGCACATTGTCACTGATCTTCACCGCATATAGTTGGCGAGAGAGCAAAGAATACCCATAAATATGTTTTTCAATGAGTTGCGGATAGGCGTTGATGAGACTATCCACCAGCGTTAGCGTGGAATTATAGTCGTGATAATTGGTAAACTCCGGATTTTGCAGTAACTGCCGGGAATAGTCCTCTAAATCAGGGATCAGAATTTGCGGTTGATATCCCATTGAATATAATTTATCTAATTCAGAGGGAATAACGTATATTTTCAGGTGCTGGTCTGCAGCATGATCAAAATTGAACTTCTCAGCACGCAGTTGCTGCAGTTCTTGTGGGGAAGAAATTTTAATTTCCACCAGCATTTCCTGCGGGCGCCAGGCGGAGTAAACCATTTGAGAGGATAGACCCCACAATAAAATAATTAGCCAATGGAGAATTTTCATTCACTGCTCCTATGTTGTTAAAATTATCAAGTTATTTTTTCATGAGACAATTTTATTTCTCTTTCATTTCTTACTGATAGTGCCAATTCTATTCGAAGGGAATTACCGGATACTCTAATCCGTATATCGTGCGTCGCAGGGAAAAAAGCTCCTTTGCTTCTTTTAAGGACAGCGGTTTAATTATTCCAGCCTGTCGACCCAGCCATACGATTTTGGCGGTATTCTCCAGTATTTCGAGTTTTTGAAAAGCTTCTTTGAGTGAATGGCCGACTGTCAGACTGCCATGCCTCTCCAGAATAATGATATCGGTTTTTTTAATATATTTTTGAATGCTTTCTGAAACCTGAGAAGTGGATGGTCGCCCATAAGGGGCGGTAGGGACCGCTCCCAGCAAAAGGACGCTCTCTGGTGTATAGGGTTTTTCCAGAGAAATTCCGGCCAGAGTCAGACTAACCGCATAGGGTGGATGAGCATGAATAACCGCCCTAATTTCTGGTCGCTGACGATACACCTCGAGATGTAACCTTAATTCACTGGACGGCTTTGGCAATTGATTGAGAGTATTTTTTTTCAGTGAAATTTTTATTATATCAGTGGGAGTGAGTTCGCCTTTACAGACTCCACTGCGAGTAATCAAAATATCACTGGAATTAATCCGCAAGCTCAGATTTCCCTCACTGCCAGTAATGTATTGCCGCTGGTATAAGATCTCTCCCATTCGTTGTAGCTCTTTTTTAGCAGATTGTACGGTCATATCACGATCCGACTTCAATGCAATATAATGCACTCAATTTTTCAATTCAAAAGCACTAATTAATTTTTATTGATCATCAATATTTTTCTGTTCTCAGCTCAGGAAATTGTCAGTGAAGAATAAAAGTCGATCATTTTTCCTTCAGTTTATAACTTACTCGGTGATTTAGATCAAAGCAAAAATTTATTTTATTCGACATAATGGCACAACGTTTAGATGATAAAAAGCTGATTTGCCTCTTTTGTTTATATTCCTTTCAGTCTACGAAAATGCATAGAAATAAAGTTTTTCTTGCCCGGTTACTTATAGGTATTAAAAATTTGAATCTTATTTTACATCGCATTCCTTTGCTTTCAGAAAAATGAAACTCATTCGTCGCGCTTTTTTGCTATGTCGAAACCCCGGTCACCCGGCTATTCCACAACTTTTTAATTTCATTCCTGTCTCTGTGGATTCTTGCCAGATGTACTTAGTTATGCCGATCTTCCGAATACCTCATTTTTCTTTTTGATAAAATTTTCGTACTCAGAGAGGTTCTGGTGACTCAGTTCATCAAAACAGACTGAACCCCCAATTTTTTAGTAGCCATCTCCTGATAATTTTTTAATCGTTCTTTTCCTTCACGTTTTTCAATTTAAAAGTTGATTGAAATAATATGAAATATTCTCTAAATTTTAACTGACTTAAAGCAAAAATTCTTATATGCTTTTTTTAGATTGAAATCGTTGAACTTAGCAGTCCTTTTCGAAGTAGATAAGCAGGTTGTTTTATAAGATGATTATTAAATTACAAAAAAATATTTCCCGGACCGATCGAGAGAATTTGGTTCATACCCTGAATCGTACTGGAATTGAATGTGAAGATAGCGAGGCATCTTTGTTCATTCACCTGCCGGAACCTGAATCGATCTCCTTAAAAGATGAAATCGAAAAGTTACCGGGAGTGGAAGCGGTGATCGCTTCTGATCGAAGCTATTATCTGGTCAGCCGCGAGTATCAGTTAGAGAATACGCTTATTCGGATAGATGGTGTCACCATTGGCGGTGCTGAACCGATTGTGATTGCTGGTCCCTGTGCCGTAGAGAGTCAGGATCAGATTCTGCGGACGGCTGAAATGGTTAAATCCGCGGGGATAAAAATCATGCGGGGTGGAGCTTTTAAACCGCGTACCAGTCCGTATAGCTTTACCGGTCTGGAAGAAAAAGGCTTGCAGCTGCTCAGCGAGGTTCGCCAGTACACCGGCCTGCTGATAATCACCGAGGTGCTGGATACGGCCGATGTCGATCTGGTTGCCCGACATTCCGATATCCTGCAGATTGGTTCACGCAATATGCAAAATTATAAACTGTTGAAGGCCATTGGACGTCAGCCAAAGCCGGTGATGCTGAAAAGGGGAATGTCTGCCACACTGGAGGAATTTTTGGGAAGTGCCGAATACATTATCAATGAGGGAAACCATCAGATTATGCTTTGTGAAAGAGGAATTCGCACCTTTGTGGATTATGCCCGTAATACTTTAGATTTAAATATTGTGCCGGTCATTAAGAAAATTTCCCACTTGCCCATTATTGTAGATCCCAGCCATGGAACCGGCCGGCGGGACATCATTCCGGCCATGAGTCTGGCTGCTCTGGCTGCCGGTGCAGATGGGATCATGGTAGAAGTACATCCTGATCCACCCGCTTCCTGGTCTGATCCGGAACAAGCGCTCTATCCCGATCAATTCTTTCAAATGATGGAGAATATCAATCACTTTATTCAATGGCGAAAAAATGCCCCAACTGCATCTCGCTCTTAAATCCCAACCTGTTCGAATACCAATTTTTATCGAATCGAAAATCTGGTCGCGAATGACCGCTTTTATTAAGAAAAATTTTGAGCAGCAGGCGGTTTTTGTCGTCGCTGATCAACAGGTGGCTGACCTGTATGCTTCTGAAATAAAAGATCATCTACGATCGTTGCCACGCTTTAAAGAAATCATCACTTTTCCGCGCGGGGAGAGAAGTAAATCCCGCTTCCAACTCGGGCGTCTGCAGGATGTGCTTCTGCAAAAAAAGGCAGGCAGAGATACAGTGCTTATCGCCCTTGGAGGCGGAGTAACCGGAGATCTGGTGGGATTTGTAGCGGCAACCCTGCATCGCGGAGTCCCGCTTATTCAGGTGCCGACCAGTCTATTAGCCCAGGTGGATAGCAGTATCGGTGGCAAGGTGGGAATTGATCATCCTTCTGGAAAAAATCTCCTGGGCAATTTTTATCAACCTGCTGCTGTTTTTATCGATCCTGAATTCCTGAAAACTCTGCCGGATGATGAATTCATAAACGGCATGGCAGAAGTAATGAAGTATGGAATCATTTTGAGTCCTCCCTTGCTCCGTCGATTAGAAATTGAACAAAAAAAAATTTTAGGTAAACACCCCCAGACGTTAAAAAATATCGTAAAGCATTGTGTGGAATTGAAATTGAAAGTTGTTCAAAGAGATGAGAAAGAAAGTCATTACCGCAGCATTTTAAATTTCGGGCATACGGCAGGCCATGCCATCGAACAACTCAGTCGCTACCGCCTGAAACATGGTTTTGCAGTAGCCGCCGGAATGAAAATATCCTTAAAACTTTCTGAACAACTATTCGGCTATCCGGAATCACAAGTGAAAAGCATTTACACCCTTTTAAAAAATTATCAGTTAGAGCGAGTGGATCTTCATCGATTGTCATTCGAACGGGTGTGGGAACTGATTCTATCAGATAAAAAAGTGCGTCAACAATCGCCGCGTTTCACTCTGCTCGATCATCGTCAAAAGGCGGTGCTATTTCATTCAGTAACTAAAAAAGAATTCAGGAATGCCTGGAATGCCTTGTAAATATTGCCTTAGCCTATTCCCCCGCTCAGAAGAGGACATCTGGATGAATCAGCCGCTTTTTACACAGGTTGATGCCATTGAAATTCGGCTCGATGATGTAGGGGATAAGCTGGATCTGAAAAAACTTACCCGGGTGCTGAATATACCCATCATTGTTACTATTCGTTCGCGCCAGGAGGGTGGTGAATGGAATAGAAGCCTGTCGGAAAAAATTCACGTTTACCAAAAGGCCATTCAGGCAGGAATAAATTATCTGGATATTGAGTGGCAGGAATCTGGTGAGGTTATTCCCCAGCTGCCGCTTACTCCTCAACATCAAATTATTCTCTCTCATCATACTACAACCAATGAACTGGATCAGCTGATTCATAACTTCTCTGAAATGCTGCTCATACCGGCTGACATTTTCAAATTTGTGTATACGGCCCGAAATTTAAATGACAACCTGACCGCTTTGCGTTTGATAGAGATGGCTCGCGACAAAGGTGTTCGCTATGTCATTCATGCCATGGGTCGCGAAGGACAATTGTCGCGTATTCTGGGGGCATTGCAGGGAAATGAATTTACTTACGTATCCCCAAGTCCTCAGACTCCCACCGCTCCCGGTCAACTCTCTCTGCAGGCGGCCAGAAATGTTTTTTTCCTGCATCAGAAATCCTCTGCCACGCCGCTGATTGGTTTACTGGGATATCCGGTGGAACAGAGCAGCAGCTGGAAGCTTCACAATCGTTTGCTACAGCGGAAGCGAGCTCACAATGCGGAGGAGACTGGTGATTTTATCTACCTCAATTTTCCGGCACGTGATCTGGACGATTTCTGGAAAAACTGGGAACCGCTAATAAACGGTTTAAGCATCACACTTCCCCACAAAAAGGACATCGTGTCTAAACTCGATTTCCTATCTCAGAGTGTGGAGAAATCTACGGTGTGTAATACCGCCATTAAAAGAAATGGTAAATGGTGGGGATTCAATACCGATTTCATGGCAATTTGTGAGCTCTTGCAGGCTTATAGCGATTTGCTGTGGGAAGGTGTGTTCGTTTATGGTGCTGGCGCCACCAGTCGGAGTGTGATTACCGCCTTAAAAGAACTGGGAATTCAACAGATTTTTCTGGCCAGTAGAGATGAAGAAAAGGGCTCATCGCTGGCCGAAGAATTCCACGTGAGATTTGTGCCGGAAAGTGAATGGACAAAATGGCCCTTTCGAACCATTATTCATACTACTCCACTGGGAATGTTTCCGGCTACTCAAGAAATGCCACCGCTTGAACCGCTACTACCGCACGTAAAATTAGTGTTTGATGTCGTTTACAATCCTGCTTATACTTTATTGCTGCAGCGGGCGCAGAAATATGGATGTCAGGTTATTTCCGGAGAAGAAATGTATGTGCGGCAAGCCTGCCATCAATTCGAGATTTTCTCTGGTATGGCGGTCGATTTAAACGAAGTTAAAGAAGTGTGGGAAGCGATCAAGTCCGAATCCCTTACTCTCTGAAAAAAAACAGAGCTTGGGAGGCGGGGACTGGTGACAGAAGATTTTGGGAAACAAAAAAAGACGATCATCAATGCCAGTGTACCAGCGAATTGTATTCATTGGATTTCGAGGCACCGGCAAGAGTACCATTGCCAGATTATTAGCTGATCGGCTGGGATGGGAATATATTTCTACCGATCGGCTTATCGAAAAAGCCAGTGGCAATAAGATTAGTCAGCTGGTCGAAATGCATGGCTGGTCTGAATTCCGTAAAATTGAAAAGCAGGTGATTCAAACCCTGAAGGATAAGATGCGGGTAGTCATAGACTGTGGCGGTGGAGCAGTGGAAGATGAAGAAAATATGGAGCATTTGAAATCATCTTCCCTGGTAATCTGGTTGGATGCCTTAATGGACGATATTTATGAACGAATCGGCCGTGAAGCAGCGGAGCGTCCTTTTTTATCGCATACGGATTTGCGGGATGATATTGAGTACAATTATCTGCGAAGGCTTCCGCAATATAAAAAATTTGGGATGGTGAGTTTTAATTCGTCAAAAAAATCGGCCGAAGAAATCTGCCAGCTCATTTTAAAACAAATCGGATTCACTCCATGATTTTTTTAGCTATATTTGCCAATGAAAAGAAAAAAGAGTGTTCAATATTATTTTTTTTAGGAAAGTTGATCTTTTAGAAATATCACGAAATATTTACGAAATCAGTGAAGGCCAAAGACACTTTATCCACATTCGATTCGGTAGCTGCCTCTGCTCCTTCCCGCCAGGACGTCTGGCAGATGTTCGATCGGATTGCCCCGCGATATGATGTATTAAACCGCCTGCTTTCCCTGCGGCAGGATGTCCGCTGGCGGAAAAAAATTGCTGCTCATTTACCAGACAGAGATAAATTGATCGTTCTCGATCTGGCGACAGGTACGGCTGATGTATTGCTCACACTTTTTCAGGAAACCAATCATATAAAATACGCGGTGGGGTTGGATAGGGCACGGCAGATGCTGGAAATTGGGAGGAAGAAATCTCTTTCCCATAATCGTCCATGCTATTTTCTGACCGGCGATGCGATGCATGCTCCTTTTCCCGCCGAATCTTTTGATGCGATCACCATCGCTTTTGGAATCCGCAACATGCTGGATGTTTCCTGGACATTGAGAGAGATGTATCGACTGCTCAAAAGCAATGGACGGGTATTGATTCTTGAGTTTTCGCTACCGAAGGTGCGCTGGTGGCGTAAGTTGTATCTTTTCTATTTTCGAAATATTTTACCGCGAATTGGCGGAGTGATTTCGGGAGACGGATATGCGTATCGATATCTGAATCAGACGGTGGAGACCTTTCCTTATGGGGAAGAATTCTGCCGTTTATTGACCATGACGGGATTTTCCAACGTACGACATATTTCACTGAGCGGCGGTATTGCTGCCCTTTACCTGGGTGATAAATAAATGCAATGAAGCACAGCCCCTGGCCACTTGAACACAGGAGTCATTAATGATCGCTTCTCATCTCACTGATAAAAAACTGTCTCCGACCACCGGGGATTCTCAACCGGTGCCTAAATTCGGTCGCTTAGAAATTTCTCTCAAGAAAACCACGGTATTGGATTGGCTGAAAAAACAACCCTTTTATCCACGATTCTATTTTGCCCGGCATGATGGAAACTATGAAATTGGAGGAGCAGGAAGTGTCCTTCAAATTCGCCATTCTTCCGCTCCGGATATCAGGCCGTTGTTCCAGGAAATGAATTCCATTTTGCAATCTTCTCAGCCTGGCATACGTTTTTATGGCGGGTTGCGTTTTCCTGCCGGGACATCTCCATCGGGGGAATGGAAAGAGTTGGGATCATGGTTGTTTTTTATTCCTAAGTTTGAGATCATAAACGCCGAGGGTGTTACCCGCTTAATTTACAATTATTCTTTGGATCACCCTTTTGAAGAGCATCCTCAGCTATCGGAATTTCCGCTGGAAGAAAGCAAATCTTTCCGACGGCCGAGAAAGAAACTGATTGCGCGCCGGCGTGATATTCCTAACCGCAAACAATGGCAAGAAATGCTGAAAAAAGCGACTAAAGAATTTAAAGCGGGAAAATTAAAAAAGATTGTACTGGCGCGTCGCTCAGGTTTTGAATTGAGTTATCCCCTCGATCCTTTTCGGCTTTTTAGCGATTTATATCATCAGAATCCGCAATCCTTTGCATTTTTATTACAACCGGAACAAGACTATACCTTCATGGGAATTTCTCCTGAACGTCTGTACTACCGTCAGCGTGGGACGATCTGGAGTGAAGCAGTAGCGGGTACCCGTCCGCGTGGGAAGAGTAGTAAACAGGATGAAAAATTCGCTTGGGAACTCTTGAGCGATCAAAAAGAATTGAAAGAGCATCGCTGGGTGGTGAAAGAGGTTGAACGGAAGCTAAAAACACTTTGCATACAAAGCACGAAAATCAGTCAGGAAGAGATTATAAAATTCGCATACGTTCAACACCTCTGCACCCGATTTCAGGGACAATTGAAAGCAGGATTATCGGACGCAGACCTCATCAGCCAGTTGCATCCCACTCCGGCGGTGGCGGGATATCCCAGAACAGTAGCGTTAAAGCGAATTCGTGAATGGGAGCCGTTTGATCGGGGTTGGTATGCCGGACTCATCGGCTGGCTGGAGAAAGCCTCGGCAGAATTTGTATTAGCCCTGCGAAGTGCGGTGCTAAAAGATCGATCGCTGACGGTTTATGCCGGAGCGGGAATCGTCGAAGAATCTGATCCGGTGAGGGAATGGAGGGAACTCGATAATAAAATTCTGAACTACACCAGAGCACTTTCTGAGATATGAGCATCTTTAAAGAAAATATCAACATACTGTGGGGGTCGCTGATTGTTGAGGAATTGTTGCGCAATGAAATCGATTATTTTTGTCTCTCTCCTGGTTCGCGTTCCACACCGCTGGCGGTGGGAGTGGCGCGAAATCCCAGGGCCCGATCAACTGTGATTTATGACGAACGTGCGGCTGCCTTTCACGCCCTCGGTTATGCTCGGGCTACTGGTAAACCTGCGGTACTGATTTGTACCTCCGGCACGGCCGCCGCGAACTACTTTCCGGCCATCGTGGAAGCCTCGCTGGATTTTATTCCAATGGTGGTGCTCACTGCCGATCGCCCTCCTGAAAAAATCGCTACCGGAGCTAATCAAACCATCCGCCAGTCCCATTTGTTTGGCGATTATGTGCGCTGGTTTTTTGATCTGCCCTGTCCATCAATCGACATTCCCCCGCAAATGGTCTTAACCACCATCGATCAAGCGGTTTATCGGTCTGCGTCTCCGCCGGTTGGCCCGGTTCATCTGAATTGTCAGTTTCGCGAACCTTTGGTGCCCTTGAAAAAAGACATTCCTGCGGCGTATGTATGGGAATTGAATTCCTGGGTACGTGAATCAAAGCCCTATACCGGCTATATGGTACCAGCCCGTATGGTGAAAAAACAATCGCAGGTGGAATTACAGGAGATCATACAGAATACCAAACGCGGTTTAGTGGTTCTGGGACGACTTCGCTGGGAGGATGAAAAATTAGCAGTGCGCCGATTTTCCCGGCGTTTGGGATGGCCAATTTTTGCCGATATTCTTTCCGGTCAGCGACTGGGGAATTCCATGAATAATTTATTGCCCTACTTTGATCTGATGTTACTGGCCGAGCAGTTGTACCCCTATTATCAACCAGACACCATTCTGCATCTGGGAGATCAACCAGCCTCCAAGCGTTATTTACAGTTCATTGAAAAATATTCTCCTCGTCATTATATCAGTTTGCTTCCTCATCCCTTTCGCAGCGATCCTGCTCATCGGGTGAGCTGGCGGCTGGAATGCGATGTGAAAGAATTTTGCGAGACTTTTTCTCCGCCTGCCGCTCGCCATATCGATCGGGAATGGGTGAATTTTCTGAATCATTGTTCAGATTCTATTTCTCGGGTAGTAAAAGCCAAGCTGGAAAATGAGAGTAAACTTACCGAACCTGCAGTGGCCCGCCTCATTTCTCGTACTATCCCGACCGGGCATTCTCTCTTTTTAGCCAGCAGTCTGCCGGTGCGTGAGATGGATATGTTTGCGGATTCGACTCGAAACAAAGTTTCTGTTAGTGCGAATCGCGGCGTCAGTGGAATCGATGGAACCATTGCCAGCGCTGCAGGATATGGACGGGGTAAAAACCAGCCGCTCACTCTGCTGATCGGCGATCTGGCTTTTCTGCATGATGTGAATTCTTTATCACTCGTCTCTCTTTTAAAAATACCCATCACCATCGTTCTGGTCAATAATCATGGTGGAGGTATTTTTTCTTTTCTTCCTATTGCTGAATATAAGAAAGTTTTCGAACCTTTTTTTGGAACACCTCATCAATTTTCCTTTCAAAATGTGGCGCAACAGTTTGGACTCACTTATCATCTACCCCGGGATATGAAAGAATTCCATGCGGTCTATCTGAAATCAGTTCGAAGCGAGGGAGCGAATCTGATTGAAATTCAAACCGATCGAAACGAAAATGTCCAGTTCCACTCGCAATTGTATGAAGCGATTCGTTCTGCTCTACAGAAATAATATACTTTTATGATGAAGAATTTACACTTTAACCTGAGCGGTCCAGCCGGCAAGCCTGTCATTATTTTTTTACATGGCTTTTTAGGATCATTGGCAGATTGGGACTTGGCGGTCGAACATTTTCAAGTTGATTATCAGTGTCTGTGTGTTGATCTTCCCGGTCACGGACAAACTCGCCTGGCCGATCCGAAGCACTATTCCATACCCCACACTGCTCAGTTGCTGATTGAATTACTGGATCAACTGCAAATAAAAAAGGCTAATCTGCTGGGTTATTCCATGGGTGGGAGGGTAGCGCTTTATCTGGCTGTTCACTATCCCTCACATTTTGAGAAAATAATTCTGGAATCTGCCTCACCAGGTCTGGAGGATGTGATCGAAAGAAAAAAACGGCAGGAACAGGATGAGCAACTGGCACAAATTCTGGAAAAGAAAAATCTGGAACAATTCCTTCGGGAATGGTACCATCGACCGCTATTCAGCAATTTATTGAACCAGCCTGGTTTTGAAAAAATGTTTCAGCGACGCCTGAAAAATGATCCAATCGAATTAGCAAAATCTCTGCGCTATATGGGGGTGGGCAACCAGGAATCTTTGTGGCCGCAACTGCCGGAAATTCAGCTTCCGGTTTTATTATTAGCAGGGGAGATGGATCAAAAATTTTGTGATATTGCCCGGCGAATGCAAAAAATGAATTCAGGGTTCACCGTGGCCATATTCGAAGACTGTGGTCATACCATTCATTTTGAAAGTGAAAAACGATTTCTACAAAAAATTTCTGCTTTTTTATTATCCTGAGAATTATTTAAGTGATGCATAAGTGAGACTTTTATTATACTTGAAGGGCAGTTCCGTCCGAACGAGGTTTTATAATTGCAAACAAAATAAATATAAAAATTTCAAACAATATAAGTACAATAAATCCAGTTTACTTTCTTTTTAGTGGAGGAGTCCGATATGGAAAAAATTCTCTGGAAATCTGTTGGGAAATATACCGACATCAAATATCATAAAGCAGAGGGTATAGCCAAAATCACCATCAATCGCCCGGAGGTGCGCAACGCCTTTCGTCCGCTTACCGTTAGCGAGATGATGGTTGCTTTAAGAGATGCCTGGGAGGATCCGCAGATCGGGGTGATCATTCTAACCGGAGAAGGAGAAAAAGCATTTTGTTCTGGCGGTGACCAGAAAATTCGCGGCGAGTCTGGTTATAAAGATGAAAAGGGAATTCATCGATTAAATGTGTTGGAATTCCAGCGGATGATTCGAAGCTGTCCGAAACCGATTATCGCCATGGTGGCTGGATATGCCATTGGTGGCGGTCACGTATTGCATGTGATGTGCGATCTGACCATCGCTGCCGATAACGCCATCTTCGGCCAAACTGGTCCCAGAGTGGGTTCGTTTGATGGCGGCTATGGTTCAAGCTATTTAGCTCGAATTGTTGGACAAAAGAAAGCGCGGGAGATCTGGTTTCTCTGCCGGCAGTATAATGCCCAGCAGGCGCTGGAGATGGGTCTGGTGAATGCGGTAGTGCCGCTGGAAAAACTGGAGGAAGAAACGGTGAAATGGTGCCGGGAAATTCTGGCAAATTCACCTACGGCTATTCGCTGTTTAAAAGCCGCTCTCAATGCCGATTGTGATGGTCAGGCGGGATTGCAGGAACTGGCGGGCTGTGCCACCATGCTTTATTATATGTCAGAAGAAGCACAGGAAGGCCGCAATGCATTTGTGGAAAAACGAAAACCGGATTTCTCCAAATTTAAAAGGCAACCTTGATCCATGCCTGAGAAGGACGTAAATTTTAGATGTGTGATCAGACGGTATAAAGGGATAAAGGAATACTGAAATGATGGGTAAAGAAAGAGTCGGAAAAGGGAAAATACGGACGGTATACCGTTATATCGTTATACCGTTATACCGTTATACCGTTTACCGTTTACCATTATACCCCTCACCCTTCATCGCGAGTAATATGAGATGAGTTCCTCCCTTCACACCTGGTATCTGGCTATTCGACCGAAGACCTTATGGGCAGCAATTTCGCCGGTGATCATCGGTACGGCCATGGCCTATGGAGAAGGAAAACTGCATCTGCTCTCGGCTGTTCTGGCCGGAATAGCAGCGGTGCTCATTCAAATCGGAACTAACTTTGCCAATGACTATTTTGATTTCATTCATGGAGCCGATCAAAAAGATCGTCTGGGTCCCACTCGAGTAACCCAGGCTGGTCTGGTGAAGCCTCAAACCATGAGAAGAGCTACTGTTTTGGTATTTACTCTGGCTTTTATGGCAGGGATATATTTGATCTGGCGCGGGGGATGGCCTATTTTTATCATTGGAATTTTATCGATTTTGTTTGGAGTACTTTATACAGCAGGTCCGTATCCATTGGGTTATAATGGATTGGGCGATATTTTTGTGTTGATCTTTTTTGGGATCGTGGCGGTGGGGGGAACCTATTATGTGCAAGCATTGGAAATCAATTATCTGGTTTTACTAGCGGGAATTTCTCCCGGTCTTTTTTCCATGGCCATCCTCACCGTTAATAATTTGCGAGATGTGAAATCGGATATGAGAAGCGGTAAGCTAACGCTGGCGGTGCGTTTCGGAGAAAATTTTGCCCGCTGGGAATACCTGGCCAGTGTATTAATTGCCTGCCTCATCCCCATTCTGCTGTTTTTTCTGACTGACAGTCATCTCTATGCCTTGGCCGCTTCATTGGTGTTTGTGGCGGCGATTCCTTCTATCAAAACAGTATTCGAACAGAAACCAGGGGTCATTTTCAATCAGGTCCTGGGCACCACCGGGAAACTTCTGCTATTGTACAGCCTGATGTTTTCCCTGGGTTGGATTCTATGAGAATAACTTCACTCCAGGTTTATACTTATTCTCTTCCCTTAACTACTCCGATCATGGTAAAAAAGACTTCCCTGAATAGTCGTCCGGGATTGGTATTACAGTTCATTAACGAAAAAAATCAAACAGGTTTTGGAGAAATAGCCCCCTTACCGGGATTCAATCGTGAGCATCTGGAAGACGCAATTTCGGAATTAAAACGAATAGGGAGCTCTATTTTAAAACAGGAAATTGATGATTCCCTATTCGAACATTCTGAAAAATTTCAACGCTGGTTGAATGGAGTAAAAATAAGTCCTTCCGTTCGCTTTGGAATAGAGATGGGATTGGTTAATTTGCAGGCGGCATCACACCAGCTTCAACTGTATGAATTATTTTCCTCCACCATACCGGCACAGATTGAGGTAAATGCGCTGCTGGATGAGAATACTTTCGATATTGGCCCGACAACACAGAAATTGATGGCGGAGGGGTATCGAACAATCAAATTGAAAGTGGGTAGGAATAAACTGGAGGATGAAATAAAACGAGTCAAGCAGTTGCGAGAGGCAGGTGGTGAAAAATTGAAGATACGATTGGATGCCAATCAAGCCTGGTCGTTGTCCGAAGCAGTTCGTTTTGGTGAAGCAGTGCGAGATATCGGCATCGAATATATTGAAGAGCCATTGTGCGATAGAACCGCATTGTCTACCTTTTACCAGCAGTGCGGAGTGCCGGTAGCGCTGGATGAATCGTTGAGCACTATAGATATCGAGTACTATGGCTGGGAATCTGGCATTAAAGCGATTGTGCTGAAGCCGATGATAATAGGGGGATTTGCGAAGACCATTCGGATCATAAAAAGCGCCCAGGGCGCAGGAATATACCCGGTGTTCAGTTCGGCTTTTGAATCGGGCCTCACTCTCTCATTCCTTGCTCAATTAGCAGCGGTTTTTTCTCCCCATGAATGTGCCGCGGGATTGGATACCTTTAAATGGTTGAAGGAAGATTTACTGGAAAGACCTTTTCGGGTAAGAAAGGGCAGAGTAGAGGTAAAAAAAATGGTTGCCCAGAGTCGAAAAATAAATTTTGACAAACTCAAATTCGTTTTCACCACATGATTCATCGTTCGTCTCGACAGGAATGGATGCATCTTTCGCGGCAATGAATTGCCCGCCTTCCAATTTTTTTTTATATTTCGCCCCTGATGATAAAACCACATACTCTTAAAAGCTTCATTCTTGATCCGTCTTCCCCATCCAGCGCTCTTCCATTTATCATCTCTGGTGGCGTATCTTTAACTTTTAATAACTTTTCTGGTTTAGTGAATTCGGCTCTACCAGAGGTAGAAAGAATATCTCAACCCGGCGAGCGAGTGGCAATCCTTTCTGCTAGTTGTCCGGAATATCTTATTCTTTTGTTCGCGATGTGGCAGTTAAAAATTGTTCCAGTCTTCATCAATACCCGTTGGCCAGAACCTTATATCTCTGACAATTTGCGAAAAATCAACTGCCGCCAGATCATTTGCTCTTCAGATTTTTTTTCTCGCAACCTGCAGGAAATAAAAAAAGAACGCCTGGATAATATCGTTAGCTTTTCTCCGAAAAATCTGCCGACATCCTCTTCTAAACCCATTCATCTCCCTCTCAATCAGGATGGTTCTGTCATTTTCACTTCTGGCAGTAGCGGGAGACCGAAGGCCATCTTGCATACGCTGGGAAATCATTATTTTAATGCGTTGGGATCAAATCAGAATATCCAATTACAACCAGGTGACCGCTGGCTACTTTCCCTCCCGCTATATCACGTCGGCGGATTGAGCATAATATTCCGAACGTTGCTGGCGGGAACAGCGATGGTTATTCCGGATCCAGAACTGAGTCTGGAAGAATCTATTAGTGATCAAAAAATTACTCATCTCTCCTTGGTGGCCACGCAGTTATATCGACTTTTGCAGAAACAGTGTGTTATTCCTCACCTGAAAAATATGAAAGCTATTTTATTGGGTGGCGGACCTATACCATTCCCTTTGCTGAAAAAATGCGCAGCGATAAAATTGCCAGTTTACGTCAGTTATGGGTCGACAGAAATGGCTTCGCAGATTACGACCACCAGCCAAGGCGATGGTCTTAAGCAATGGAAAACATCAGGAAAACTGCTCCCCTACCGTGAATTAAAGCTTTTAGGAGATGGGGAAATTTTACTAAGAGGAAAAACCCTGTGTAAAGGATATCTGTCTTCCGGTAAGCTAAAAAAGATAACCGACAAAGCCGGTTGGTTTCACAGTGGTGATCTGGGAAAACTGAATAAGGATGGTTATCTCACTGTCACTGGTCGTAAAGATAATCTATTTATCTCTGGTGGAGAAAATATTCAGCCAGAGGAAATTGAAGCGCAGATCCGAAATATTCCGGGAGTAGAGGAGGTCGTAGTGGTGCCGATTCCTGATCCGGAATTCGGCCAGCGACCAGTGGCGATAATCAAGTGGCGAAAAGACAGGAGACTGGCAAGGAGGGTTGGTAAAGGATTAAGGGTGAAGAGGGAAAGGACAAAGGATATTACAAAATACAAAATAAAAAGTACAAAAATTGAGTTGCGGGAAGTACGGGAATATTTACGGAAGGTTTTGCCCGGTTACAAGGTTCCTGATTATTTCTTCTTATGGCCGAAGGAGGGGATAGAAAGGTTGAAAATCAGCCGGGTGGAATTCCGGGAGTGGGCGGAGAAGATGGTAACGGAGGGACGACCCGCTAAATCGCCATCCCGGAAATCATCCTGACATTTGCATTCATAGTAGAATGATGGAAACGGATAGTTTTAGTAAAGATTTATAAATCAGTAACCCGCTGAATTGCAAAAAAATTTACAATATTTTTTGGGCGATCGATCCAAGCGCTCCTCCCATTTCAAAGGATTGTTTTTGATGATATGCTCATAATAATTTCTCTGCCATTTAAACTTATCTTATCCTGTGTGGAGAATTCGTTTGCTGAGCACCGATTTGAATTGTCCGATAATCGATCCCAATAAATTGGATTGAATTGCTTGGGCAATTAGTTCTAGCGCTACTTCAGACATTGCCTCCAATTTACATTTTATAAACATGATCCCTTGTAGATAATCGGGCAAGATCATAAATTTTTCCAATACCACATTCGAACAGATTGGGGAGGTTTTAAGCCATTCTGATTCGATATGTTTTCCAGGTTGTTTAAAACCATTTTTCCATTTTTTATTTCATCAAACTAATGTTTTTTGTGGTGAATACAAATATACGATGAGGGGACGGAATAGTCGGATTCCAGTAAACGGATAGATTGCCGATGATACTATAAAAATTAACTAATTTCGTTCTATCAACTATCAACTATTAACTATAAACTATAAAATGTCTTTTCAAATCGTCCCGGTCTGTCGATGATAATAAAAAGTTAAACCAAAAGACATAGCATTGTCACATTCTCTGTTGTAAATTTAGCCGGTTTTTTATGGAGAGAATGGTTAACATTGAAAAATAAAGATTTTGGGAAATTATATTCTGAAGAAATTTCGCTGTTAACTCCCCAGGAACACCTTGATTATGTCACGTTGAATTTGAAAAAAATCAGGGAGTTCAGAAGGGGATTCAACATTCCCATGGTGGGTATCGCTGGAGCCGACGGAAAGAGTACCACCAAAGGTATGCTAAGCGTCATCCTCTCTCAACGCGGACCGGTACTGGAAACACCTCTGTTTTGCGATTCAGCG
The DNA here is from genome assembly GCA_964394475.1 of uncultured Caldithrix sp. Lineage (GTDB taxonomy): Bacteria > Calditrichota > Calditrichia > RBG-13-44-9 > RBG-13-44-9 > RQOF01. The sequence continues at coordinate 6,824 of CAYMXZ010000020.1, read as the reverse complement.
ACAGTGGTTTCTTCCACTCTTCTGCAACTCAAGAAAGAACATAAATTTGGCTTAATTGAGCTGGGTATTGTCAATCCGGAGCAATTTAAACTGGCCGTGGAATTAACCGAACCTCATATTGCGGTGATTACCAATATTGGCGAAGCTCATCTGGCTCGGGTTGGAGATAAATATCTGCTGGCCGATGCGAAAGTGGAGCTGGTCCGACAGCTGAAATCGGATGGATACGCGGTGCTGAATATCGATGATGAGTTAGTCAGTGGGATGGGCTCCTTTGCCTCCACCCAGCGAATCATCAAATTTGGGTTTAACCAGGCTGCCCATTTCTATGCCTCCGATCTGCAATATCTGGGGCCGGATGGCATTCAATTTACCGTGAACAACTATTATCAGTTTCATCTCGCCGTATATGGTTCTACGGCGGTTTCTAATGCTCTGGCTGCAATTGCAGTGAGCCGAGTTTTGGGATTTGAGTTTGATGAAATTAATAAAGGATTGCGGGAGAATTTTCAAATGATTCCAGGACGTGGCAATCTCATTCATCTGGGGGATATCTATATTCTTGATCACACCTATAATGCCACAGTAAATGCGGTTTCAAAAGCCTGCGATTCCCTGGTGCAGTTTAAAAAATATTCTCATCAGCTCATGCTGGTACTGGGTAGTCTGGATGAAACTGGTCCTTCTATGAAAGATATTCATCTCAATATTGGATATTATATTTCTGCACTACCTATTGATATTATTATCACCGTAGGGGAGAATGCAAAGTTCATTGCGCAAGGAATTCGAAAGATCAATCATAATAAAAAGATTTTAAAGCACTGTGATGTTCCTGAGGCGGTTACGGAACAAGTGCAAAAGTTATTATCGCCCCATACCACCATTTTAATGATGGGAGCAAAGTCACTCAACCTTTCCCAGCAATTACAACAGCTGGTCTCTCGCTTGCGCTAAATTCCCCTCACAGGTATACATTGCACCGAATTATATTTAACGGTATAACGGTATAACGCTATAACGGTATAACGGTATAACGAAATAACGGTACAACGATTAAAAAACAACCATATAATTTATTCAGGATCTTACTATTTGTTTGGGTTCAAAATTCTTAATAACTTAACACCCATTTTAAAAAAGGAATACGCATGTTTTGGTCGAAATTCTTCTCATATAGATTGGTTGTCTTGTTTTTAGCGGTAATGATGGGTGGTTGTCACTCATCTGATCAGCCGAAATCTCACAATGATCCTTATCTGGTGGCCGGTGAAAAAAGATTGCAAAATGTGAGGATGTTAACTCACGGTGGAGAAAATGCCGAAGCGTATCTGTCATTTAATCAACTGATGATTATCTTCCAGTCCACCAGGGGAGAACTCAGCTGCGATCAGCAATTCATCATGAATCTGGACGGTTCCAATCAGCAGTTAGTATCCACCGGCCAGGGTCGCACGACTTGCGGTTATTTCCTGCCGGGAGATAGCACCGTCCTTTACGCTTCTACTCACCTCGCTGATCCCAATTGCCCACCGCCACCTGACATGTCCCGCGGCTATGTCTGGAAATTATATGAAAGTTTTGATATCTTTCTGGCTGATCTGCACGGCACCATATTAAAACGTCTTACCGATACCCCGGGTTATGATGCAGAAGCTACAGTGTCCCCACGCGGTGATAAAATTATTTTTACTTCTTTGCGGGATGGTGACCCGGAAATATACAGTATGAATCTGGATGGCAGTCATCAACGACGGCTTACTTTTGAAAAAGGTTACGATGGAGGCCCATTTTATTCCTGGGATGGTCAAAAAATCGTTTTTCGGGCCAGCCGTCCCCAAAGCGAAAAAGAACTGGCCGATTATGAGGATCTGGTGCAAAACGGTCTGGTTCGCCCTACTGCTTTAGAAATTTTCGTGATGGATGCCGATGGAAAAAATATCCAGCAGGTGACACACTTTGGAAAGGCGTCTTTTGCTCCCTTTTTCCATCCTGATAATCAACGGATTATTTTTTCCTCCAATGTTCAAAGTGAAGATCCACGTAACTTTGATTTATATCTGATTCAGATGGATGGAAGTGGGTTGGAACGCATTACTTATAATGATACTTTCGATGGATTTCCTATTTTTAGCGCCGATGGTAAACAACTGGTGTTTTGCTCCAATCGTTTTAATGAAAAAGATGGGGACACCAATGTCTTTATCGCTGACTGGATTGAAGGAGAGGTAGTGGAATGATAAAAGCGGATAACACCTGCGATGTTCTAATTGTCGGGGCTGGCCCTATTGGACTGGCCTGCGCCATTGAAGCCCGGAAGCGAAACTTATCACATCTGATTATCGAGAAGGGCTGTCTGGTGAATTCCATTTTTCATTATCCGACCAATATGACCTTTTTCTCAACCTCGGATCGATTGGAAATCGGCGAAGTTCCCTTTATTTCTCATGGGAACAAACCCACCCGGCGAGAGGCATTAGAATATTATCGACGGGTAGCGAAAGCCTGGAAATTAAATATTCATACCTTTGAAAAAGTTTTAGATATCAAAGGACAAGCAGGGAACTTTATCATTACAACCACTCAAGGTCATTATGATGCCGGCCGGGTGATTATGGCTATCGGCTATTACGATAATCCCAATCGGCTGAATATCCCCGGTGAAAATTTGGATAAGGTCAGTCACTACTTTACTGAGCCTCATCCTTATGCTTATAAAAAAGTAGCGGTTATTGGAGCCGGGAATTCAGCGGTAGATGTCGCTCTGGAGCTGTATCGAGTAGGGGCAGAGGTGAGCATGATCATCCGCGAATCTGAATTAAAGGAGAATATAAAATACTGGGTGAAGCCTGATATTGAAAATCGGATGAAAGAGGGAACCATTAAGGCTTATTTTAATTCCAGTGTGATAAAAATTTTGAAGAAACAAATAGTTGTGCAAACTCCCGGTAGTCAAATTGTGCTGGAGAATGATTTTGTTTTTGCCATGACCGGCTACCATCCTGATTTTGAGTTTTTGCAAAAAACGGGGATTGCTCTTCAGACCGAAGAGCCACCGACGCCGCTTTTTGATCCGCAGACTTTCCAAACCAATCGCTCCGGAATATATTTAGCGGGAGTGGTATGCGGAGGAATGGATACCTCCAAATATTTCATTGAAAATTCCCGCCAGCATGCTGAACTCATTTTTGATGATATAGAAAAAAAGCAGGTACGCCCTGGTAAACGCTAAGCAAACATTTTCTATTCTATATGAAAAGTTTTGAAAAAATAATTCCTTTTGAAAAGGTTCGCCATTTTCAAAAAGATTTAATCGATTGGTATAAAAAAAATCAGCGATGGTTACCGTGGCGCCAGACCACCGACCCTTACCACATCTGGGTTTCAGAAGTCATGTTGCAACAGACTCAGGTAAAAAAGGTTCTCCAGTACTATTCGGATTTCATTCGCCAATATCCTGACATTCATACTTTAGCTGCCGCCGATTTGCAACAGGTTTTGAAATCCTGGGAGCTCTTGGGATATTATGCGCGAGCCCGCCATCTGCATCAGGCCGCTCAAATTGTGGCGGAAAAATTTCAGGGATATGTGCCAGCGGATTATTCCCAATTTCGACAATTGCCGGGAGTGGGAGATTATATTGCCGCGGCGGTAACCAGTCTAGCTTTTAATAAACCTTACCCGGTGGTCGATGGAAATGTAAAGCGAGTGCTTTCACGAATATTTGCTATTCGCTCGCCAGTGAATCGTTCCTCTTCCTCCCACATATTTCAACAGGCGGTGAGCCATCTTTTTGCAAAAAAAAATTCGGCTCAGTTTAATCAGGCGCTAATGGAATTAGGTGCCCTGATTTGTCGACCTCGTCAGCCTCAATGTGCACAATGCCCGGTGAAAATTTATTGTCACGCCCGGGTAACCAATAAACAGCACAAATTTCCTGTAAAAGTTAAACGGAATGAAATTCCCCGCTATCATATCGCTGTCGCCGTGATTCAAAAGGATGGACGACTCTTGATAACCCAACGCGCGCCCGCTGGGCTATTAGGTGGATTATGGGAGTTTCCAGGCGGAAAGATGAAAAAAGGTGAGTCCGCCATTGAAGCGCTCCGACGGGAAATTAAAGAAGAAGTAAATGTACAGATTAAAATAGATGAGCATCTCACCCGCGTCAAACATGCTTATTCACATTTTGAAATTGTAATGGAAGTATTTCTGGCGACCTACCTCTCAGGGGCGATAAAATTGCGAGGGGCGGTGGACTATCGCTGGATTTCACTATCGGATATTGATAGATATCCTTTTCCGGCCGCGAATCACAAATTTTTTCCGTTACTGCGGGAAAGATTGTTTTCCAACCCGCAAAATTCATCTTTCGCGGATGAGAAAGAATCTATTCTCAGGTGATGCTACGAAGATAATGGAAATAAAAGAGCATCTTGTCCTGTGAATCTTTTATTTCGCTTTTTATCACTATTCAAAAAATCACTCAATTCAATGAAAAAAGAAAATTAAATTTCATTCAGCAATAGTAACTTTTATAATATGTAAACAAAAAATCAAATAGCTTAATTCTCCATGGGTAGATGTCCATTTAAAATATTCTTGATTTTAATTATCATTCTAAACTGCCATTGGCAGGATAATAATGTTCGGCTGAAAGATATCAGTACACGTAAAGTCAAAGTGATTACTACTACCGGCATGATTGCCGATGCCGTGCGGAATGTTGGTAAGGAAAGAGTGGAGGTGCGAGCGTTGATGGGTCCGGGTGTGGATCCTCATCTGTACAAAGCCAGTGAAGGGGACGTGATTCGCATGATGGATGCCGATATTATTTTCTACAATGGTCTGCATCTGGAAGGGAAGTTGGGAGAAGTGCTGGCTCAGCTGCAGCGTCGGGTGAAAACCGTGGCCATCAGTGACGGAATATCTCGCGACTTGTTGTTTTCCTTCCCAGGTTTTCAGGGAAATTATGACCCGCACATCTGGTTCGATGTGAATTTGTGGAAAGCCGGCGTAAAAATGATTGGAGAAAGTTTGGCCGAACTGGATACGGCTCATGCACATGTTTATCAGCAGAATGCCGAGAAATATTTGCAGATACTTTCTGAATTAAATGAATATGTTCACCAGCACGCCCAAAAAATTCCAGCAGAAAAACGAGTGCTGATTACCGCTCATGATGCCTTCAATTATTTCGGTCGTGCCTATGGTTTTGAAGTATATGGATTGCAGGGATTGAGTACGGTGGCTGAAACAGGAACTGCTGACATTCAAAATCTGGCTAAATTTATTGTCGAACGGAAAATTCCAGCAATATTTGTGGAGAGCTCGGTGCCTCCCCGCTATATCGAAGCCTTACAGGCCGCGGTGAAGGCTCGCGGTTTTAAGGTATCGATCGGTGGCAGTCTCTATTCCGATGCTTTAGGAACAGAAAATAGTAACGAAGGAACCTATGTGGGAATGATGCGCTACAATATCGATACCATTGTTAATGCCTTGCTTCGGTAAAAAATGTAAATTCAAAAAATGAATGAGGATCAGGATATTTAAGAAATCAGGAGTGCAATGGAAAACCAGAATAGAACTCTTGCGATTGAAGTGGAAGATTTGACCGTCGCTTATCGGGAAAAACCGGTTTTATGGGATGTGGATCTCCATGTTCCGGCGGGTATACTGCAGGCGATTATTGGACCCAATGGCGCAGGTAAAACCACCCTCATCAAAGCTATTTTAGGATTAATAAAACCTTCAGCCGGTCGAGTGCTTATTTATGGGAAGCCGTATAATCAACAACGCCATCTGGTCGCCTATGTGCCACAACGGGGAAGTGTGGACTGGGATTTTCCGACCAATGTTCTGGATGTAGTGTTAATGGGACGATATGGCCGGTTAGGTTGGTTTCGCCGACCGGGTAAAGAGGATTATCAAAAAGCGGAAGAGGCATTGGTTAAAGTGGGTATGGCTGATTTTATGAAACGCCAGATCAGTCAATTATCGGGTGGACAACAACAGCGAGTCTTTCTGGCTCGTGCACTGGTGCAGGAAGCTCTGGTTTATTTTATGGATGAACCTTTCCAGGGAGTAGATGCGACTACTGAAAAAGCAATTATTGGTCTGTTAAAAGAATTGCGAGCCGCCGGGAAAACTGTTCTGGTGGTTCATCATGATTTGCAAACCGTCGCAGAATATTTTGACTGGGCGTTACTGTTGAACGTCAGACGAATTGCCAGCGGTCCGGTATCGGACGTTTTCACCGATCAGAATTTACGCCTGGCTTACGGCGGTAAAATGGGTTTCCTGACTTATCATGGTCATCAAAAAACGATAGCTTCATCTGAAAGGTCTTAGAAAAAATGTGGGAATTCCTGCAAAATTTGTTTCTGGATTACACGCTGCGTACTGTGACGCTGGGATCTGCTGTTCTGGGTATTGTGAGTGGCGCGCTGGGAAGTTTTGCGGTGCTGAGAAAACAAAGTCTGTTAGGCGATGCCATTTCACACGCCGCCCTGCCCGGAATTGCTCTGGCCTTTTTAATTACGGGTTCTAAGAGTTCTCTCATCCTGATCACGGGTGCGGCCATCGCGGGATGGCTGGCCACACTCCTCATCATCTCAATTACCCGCACAACTCGCATTCAGACCGACAGCGCCCTGGGGCTTATTCTCTCAGTCTTTTTTGGATTGGGTTTAGTTCTACTCACCTTTATTCAACGCCAGCCGTATGCAACCAAAGCTGGTCTGGAAAAATTTTTATTTGGTCAGGCAGCTGCCTTACTGCAAAGTGACCTTATCACAATGTTTATCATCAGCACAATCATCCTG
>CAYMXZ010000019.1:23587-26841 GCA_964394475.1 uncultured Caldithrix sp. | reverse complement strand
AATAAGGGGTTTTTCTATAGGTTTGGTAGATACTCTCTTCGATTTTTTTTTTGCAACTTGCGGTGATTCTTCCGTCACCTGATATCTGGCGATGTAGTTATTTATGGCTTCAATAACCTTCATCGAATCAACTTTTTTCTCATCCAGAATTTTCCTTAAAGCTTTCAGCGCCTTTTTCACCAGAGTAATAAACGACTTGTTCATGGAAAGACGTTTTTCGCTGAGCAATTCACATAAACTTTCCAGCGGACCGGCTAACTCAGCGATTCGTGGATGATTCATAATCAAAGCCGAACCCTTGAGCGTATGCAGGATGTTTCCTAATTTCAAAAGCTCTGCATCATTTTCTAAATCTTTACTCAAATTTTCGGTTACCTGTTCTAACTCATCTATATACTTTGAAATTTCAGTCTGGAAAGCTTTTTTAAGCTCCTGTTCGGTGCTTTCTTCGGTAACAACCTCTTCCGGTTTCATCTCTAACTCTTGAAGACCGGCCAGTTGTTCTTCCAGGGAAACTGTTGAATACTTTTTAAAAATATTCTCCACTGCCACCTGTAAATTTTCAAAAGATAACTCTTTAAATCCGCGGGAGAGATCGAGCTGCATTTGACGAATGATTTTCGCCAGAGATTTTCTGAATTCGGTTTCTTTTTCTTTTTCCAGCTGGGGGAGAAATCGCAAACCAGCTGCTAGATCACTGAATAATTTTTCCATCGCTTCATATTGCACCAGCCGGCAATTTTCACATAGCAGATCGAGAATTGGTAGCAACTCTTTGGTTTTCAGATCAGGCAGATTTTTTGACTCATCTTTCAACAGCTGAACCAGAGCTTTCAGATGTCGCAGGGTAACATCCTGGAATACCTTTTCCGTTTTAGCGATTCCGAACTCCTCTTCATCCTTTTCCGGCAGGGTCAGTTTCTCCAGCAGACGAGTCCATTCATCCTGCGTGGCTGTAAAAAGTTTATCTGAAAGAAAAGCTTGTGACTCCAGAACCCGTTTATATTTTTTAATAAACTTTTCTTGCTGTTTTGGATTCCGCAGCCAATTTTGCCACAATTCCACAATTGTCAGAGCCCCACTTAATTTCCAGATTTTATACCAGTCCTGCAAATGATTTAACTGATCGGACATTTGATTTTTAAGATCGATATTCTCAGGATCCTGCAGAACGGCATTATAAACGGAACGCAAACGATCGATCAATCGATGATGGATGTCCGCGAATACCGGCCGCAGTACCTCCTTCTGCTCAAAAGCAATCAGATGCTCTGCCTCCATCGTCGGCGATAAAGTTTGCACCAGGTCTTTTTTCAGTTCTTCCAGACGCTGAATACTCTTTTGTGGTTGGTTTCGCAACTCCGCGTCAATGTAGTTGATGAATTGTTTAAAAATTTTTTGAAGTGAAAAATAGGCGGCATCGGGTACTTTTTGCTTTTCCTGGAAGATTTTTTTGAATTGCTGAGAAATCTCCTGAGAAATTGATTCGATCTGTGGATATTTATGAATCTGTCCCAGATCTTTGAGCACCTTAAAATTGGCCAGTATCATAGATTCGGATTCCTGAGTGGCCGGGGCAGTAGTTACCGTTTTCACCTGGCTTAAAAGTTCTTTCGATATTTCTTCAATTTCATGCACAATATAATCTTTCAACAACCAGCGCAGATTTTTCTCCTCTTCGGATAATTCCATTCCGATCGTTACCGAAGCCTCCAATGGCGCACGCTCGGGAACTTCTTCCTTCACCTGTTCACTTTCTGGAATAGATGGAACCTCTGGAACCAGTACCTGACCGGAACAAAAGGCTTGAAACAATTCCGAATTTTGCAAAGATAATTTATATAATTCACTTCCGAGATTATTCACTTCTTTCCAGAAGCCATTCAAATAGTTCTGAAGTTCGAAAGAGTCTCCTGAGAGTTGATATAATTTTTCAATAGACTCCAGCAGGCGAGCCAGCGCCTCTTCAGAACGATAAGGATCACAGAATTCAGTCAGATTCAGAGTATTATCCAATCGGTCAAATAAGATACCAATCGGACTCAGTGCAGCTGGATTGTACTGCTGAATATATTTTTCAACTTTTTCTCGAATGGCCAGGTGAATGAATTCATACAGACTCAGTTGTGCTGATGGCTGTTCAGCAACTTTTTCTTCTGGATAGACCGGAGCTTCTTTCTCTTGAAAAGCGCTCTCATCCCAAATGGTATCCTTCACTAACTCTTTGAAAATGTTAAGAAAATCATCGGCATAATTGGGAATGTCTTTTATGGTTTTCTCAGGCGGATAATCATTCAACCGTTCAAATAAATCGGAGAAAAAAATTGAGAGGTCACTGGTGCCCTGGATCTGGGCTAATTTTTCAATACTATCCAGTGGGGAGGTTCCCCGCCATATGAATTGAATGAGCCGATGCAAAGATTTTTGCAGGGAAGTGCTCAGTTTAATCCTGGCCTTCTTCTCTATTGTCTCCAAAAGAGTGAAAAAATAGAAGGTCTCAAAATCTACTGCATTCTGTATATTCATCATCAACACCTGCTGATTAAAAAATTACTTTCAAGGTTATGATCATCAACCATTCTTTCGAAATTGACTCGGAAGACGGAATTTAGATACTGCGATATTTAATATCCCGGAAAGTTTGGCCATTTCTTCCGCTAATTCTTTTGAATTTTCAGCCCGTCCGGCAGTCTCTTGGGCAATGGCAGCAATTCTTTCCATTATTTGGGCAATATTAGCACTGGTGGTGGTTTGTTGTTGAAAAGTACCCGAAATTTCATTGATCAGTTGATCGGATTGTTGAGCCATTTCCAGAATCTCCTTCAAGGCGCTGCCCGCCTGATCAACTTTCTTCGTTTCCCGTTCCACTTCGGTTGTCCCCACTTTCATGGCCTTAACGGCTTCCATGGTGCCGGTCTGAATATTTTCCACCAGAATAGCAATGTCTTTGGCAGCTTGAGCGGAACGTTCCGCCAAATTGCGGACTTCATCTGCCACCACCCCGAAACCTCGACTGGATTCACTGGCCCGGGCCGCTTCGATCGTCGCATTTAATCCCAGTAAATTCGTGCGATTGGCGATCTCACTGATGACTTCCAGAATTTCTCCAATCTCCTGCGAATGCTGTCCTAAAACCTGTACCTGTCTGGCCGTATCCTGCACAATATCGCGTATTCGATGCATTCCTTCAATGGCACTCTTCACTATCTCACTCCCTTTTTGGGCCACTTCGGCTGCCCGGCGGGCTGGGTTGG
>CAYMXZ010000019.1:0-23577 GCA_964394475.1 uncultured Caldithrix sp. | reverse complement strand
TTCCTCCAGCCGCTGGCTGGCCTGGCGTACCGCGCTGGCTGCTTTGGCAGCCAGAATAGAACGATCGTTGGCATATTTGATGATATTTGCCATATTCTTCACATCCGCATAGGTCGCTTCAATCTCCTTGGCCTGATTTCTGGCACCCACCGCCATCACTTCACTACTTTTCAGAATGACCGACGTGGAATTGGCAATCTGCTCGGAAGCTTTCTGTACATCCCGAATTAACCCACTTAACTCCATCACCATCAGGTTAAAAGAATCGGAGAGTGCGCCCAGGGTATCGGCAGTGACTTCAGCCTTCACTGTAAAATCCCCATCCGCCGCCGCTGATACAATCCGCAATAAACTGGTGATCTGGCTTTGCAGTCGATCGCGGTCCGCCTCCGTCTCAATTAAACCTTCCAGTTTTTCCAGCATGACGTTTAAAGCACTGGCAATTTTTCCCATTTCATCAGTCAGCGGTTCTTCATAGCGCAGCTGATAATTTCCTTCCGAAACTTTATTTACAAAATTCACAAAACTATTCACCGGTCCTATCACCAGCCGAAACAAAATAAAACTGACCATAAAGGAGAAGAGAAGAGTAGCCAGTACTGAAATGAGTAACCGAATCAGCAGGTCAGGCTGTCCCTGCAGGAATTCCGATTTAAGTACATCCACCCGAGCCAGACCAATTACATTTTGCTGAGAATCGAATACCGGTGCAAATGCGGAATAAAATGAGCGGTTGTTTTCTACATAATCTAATTTCACCTCCACCTGCGGATTCGCAGCAATTCTGCGCATTTCCGGATACGGCGGCACGTTGGAAAGCAGCGTGAATGGTTTTTCGGTACTGTAAAATAGTTTAATTTTTTCACCCTCAAAAACCAGCAGAGAAATTCTTTCAATTTTGAAAAACTGTTGATATTGCAAAACCCTCTGAATCTGCGACTCCACTGCCAGGCGATTCTGGTAATAAAGATTTTCAAATCCAGCCAAACTATCCACCGCCGCATAACTGATGGAAGACGGTATGGCTTCCGCACTCAACAAAGCTAAATAGTGCAACCGTTCAATCCCACGATTCTCAAACTCTGTTTTCTGTTGAGAAGTGATAAAAACACAGAGAGGGATTATCACCAGCAACAGCAGAATTGAAACAGTAATAAAAAATTTCCACAGCATGCTCATTCGAACACCATCCTTTATTCCAATCTCACTTGAAGGTCTCGCTGGTTAAAGCGGAAATAACTCGATCAATATTTAAAAGATAAATATCGGTTGAACGATCGGATACCATACCTTCTACATACTCCTGCATTTGCGGAGGGATGGATCCTTTGGGTGATTTGATGGATCGAGGGTTGATGGCCTGGACTCCATGAACCCGATCAGTTAATATTCCGACTCCTGAATGACCCTCACCAATCAGGAAAACCATATCACTGGATGAAATTGGTTTGAGCTCCAATCCCAGGATTGGAGAAATATCCACCAGAGGATAAATTTCACCGCGCAGATTGAACACCCCGGCAATATACTCCTGGACATTAGGTACAGGTGTGAAAGATGGTAAAGGGAAAACCTCTTTCGATTTTAAAATGTCAACTCCAAAAAGATAACCGTTTATTTCGATAACAGATACCCTATCTTGAGAGATAGGGTTAGTTTTTTTGTTTACGAGAGCATTCACCATATGGTATCCGTTTAAAATCCGCACCTGTTTCTCATCATGAGGTGTTCAATTTCAGGATAATCTCCTTTTATCCTTGATTGATATTATTAGAGTATCTATAACCTGAAAATATTACTGACCAATCAATTCATGAATCTTATTCACCAATTCTTCATCTCTGAAAGGTTTCGGAATAAAATCGTTCGCACCTAATTCTTTGGCTTTAGCGGTCTCCTTTGGGGTATCCTTTGCCGACAGCATAACGACGGGGATATTCTTCTTGGTCTTTATCACTTTTAAGATATCCAGTCCATTGACATCCGGCAGCATGATATCCAGAATCACCAGATCGGGATCCTTGCTATCCAGAAAGTTGAAGGCTTCTTTACCGGTTGCGACTGATACGACGTTATAATTTTCATTCTCCAGGGCAATTTCTACCATTTTGCGAATGACGATACTGTCGTCCACCACCAGAATTGTTTTTTGTGGAGAGGCTGGTGGAGTAATTTTTTCCTCTTCCATCATCTCGGCTACAGGTGTCTCAAAAATCATGTCAGTCGGTGGCACTTCGGGTTGTTCACCTTCAAAACTCTCGTCAATTTTCAACTCAGGAATTTCGGTTTCAGCAGGAGCGTGAGTTCCCTTGAGCAATTCTTTATCGCTTTCCCACTCTACCATTTCTGATTCATCAAGAATTTGCGGACCCTTTTCGCTTTCTTTACCAGCCGATTCCTCTTTCAGTAAATCATTAATCAGATTATCCAGATCTTGTTCGCCCTCTGCTGCTGGCTCAGCAACTTCCTCTTCCAGTTTCAATTCTTCAAATTCCTCGCCAATTTCTTCCTGCGGCATTTTAGTTTCTGATGAAGGGAACTCAAATGGTAAAGTCTCAGGAGTTTCTTCAGGAGCGGGGGGCTCTTTCTCGATTTCCAATGGTCCAACTTCCTCCACTATTTCATCCAGCACAGAAGAGGTATCCAGCGGTTCCTCGGGTTGCTCTTCCACTTTTTCCTCGGTAAATTCTGCCAATTCTTCTTCGAAAATCTTTTCCTTACTCTTTTCGGTAGCCTTATCGGCCTCAAGGGGTTTTTTTATTTCCCGATCGGGTTTTTCTGGCGGGAAAACAATTTCTCGTTGAGGCAAAATTAAACCCATCGCCTTCAAGCGGGAAAGGGCTTTCTGCACTTCCTCGGCGCTTAATTCTAAAAATTCTGCAATCTGGGTATGATCCATTTTTCCATCCAGGGCAAAAAGGACTTTCCATTCGTTGATATACAGCTTGGTATCATAGATTTTATCGGCCAGTTGCTCAGACCGGAGGAAAACCTGATTCACTTTGGACTCCTTATATTTACTTTATTTTATTTTCGTCCTAATGTGAAAATTATCGGAACGATTCACTTTTAGCTTTAACTTTTTTAACATCTTGAATTTAAATAAAAAAAATTGAGTATCAATAATAAATTTTTTCAGGAGAGAGAAACCGGAATAAGATTATTTTTCCATTTTCCAGTCCAAAAAAAGCTAAAAATTAGCGCGGTCATTCATCTCAGTTTCATTTTTTTACCACTATTTCTAATATTACACTCTTTATTTATATGAGTCATTTGAAAAATAGTTTTAAACTAAAATGGTAATTTCATTGATAGAGTATAATTGAAAGTGAATTACGATTTTATCTTCTTTAGTTGTAAAAAATACAAAAAAGCTTTAACTTTATTTTTAATAATAAAATAAGGAGCTCTGTGTGGAAGAATTAAATCAGTTGATCCTGCAGCGTAGAGAAAAACTGCTAAAATTACAGGAACTGGGAGTGAATCCATATCCGTATGAATTCGATCGCACGCATGTTTCGGCTGAGATTCTGGCCAATTTCGATACCCTGCAGGAGAAAGAGGTTGCACTGGCCGGACGGATTATGTCCAATCGCCTGATGGGAAAAGCGGCTTTTTTTCACATTCAGGATATGCAGGGAAAAATACAGATCTATTTAAAAAAGGATGAAGTCGGAGAAAAAACTTTTGAGATCTATAAATTGCTGGATATCGGGGATATTGTCGGCGTCCGTGGAAAAGTGTTTAAAACCCATACCGGCGAGATTACCATTTTTTGCCAGAAATTGGAATTACTAAGTAAATCATTACGACCGCTCCCAATTGTAAAAGAGAAAATAGAAGACGGTAAAAAAATTGTGTATGATCCGTTTTCTGATAAGGAGTTGCGCTATAGACAGCGATATGTAGACCTTATTGTAAATCCTGAAGTGCGAGAAGTTTTTATCAAACGCAGCCGGATTATTTCGGCTATGCGCCACTTTTTAAACCAATATGAATTTTTAGAAGTGCAGACACCCATTCTGCAACCCTTATACGGTGGAGCTACCGCCCGTCCTTTTGTGACTTATCATAATGCGCTGGATATGAAGCTGTACCTGCGAATTGCCGACGAACTATATCTGAAACGTTTAATCGTCGGCGGATTTGATGGCGTCTATGAATTCGGCAGTGATTTCCGCAACGAAGGAATGGATCGCTTTCATAATCCCGAATTTACTCAGTTAGAACTCTATGTGGCCTATAAGGACTATCAGTGGATGATGAATTTTACGGAACAAATGATTTCCCGTGTCTGTCAGGATGTTTTACATACCACCCGGATCCGTTACCAGGATCAGGAAATCGACCTGACTCCACCCTGGCGACGCTGGCCGTTATTTGAGGCTATTAAAAATTTTACGGGAAGGGATCTGGCAGGACTGGAAGAAAAAAAATTGCGTCATGAAGCTGAAGATCTGGGAGTGGCAGTGGAAGACACCTGGGGGCCTGGAAAAATAATTGATGAGATATTCGGACAATTCGTGGAACCTAAACTGATTCAACCGACTTTCATCACCGACTATCCTTTAGAAATGTCTCCCCTGGCCAAAAAACACCGGCAAAATCCTCAACTGGTAGAACGATTTGAACCGATCATTGCCGGAAAAGAAATCGGAAATGCTTTCAGTGAGCTCAATGATCCCATTGATCAGCGAGAAAGGTTTATGAATCAGATGGAACTTCGTGCCAAAGGCGATGAGGAAGCTCAGGTTCTGGATGAAGATTTTTTACGGGCCTTAGAATATGGAATGCCACCAACCGCCGGTCTGGGCATCGGCATCGATCGACTGGTCATGCTCTTAACCAATTCGGCCTCCATCCGTGATGTCATATTCTTTCCGCATTTGCGACCGGAGCAATCAAATTTATAAGAAACAATTTCAGAATGAAAAGTTCACCAATGAAATGTGATCATGACAATAACAGATATTGACTGAGTAGGACGTTGATGGGTTACGAAATTTTTATTGCCAAGCGTTATTTCCGCGCCAAAAGGAAAACCGGCTTTATCTCGATTATCACTTACGTCTCCATTCTGGGCGTGATGATCGGCGTGGCTGCCCTGGATATTGTACTCTCATCTTTTAACGGTTTCGAGGAAGAAGTAAGGACCCGGCTCTTTAATGCCGATGCTCATATTCAGCTGCGAAAATACTATGTTGAAGGCATTCAGAATTATCGGCCGCTAATGGACAGCATTGCAAAATTGCCGCATGTGGTGGGTGTCTCCCCGGTCATTGTGCGAGAAGGAGTGGCTCGCTCCAAAGATAATAATCAACCGGCGGTGATTCGAGCGGTCGATCCGGCAACCATGGGAATGGTGAATGATGTGCCCCGCAGTATTATCAGCGGTGAGTTTAATCTGGGAATGAAATCGGTAGACGGACGGGAGCTACCCGGAATTATTCTCGGCCGCTATCTGGCCGAAAGTTTGATGATCTTTTCAGCCGGTGAAATCGTTACCCTCTTCATCATCCCACAGGAAGCTAACATTTTCTCTCCTCCACGAGTAAAACAATTCTATGTGACCGGGATCAGTGAAATCGGATTTTATGAATACGACAAAGTCATGGCCTATATTTCCCTGGAAGCCGGACAGAAATTGTTCGACCTGCCCGATGTGGTTTCCTGGATTGAGATCAAACTGGATGATTATAATCTGGCAGGAAAAGTGGCTCCAACCATTGAAAAGGCGGTGGGAGGTTATCCGTTTGTCACCAAGACCTGGTTTGAATTAAATCGCAGTCTGTATAGCTGGATGACTATTGAGAAGTGGGGAGCATTCTTGATTTTATGCCTGATCATCATGGTGGCCGCCTTCAATATTGTCAGTTCTCTGATTATGATTGTGATGGAAAAAACCCGGGAAATCGGAATTCTCAAAAGCATGGGTGCCACCTCACGAGGGATCATGCAGATTTTTTTATTTGAAGGAATTATTGTCGGATTAATCGGTACCGTATTAGGAAGCACCATTGGATTTACCGTCAGTTATCTGCAACAAAAATTCGGGTTACTCAAACTTCCGCCAGACGTTTACCTCATCGACAAATTGCCCATGAAGATGCAGCCTTTCGATTTCATGATGATCGCTATCGCTGCCATTATTCTGTGCCTCATTGCTTCGGTCTATCCCGCTTTCAAAGCATCTCGACTGGAACCGGTGGAAGCTATACGCTATGAATAATAAATTATATGGGGTTATTTTAGTCTGTTGACTTAATAGAAAGATCACTCAAAAAGCATTCATGAATCCGACAAGTTCAATTTTTATTAATGGGACATTTTCAGAAAATCATAGACAGGCAAGATCGAGTGATGAAAAATAAAGACGAACTTCTTCTCCAGGCGATTCAAATCGAAAAACATTATACCTCCGGACCGGAAACGCTGAAAGTCCTGAAGGGGATTAATTTAAACATCCGCACCGGAGAAATTTTGGTAATTATGGGACCATCGGGAGTGGGCAAAAGCACTTTATTGCATATTCTTGGCACCCTGGATAAGCCTACTTTTGGAGAAGTCATTATCGATGGTCAGCGCGTATCCGATTTAAAAGAGTCACAAATTTCCGCCTTCCGTAACAAAAATGTGGGATTTGTTTTTCAATTTCATTACCTGCTTCCAGAATTTACCGCACTGGAAAATCTATTGATTCCAAGGATGATTTTTCAAAAAAACTGGAAGGATTATATTCCACGTGCCGAACAGTTGATGGCAGAAGTCGGTTTGTCACAACGGCTGCATCATCGTCCCTCCCAGCTTTCCGGCGGAGAACTGCAGCGAGTAGCCGTGGCACGCGCCCTCATCAATAATCCTAAACTGGTGCTGGCCGATGAACCTACTGGCAACCTGGATAGCCAGAATAGCCATGCCTTATTTGACCTCATCCTGCAATTGAATCAAAAGTATAAACAGACCTTCGTGATCGTTACGCATAATGAGATGTTCGCCAAACAATCCCATCGGGTGATCCATCTGCAGGATGGGCAGATTGAGAGTGAAGAAATCATTCGTCCGCTCACATAAATTTTTACCGGTATGGGTCTTTCTCAAGAAACCATCGATCAAATTGATGTACGTTTTGTCAAGGGAGTAGGTGAAGCCCGTGCCAATCAATTAAAAAATATTGGTATTCATACCGTTCAGGATTTATTGAATTATATTCCGCGGCGTTACTTAGACCGCCGCACCATCCTGCCAATTAATCAACTCTCCCCCGATCAAGAAACAACCGTTATTGGACGAATTGTCAAAATTAAAAAGATATCCAAATTCCGCCAACGATTGATCGTCACTATTTATGATAAAACCGGTTTACTGGATGGGGTGTGGTTTCATCGAGTCGAATTTTTTTCCAAGGTTTTCAAGCTCGACCAGGAAGTGGCATTCAGCGGCAAAATTAGTTTCTATCGCGGCTGGCAAATCATTCATCCGGATTTTGATATTATTGAAGAATCAAAAGAGCAGGTTAACACCGGTCAAATCATCGCCTTATATCCCAGCGGTCAGGAATTGCGCAGCAGCGGCTTAAGCTCACGCGGCTTTCGTCGTATTATTCAGCAGGCACTGGATAAATATCAGAACCACATTCCTGAAAATTTGCCATCGCAGTTACTGGAAAAATATCAGCTTTTACCGCGGGCTCTGGCTTTTCGCAAAGTTCATTTCCCGGAGACCATGGAGGAAATTCACCAACCTCTGCGCCGCTTAAAATACGAAGAGCTCTTTTATCTGCAGATTCTCATGGCCCTCCGCCACTATCAGCAGCGCACACCAGCCCAGGGAATCATCATGGAAACTTCCTGGGATACTATTAAAAAAGTTTTGCAAAAGTTACCTTACCAGCTTACCAATGCTCAACGCCGGGTGTTACGCGAAATTTATAATGATCTAAAAAGTGGACAACGGATGAATCGCCTGCTGCAAGGTGATGTGGGCTCCGGCAAAACCGTGGTGGCACTTATCACAGCTCTGATCGCCATCGAAAGTGGTTATCAGGTCGCCCTGATGGCACCGACTGAAATTCTGGCCGAACAGCATTACCTCAATATCAAAGATTTATTGACCGGTATACCTATTCAACCACACCTACTGATCGGTTCACTGAAAAATCAAATAAAGACGAATATACATCAGGCTTTACGGCACGGAGACATGACTTTCATCATCGGAACTCATGCCTTACTGGAAGAATCGGTAGAATTCAGTAAACTGGGATTGGTTATAATTGATGAGCAGCATCGTTTTGGGGTATTACAACGCGGAGAATTAATCCGGAAGGGTTGGAATCCTCACGTGCTGGTGATGACCGCCACTCCCATCCCCCGCACGCTGGCCATGACTCTCTATGGAGATCTTGACACCTCTATTATAGATGAAATGCCGTCCGGCCGGCAACCGATTGTGACGGCCTGGCGTACCGAAAAAAAATTGCCGGAGGTCTATAAGTTTATTCGGGATAAAATATATGCAGGTGAACAGGCATACATTGTCTATCCGCTGGTGGAAGAATCAGAAAAAGTTGACCTGAAGGCAGCCACCGAGAGTTATCTTTATTTGCAAAAAAATATTTTCCCGGAATTTCGCATGTCACTCATCCATGGTCGGATGAAAGGTGAAGAAAAGGAAGCGGTGATGCATGAATTTAAAGCGGGTCAAATTCACCTGCTGGTAAGCACCTCAGTTATTGAGGTCGGGGTGGATGTGCCCAATGCAACCATCATGTTGATTGAACATGCAGAGCGTTTCGGTTTAAGCCAGTTGCATCAGTTGCGGGGACGGGTAGGACGGGGATTGAAAAAATCCTATTGTATTTTGATTACTCCTGAAAATATCAACGAAACTGCCCGCAGTCGGTTGCAGATGATGGAGAAAACCACTGACGGATTTTTAATCGCCGAAGAGGATCTGCGACTGCGCGGTAGTGGCGAATTTTTTGGAACTCGTCAGCACGGATTACCCGATTTAAAATTTTCAGATCTGGTACACGACCAAAAAATAATTCAGATGGCGCGTCGCGATGCATTCCAGTTAGTAGAACAAGACCCTCACCTTCGCCTCCCCGAACATCAACACATCCGTCAGTATTTCCAACGCCATTATGTGGAGAAGTTTAAGTTGATTAAAATATCATAAATGAAGAGAAACATCCCTGGATTCAAGATTTTGCACTAATTTATATTTCAGAAATCGTCATTCAATTCAGACTTCTCCAGTAAATTTATGCAGTGGTTTCTTCTTTAAAACAAAAATAACCAGCAGGATTTAACCCAAATATACTTCTGAATTGTGCCACTCCAGGAATTGGTGATTCGGTCGTTCTTGATCGGCATCGGGGAGAACAAATAAATTCTTGCCATGATAGGTATAATAATTTCCCCCATTTTCAAAGTCTTCTTTTATGCGTCTACTTACTTCCACCCGATAATCAGTGGAGATTGTAAGATAGCCGGCATCAAATAGTTTATGAATATCAGAGCGTAATAATAAACCGTTATCAATGCGGTTCGGCCCACTACAGGAAAATGGCTTTATATGAGAGGCTTCTAAAACAGGGAGAGCCTTCTCCCCCGATATGGCGCACCGTCTATGATAAGCAGAAGTGACTAAAATTCTAAAGGCACCCTGTCCCAATCTGGCTTTCATTAAATATTCACTTCCATACCGCTTCTCAATTCCATAATCCGGCCGTTGATCGGCAACCCGATCTTCAGCAAAGTGATGAACCAGATTTTGTTGAACCATATTCCACCATCTTTGCCCAATTATACTTGTCGTATTATAAGTCTTCCCAGACATAATATTCCGTGAAAAATCAGGTGGTGCTTCTATCCACTGCTCTCGGGAAAAGAAAAATGGTTCATTTAAAATAATACACCCAATGAAAGGATTTATATCAGTGGTTTGTGCTAACTTTTGAATGACGGAGCGAAAGGTAAAGATGTCTGGAACTCCATTTTTTTTACCAAATGCTTCCCAGGCCAGTGATAGAGGCAACAGTTCATACCGAATAAAAAAACCACCGCCAACAATAAAATTTGAGGGATAGTGCAACTTAAAAAGAAAGGGTTGACCGACTTCTAAAGCACTGAAAGGTTGTCTTCCGGGTCGCCAGAAATTTATTTCATCTGGTTGAATTTTTGAAAGAAAATGGAACCAGTCATTATTTGTTACTGCCACAAAGAATTTCATGGACACGGTTTATTTTCATTCTAAATAGTAATTTAATTGATTGCTTATGTCAATTACATATCAAAAATCAAAATTTACTATCCATCAAGCCAGTCTTTTTTTTACCTTTTTCCAGCTTTCGGTAATTAAAAAGCTTTCATCCATATTGGCAACCATTTGTTCAAAGCGGCGAAATGGAACCGCAAAAGTAAGGATGCCTGCTGGAACTTCCGGACGAGCAGATACATCAAACAGTCCCAGAACACAGCGGGGATTCTTACGGCGGGATTCTTCCAGAGGATAGCTTATGATGGAAGCACAACCTGCTCCCATTGGTGCAATGACCGCCTGTGGATCTGACCAATCAAAATTAGCCAGGGTAAAAAGACCGGATAATACATCCGGAGTAGCAAAAAAAATGACTATTAACGGCTGTTCATCCTCTTGAATTTTATCCCAGCGTTTAAAAATTAAATAACTGGCCGGAGCCTCCAGCGGTGGATGATTTTTAATATATTCTCTTACCAGCTCCGGAGTCTTCTTATAACGTTCACCTTCTAACTCACCGGGAATACCACAGGACAAAAAATATTCAAAATCGGGGCGCAATTTGGGAGAAAAACCACTGTACCGCTTGCCCCCTGTACAACCCGGGGTTTTAGCATCATACACAAAAGTATATCCCTGTCGCACCCTTTGCAGATTGCCAATTAAACATCGTTTTTCAGCCAGGCTTTCATGCTTATCTTCACTTTTTACGCTATCCGTATAAAAAAAACAGATCGGTAATTCCACTCCCGAAAAATATTTCTTCCATTGCCCTATAAATTTATCTCGAAAATGATTGTTCATTTTTTAACCTTTCCCAGAAAAAGTGGTAAATTCATGAATGAAAAAACTGTGCTATTATTCATTTAACTGTGGATAAAAATTCCTCTTACCTGTATGGAACGTCTGAAAGCATCCATCCATACCCAGGCTAAGAAATCCACCGAACAAAAATCCTTCGGTGGCTCCTAAAATTAGTCGCGATATATGACCAAAATGGGATTCACCAAACACCATCGCCAGAGTTTCCAGTTTTATCTGGGATTGAGCAAATGAATGAGCAATTGTTTCAATGCTGGCGCTAAAAAGATTGCCTTGAATCAGGGTTAAAATGACAGCGGCAATCATTGCCCCAATGGCCGATAAGAAATGCGGAAACCACCACCATTTCCTCCTGAAGCGCTCACCAATCAAACGGCCGCTGGATAAACCTAACCCGATCAAAGCCCCCTCGTAGGCACCTGCAATGCCTTGCAGTCGTTGACCGAAAAGGGCAAAGAGTGTATCCACCCCAATCACATGCATCAAGGCACCAATAAATAATCCACCCGCCGTCGCTCCCAGGATGGACCAGTGGGGATTATGCCGATACCCAATATATTGCACAGCAGACATTCCAAAACTCACGGCTATTCCTCCAATTAATCCAGAAAGAACACCCAAACTACTCAAGGTTAACAGTAAGGTAAGGGATTCATACAGGGGAGGCTGACGCAAATAGATTAGCAACATTCCCAGGATAGTTCCCATCAATAATCCGGCCAATGCTGCACCTAAAGATCCGCCGCGGGTATGCTGCCAGATTTGAGTTTTTTGACGGTGCAGTCGAATCCAGGCCAGACCACCGATAACGACAAACCGAATAACTGGAGGCACTTTTGATAATTGGATCAAATCCGGTTGCTGATCTCTGACAAAGGCCACGCTTATTGCCCGCCGTATGAGGCCTGGCGACGGATCCTGATCTCTTTTCAGGATCTGAGCCAGACCTTGATCTTTATATTTTTCAATCAGAATTTTACTAGCCAGCCGCCGCACCTGCCAATCCGTGTCCCATAGGGCTATCACCTTCAAAATTTTCAATAGGCGCGGATCCTGAATATAAATTGTCGATTGGATAGCCGCCAGGCGAATCTCGGGCTTTTCATGGCTCACGGCTTCCATGATTAGATTTTCCGCTGATGGGGCTTTCAATACCAACCAGCGCGGCACGGTTTTCCCACAATTTAAAAGACTTTTTAACAATAGCTCCGCCTGCTCGGGAGTCATGTTTAACTGTTCACCCAGAGGTAAAATCACATCGATGGCATCCGGATCCAAAAGCAATTGATGGGCTTCAAAATTTTCCATAGCCCGCACCAAAAGACTCCTGGCTTTTTTTTCATTGAGTTCTTCGGTGGTCATCCAGGAAGAAATTTCCGGAATTAAAAAATCATGAGTAATCTCTATCCAGGCCTGTCCCTCCTGAATTCGAAAACGCAAAAGGCGAGCCTGCGCAAGGTCTTCCATGGTTTGCCTGATTCGGCTGGCAGGGGCATATCGGCCTGACAACTGAGATTCCAACTGACTTACTGGTAACAGCAAACGCCGGCCATTGACAGAAACCAAGTTAATCAAAATGGATTTCGCCAACTCAATTTCCTCAGGTCGAAATCGATCAAACACTCTTTTGATATAGCGACTCAAAATACCAGCCGCTCCTCCTAATTTCTGATAACTCTGTAGCGAAATATGAGAAGAGCTGTCACGCTGGTCAAACAAAGTATCGCACACAATTTGCAGTTGGGGAGGATCCACCAGGCCGTGCTCCAGAAGGTCTTGCACAATCTGCTCACCCAAACGAGACTCATAGACCAATCCATATTTTTGAGCCGGTTGCATTATTGCTTTGATGGCCTGTTCGGGCTCCAGACGCTGTAAGCGATATTCATGGTGAAAGATTTCCGGGAATAGGTCTTTGAAAAAATTCATTTCCGCCAGAAAATCCTCCCGGATGGTAAAAACCAATCGCATGATAACCTGATTTCCCGCAAGCAGATTGCCCAGTTCTCTCTTAAATTCTTTTCTAATCTCCAGAGGAGTTATGGTAAAAAACTCTTCAAACTGATCAAACAGACAAATAATCTCTCTTCGCTCATTTACAGAAATAGATGCGCTTTTTTGCTCACTTTTTGATTCACTGACAACGGAAGAGAGCCGAATGAGACTATTATTTATCTCCAGCAGAGGATTTTGATAACTGTTGATGACCTTTGCATCATAACCCCTTTTTTTCAATACCGGTAGTAATCCCGCATGAGTGAGAGAACTTTTTCCAACTCCAGATCTCCCGTATAACACAAAACATCGATGTGACACAATTTTGGAACAAATTACTTCGATCTCGGATTCACGACCAAAAAAATATTCAGCATCTTCCTCCCTGTAGAAATCCAAAAACTTATAGGGACGTCGGCTATAAGTATTCACCGCACCAACTTTTGGGAAGGGCGTTTCTCCGTGCTGGACTGGTGCTGCCTGACGCAAAAACATAAAACCGTGCTTGGGGATGGTTTTGATATAGCGGGGATGGGCCGCATCGTCTCCTAACGCTTTTCGAATATCTTTAATGCATTGACTGAGCGCCCAATCCGTTACAATCACATCCTGCCAGATATGTTCAAAAAGCTGTTGACGGGTCACCAGTTGATTGGGCCGGGTAAGCAGAAAAACCAACACATCAAAATATTTTGAATTCAGAGGAATGAGCTCTTGCCCACGCCATAATTGTCGGTTGCGAAGATCAATAAAAAAATCATCCAGTCGATATTCGGAGATCGCATCTGTCATGATCAATTTCTCAAAAATATCTCACAACAATCTCATTTTATTTAATCTGTATTTTACTAATTTTAATAAAAATGAGTGATTAAAAACCAATTGGTTACAAGGATCGTTATCATAATTGCCCATCTTTTAATCCTTACCGGGATAATTTCTATAAAAAGAAAGTGGTTGCCAACTTTTATTTTATCAACCCATCATCATCGCCAGGCTGTTGATATCAAAGATAAAGTGAATATTATAAACCATTTCTCATTTCACAGTTCCATTCACAGTATCATTCATCATCCAGCAGTAATCCTGACTCAACTAACACGACCTTATCAACTTATCAAACGAGGAAGCGTATGAAAAGCAAGCAATTAGTTTATTCAAAAAATGGTTTGCATGTGGCTATTATTATGGATGGCAATGGGCGCTGGGCGACACGACAGGGAAAGCCACGCTATTTTGGTCATCAGGTGGGGGCTGAACGAGCCCGTCGGATTATTGAAGCCGCTCCAGAACATGGCATTTCAACATTGACGCTCTATGCCTTTTCCTCTGATAACTGGCACCGCCCAAAATATGAGGTTGATTTTTTAATGAATTTATTCCAGTCTTATCTAAAAACTGAAATCGATAAATGTGTGGAGAAGGGAGTTCGATTAATTTTCATTGGTCGGCGAGACCGTCTGAACCCCTCGTTAGTGAATTTAATGCATACGGCCGAATCTCGTACCATTTATGGAAGTAATCTGAATTTACGGGTGGCCATTGATTATTCAGCGCGAGATGCCATTCTGGCGGCTGCTCAAAAACTAAACCATGACCATCCGATAACCCGAGAAGAATTTTCCGCACTACTGAATAACCAGACTACCGGATATTCTTTGCCCTGTGAAGTCGATCTGCTTATCAGAACCGGCGGTGAGCAGCGACTGAGTGATTTTCTATTGTGGGAATCTGCCTATGCGGAATTGTACTTTACCCGTATTATGTGGCCGGATTTTCATCCTTATCACCTGAAAAGGATCATTCAAAAATTTCATCAGCGAGAGCGGCGTTTTGGTAGAGTCCCCCTGGCTGAAGCCATTTAATAAATTAATCATTAAAAAATTCAGAAAGTGAGTAACCATGGTAAACCACCGGCAGAAACCATCGGTTGGAGTGAAGCTCCTTATCATCGGGGGACTTATCGTTCTCCTGCTGATACCATCCACGATGATTAAAATAATTATTGCTGAGCGTGAACACCGACGAACTGAAGTTCTGGAAGAAATCACCGCCAAATGGGGTGAGACTCAACAGCTCACCGGGCCGGTTCTATCTATTCCGATAACCTATCACCAAAGTGACAAACATGGTAATCTGACAAAATGCCTGCGCTATGTTTATCTCTTGCCAGAAACATTGAATATTCAGGGAGAACTTCATCCAGAAGTTCGTTATCGCGGAATTTACCAGATTATTTTGTATGGTTCTCGATTAGAAATTCATGGAAATTTTAATCTAAATGATCTGAAGAATTTAAATCTTAAAGAGGGCATCATAGAATTTCAGGATGCCATTATGGAATTTGCGGTAAGTGATTTAAAGGGAGTTACCGATCCCATTCAGCTGAAATGGGATGATCACCTCTTTGATGCGGAGACAGGAATCTTATATTGTACAACCCTCAATCAGGGATTTCATCTGAAATCACCGCTGTCAGCTGAACGGCAAAATTATCCTTTTTCTTTTACGCTTTATTTAAACGGGAGTGAAGAGATCCGCATTACACCAGCAGGTAAATATACCCAGACCTTTCTCAGTTCCGACTGGCCGCATCCCAGCTTTACCGGAAATTTTCTACCCAGAAGCCGAAATATCCAGGAAAATAAATTTACGGCAGAGTGGAACATTCTGCATCTCAATCGCAATCTTCCTCAAATTTCATTCGACACTCCCTTCGATTTCGATAATACTTTTTTCGGAGTCAGACTATTTTATCCAGTTGATCAATATCAGAAAACCACTCGTACTCTTAAATATGCCATTTTGTTTGTCAGCCTGACCTTCCTGGCGTTCTTTTTAATTGAGGTGCTGAATAAAAAAATCCTGCATCCCATTCAATATTTATTGGTTGGATTAGGGTTGGTTCTATTTTATATCTTGCTGCTCTCCTTCGCGGAACATTTGAGTTTTTCTCTGGCCTATTTCATTTCCAGTTTAGGGTTAATGGTTTTGATTTCCCTCTATGCAAAAGCTATCCTGCACGATAGCCGATTCATGCTCATCATAGCGACCGTATTAGCTTTACTTTATGGATTTCTGTATGTGAATCTTCAATTGCAGGATTATGCCCTGCTGATGGGCGGCTCAGGACTATTTATCGCTCTGGCACTGGTCATGTACCTCACCCGCAAAATTGACTGGTTCACCATAATGCAGGAAGAGGAAAGAGAGGAACAGTAATTTTTATCTCTATCATTTGATTCTATAAAAACCATTTTGAATCCTCTGTAAATTACCTATATTTTAAGGCAACTAATGGAATAATTGCCTTGACATCTACCATTCTCAAAAAGAATCTTCTTTTATTTTTCTCAAATCAATTTTCAATCCATTTTTTAACCAATACGAATAGAGTTTAATCATGAATTTTTCATTACGGTCAGTTTACAGCGTCTTAATGATCACCTGTTTATGGGGAATATCTAATTTGTCAGCGGTTGGTAATGGCTCAAATAAAGAAGTCTATCAGGTAGTGGATTCTCATCCGCAGTATACTCGGGTAAAAATCATACCTCCTGAAATTCACATATCTCCATTGGAATATAACGGAACGACCTATCAGCGAATCACTCTGAGCGGTTTTGGCGGAACACGGGAAGTTGGAAAACCAGAAGTTCCCCAATCTATCCAGTTGATTGCCATTTCCCCACAGGGTTCCTTCGAAATAAATATTCTTTCTACTATAGAGGAAGAATTACCTGATTACCTGATTTACCCCGCACAACCCAGTCCTGAACGAGCACCGGACGGTACTATCGCGTCACTTCCTTTTATGATTGATACCGATTTTTATCAAAATGATACCTGGTATCCTTCTCAACCAGCCATGGCTCAGGAAACGGCAATTTTACGGGAATATCGGGTACTGCCAGTCGCTATTTATCCGGTTCAATACAATCCAGCACGTCGCATGATTAGAATCATCAAAGAAATGGAAATCGAAATTCATCAGGTTTCATCTCATGGTATAAATGAAAAAAATAATTTCGA
This sequence comes from uncultured Caldithrix sp., assembly GCA_964394475.1. Lineage (GTDB taxonomy): Bacteria > Calditrichota > Calditrichia > RBG-13-44-9 > RBG-13-44-9 > RQOF01. Next base: position 6,465 of record CAYMXZ010000019.1, on the reverse strand, counting down.
AAGATATGAATCAACTCGTTACCGAAACATTTATGACACTTTTATTCTCAATTACCGGCAATGTACCGAACTAACACCGGGTATTAACGGGATGCCGGAAATGATTATCATCACTCACGATCAATTCTATAATGAAGTCCTGCCATTTGCTGCCTGGAAACACCAAAAGGGAATTGCCACCACTGTGTATCGTTTATCCGAAATTGGAAGCAATCCCACTACTACCCAGATAAAGAATTTTATTCAGAACCTCTATAACACAGCTACTGACAAACCAGACTATCTGCTTCTGGTAGGTGATGTGAACTTTATCCCCTGGTTCAATATGTCGGGAAGTATGAGCGATGTTCCCTATTATTTACTGGAAGGAAATGACATTTTGCCTGACATCTCCGGTGGGCGTATTTCGATCAGGACCACTGCTGAGGCTGACATCGTTTTCAGCAAATTGATTCGCTATGAGCGGGAACCTTATATCGCCAATCCATCCTGGATGCAATCGGCTCTGGTGATCAACAGCAGTGATTTTCAGGATCCTACAGCTGGTTTCTGGGCGAAAGCCAGGTTTCAGAATTACGGATATAACCCTGTTTATCATTTAGGAGATAACCTGGGTAACGCGACTATCAGCAATGTAAATAACGCGGTGAATAGTGGAGTTAGTTACCTTTATTACATTGGGCATGGTTCACCCACTTCCTGGGGTACTACTGGATTTTCCAATTCCAACATCATGGCCCTGAATAATGGGGAAAAACAACCAGTGATTAGCAGTGTCGCTTGCAATAATGCCGACTTAGACGAGTCTTACGATGTTTTCGCCGAAGTCTGGTTGAAAAATAATTTGAACAAAGGATCAGTCGGCATTATGGCATTTACTGAATCATGCAGCGCCTATGAACCGGATACGCTGGCCCGCGGTATGGTTCGGGCTATTCTATCTGACAGCATTACCGCCTTTGGTAATGTGATCGACTATGGACGACTGCATATGTTCCAGGCATTTGGCGCGGTTGGTTCATCGGTAACAATGTATCAGTCCCTGCTGGTTGGTGAACCGGAATTGCAGGTATGGACCCGCATTCCCCAGTCATTGACTGTGAACTATCCAGCAGCGGCTTTTTTCAATGTCCCTTTCCCAATAACAGTGACAAATGCTCAGGGACCTCTGGAGGGAGTTCTGGTATGCTACTCGGATAGCATGGGAAATTATGCCCGTGGATACACGGATGCTAACGGGGAGGTCTTTCTCAATCCACAAATTTCAACCCCGGTAACCGGGAAGATCACCATCACTCATCACAACTATATTCCCCATCAGGGCAGTATTGAGATCCTGCCTCCTCAGGGTCCGTACATTCTGGCTGAAAAATTTGTGGTAGTTGACACTTTAAGTAATAATAATAGAATTGCCGAAGCGGGAGAACATTTATTCCTGCAGTTATCAATAAAAAATATAGGAATCGAGCCAGCTCAGAACGTTATTGCCACTATCAGTTCGCCAGATACTTTGCTGAACTTATTAGTGATGCAACATTCATTTGGTACAGTTGACCCTTCTCTCCAAAAAATTGAGGGTGTCTTTGAAGGACTGGTTTCAGTGAACGCCCCCCATCTGTATCAGCTACCGATCGATGTAAGAATAACCGCCGATGGAGGATATGAATGGAACAGACGATTATTCTTAACGGTACGAAAAGGGGCGAAGATAAGTGTCACTCCCTTACAGTTAAACTTTCCTCCCACTTTTTTGAATTTTACCAGTTCACTGACTCTCATTATTTCTAACAGCGGACCAGACACATTATTTATTCATCACATCGTCAGTGAAGATCCACACTTTTATGCAGATAATATACCTGCTTATGTGGCACCAAATCTATCCAGACCTGCTCAAATCAAATTTACTCCGGATAGCAGCCGCGATTACCAGAGCTCTTTTTACATCGAGAGTTCAGACCCGCAAAGTTTTCATATTACTTTTGATGTCACCGGGAGCGGAATCTATGCCCCAGCGATCAGCGCCAGCGTGTCTATTTTACATAAAGAGATGACCGTCACTGACAGCGCCGAACGGGTCATACAGATTATCAATCAGGGAATGGGTGAATTACATTTTAATATACAGATTGCGGGATATAATCCTGGCGGCGGATTGGAAGGGACTGGCGGTTCAGATAATTACGGACACATCTGGATCGACAGTAATGAACCGAGCGGACCGGCCTTTGCATGGATTGACATTTCCGCCAGTGGCACTGAGCTCCCTTTCACCGGCAGCAGCGGCATCAGTAATTTGATCAATATCGGATTTCCTTTCACATTCTATGGGCAAGAGTATTCCAGCATCAGAATTTGTACCAACGGTTGGATGAGCTTCACCACTTACTCAGTCTCCTATAACAATGTCGCTCTACCAAGCTTGCTGGCACCGCGTGCTCTCATTGCTCCATTTTGGGATTATCTGAGTTATACTTCTGATTCCAAAATATATGTAGAAAACCAGGGATCAAAATTTGTGATTCAATATCAGAATATTTATTCTGCATTGGGCGGTGGCCCGTTCACTTTTCAGGTTATTCTGTATCCCAATGGCAATATTCTCTTTCAATACTTACACATGGATGGCGCTCTCGATGGTGCCACAGTGGGAATCCAGAATGCGGAAGGAAATGATGGCCTATTAATCGCCTATAACACGACTTATTTGGAAGATAGTCTGGCCGTTTTAATCAGCAAGCATTCCTGGTTGACTGCAGAGCCATTATCCGGTATCATTCCACCTCAATCTCAGCAAGATATAAGATTGAAGTTTCGAACTCAAAATTTTCCCCTCGGCGAATTCTGGGCGAGTTTACAGATAGAGAGCAATGATCCGGCTCGACCTTTCTTTCTGATTCCAGTGCATATGACCGTGACGATGGTTACGAACACAGATGAACGTATGGTTTTAGCTCCGAAAAATTTAGAGCTGCTACCCAATTATCCCAATCCATTTAATCCCAGCACACAAATAACCTATGGTTTGCCGAAAGCAGGTATGGTAGAAATAAATGTTTATAATACCCTGGGGCAGCGTATTCGCCGCTACAGTTTCGACAATCAACCAGCAGGTTATCACCAGATAGAGTGGGATGGCTGTAATGATGCTGGCAGTCCGGTGGGAACCGGGATGTATCTCTATCAAATCATCACTGCAGATGGACAGATAGTGAGAAAGATGATTCTGATGAAGTGATATTACAGGTGCTAGAACGTTATACCGTTATACCGGTATAACGGTATAACGTTCTCATTACTTTCCCAGCATCGGTATTTTCACCCCGTGGGACTTCGCAAAATCGATTGCTTCCTGATAGCCAGCGTCCACATGGCGCATTATTCCGGTACCCGGATCATTGGTCAGAACCCGTTCGATCCGCCGAGCCGTATCATCGGTACCATCAGCTACCATCACCATTCCGGAGTGCTGTGAGAGTCCAATGCCCACTCCTCCGCCATTATGCATGCTCACCCAGGAAGCGCCAGAGGCCACATTCAACATTCCATTTAGCAACGGCCAGTCTGCCACAGCATCACTGCCATCTTTCATGCTTTCCGTTTCGCGATTGGGTGAAGCCACTGAGCCGCAATCCAGATGGTCACGACCGATGACGATCGGCGCTTTAATTTCGCCTTTCTTTACCAGTTCATTTATCGCCAGACCGGCTTTCGCTCTTTCTCCGTAACCCAGCCAGCAAATCCGAGAAGGTAATCCCTGAAATTTCACTTTCTTATGAGCCATATCAATCCATCGAATCAAGGCTTTATCCTTTGGAAATAATTCTTTAATGAGTTCATCAGTGCGGTAAATATCCTCTGGCTCGCCGGAAAGCGCCGCCCAACGGAACGGTCCTTTGCCCTGGCAGAACAACGGACGGATGTAAGCCGGCACGAAACCCGGATAGGCAAAAGCATCATTCAGACCTGCCTTCTGCGCCTGACCGCGCAGGTTGTTGCCATAATCGAATACCTCAGCTCCCCGTTTCTGCAATTCCACCATGGCCTGACAATGTCTTTTCATGCTCTGATAAGATAAAGCTATATATTTTTTCGGATCTTTTTTGCGCAGTTCAAGAGCCTCTTGGTAGGGAATTCCAGCCGGAACATACCCATTCAATTCGTCATGAGCTGAGGTTTGATCGGTGACAATATCCGGAATAATATTTCGCCTGACAAACTCCGGAAAAATATCGGCCGCATTGGCCAGCAGTCCGATAGAGAGCGGTTGTTTTTTTGCCCTGGCATCCATTGCCTTCTTCAGCGCATCATCAAAATTGCGGGACATGACATCCAGATAACCGGTATCCAGCCGGCGTTGAATGCGCTTTTCATCAACTTCCACCACAATAACCACCCCATTGTTCATGGTGACAGCCAGGGGCTGAGCACCCCCCATTCCTCCCAGGCCGGCTGTTAAGGAGAGCGTTCCCGCCAGATCTCCATTAAATCGACGACGCGACACTTCGGCAAAAGTCTCATATGTTCCCTGCAATATTCCCTGCGTGCCGATATAAATCCAGCTGCCCGCCGTCATCTGACCGTACATCATCAAACCTTTTTGCTCCAGCTCTCTGAAATATTCCCAATTGTTCCAATGACCAACCAGATTTGAATTAGCAATCAGCACTCGCGGCGCATAAGAGAATGTTTTAAAAATACCTACCGGCTTGCCAGACTGTACCAATAATGTTTCATCATTTTCCAATTCTTTCAGGGATTTGACAATAGCTTCAAATGCTTCCCAGTCGCGGGCCGCTTTTCCAGTCCCTCCATATACAATTAATTCGGCTGGTTTTTCGGCTACTTCCGGATCCAGATTATTCATCAGCATGCGGAGTGCCGCTTCCTGATGCCAGCCTTTGGTATTTAATTTTTTACCGCGAGGTGCCCGGATTTCTCTAGACATTTCTTCTCCCTTAAAAATATAGTTTCTTTCTTTATCTCACTATGTTTTATTGGCAAAATTTTATTTCTACCAGTTATAAATTCTACGCTGTCTTTTTTCTTAAAATAATAAAATCAGATTTAAATTATTTCATATTTTTCTCATAAAGCAGAAGAAAAATTTTTTAGCGCCTATTCGACATGTTTTTCTGAACTTAAACCTTTCCTGATTTGTTCCTCCATCAGTTTTCAGCCAATTTCTTTAAATACTGTTGCAATCGTTTCATTTTAGGTAATTGATCAAATGAAAAAAGAACAAATCCGGGATTTTCCAGAGACATGACCTGTGCAATTTTGCGAATGACCAGTTGTTCATCCTGATTGTAAAGTGAAATTCCCACTATATACGGATCATCTTCCAGCCGATCTAGATATTGATCGATACGCTGGTGAAAAACTTCGTTGTCGTTAGCATAATTCATCGGCACGGCAAAATCCAGCCATCTTTCCTTCAGCCAGCGATCCCAATCCTGATAATACCGCCAATGGGCTTCGATGATATCCGGTTTCACCGCTGCTGATAAAAAAATCTGCTCATTTTCATCCCGAATCGTTTGAGATATTCTTTTGACAAAATCTGATAGACCATTCATCAAATATTTCCGCCATTGATCATAAAAGATTTCATAACCAGCAATACTGAATTTCTGCGCAAATATTTCTGGACGAACTAAAAATTGCTGAGGATCCAGAACATAGCGTCTTTTAAATCCTTTCACGATCTGCGGGTGAATATCAAAACTCTGATCGGGATAGCGAATATAATCCAGATGAATTCCAGAAACAGGATAATGATGAATAATATCCAGTACAATATTGATGAAATGTTCCTGCGCTTCCTGATGGAGAGGCGAAACATATAATCCTTCCAATCGTGCATTTTTCATTGCACGAGGATAATCGATTAACACATCTGGCTGATGGACAGAACGGGCCAGCCAATCTGTTCGTCTGTGAACGATGTGCAGAGAATCAGAGGGTAAGGTATCTTTGCTCCAGATGTAAAACACATTCAACCAGGCATGGATACGAAGATGATCATTAGCCGCCTGACTCAGCAGGTACTCCAACGGGTCAAACTCAGGATCTTTGACTTCCTTGGCACGCGATTCATATTGACTGTTATAATAGGCATCGCCTCTCCCTCTGATCTGCACAAACAGATCAGTAAAGCCAAGGTGTCGGCATAGTGCAAGAACCGAGTCGATACGAGCCGGAGACGTCAACCAGTGCCTGACGATCCATATCCCACGAATGGGTTGTGTATCGAGAAATTCTGCTCCTTGCGAAGCTGAGAAGGTACCCAGCAGAAGAAAAGTAAGGGTTAAAAATATCCTAGGCATATCAAAAATAATTAAATCGATGGAATTTAGAGAATAACTATCACCAGATTCAATATGAAATTGTTTTCACCGACTACCCGGCACAAATAAAAACGGCGCTCAAATGGAGCGCCGTCACGCAATAAGTTTTTTCAAA
>CAYMXZ010000018.1:0-28146 GCA_964394475.1 uncultured Caldithrix sp. | reverse complement strand
CGTGGTTGCCCATCAGATAGATCTGGCATTTCTGCTGAACCAACTCCACGCATTCATTGGGGCGGGGACCATAACCGACAATATCTCCCAGACAGACAATTTTATGAGGCTTTAATTTTTCAATATAATCGAAAGCGGTCCGCAGAGCTGCCAGATTGGAATGAATGTCAGATAAGACTACCACTCTCACAGATTAATTTCCTTATTTTGCTTTTGACCTTTTTTCAATTTGGAGGGCAGTCTGGCCAAAAGGGTTTTATTTATTTTTTTATCTTTATCCAGTCTTTTAACCAGCGCATCCAATAATCCATTCACAAAGCGACTGCTTTTCAAACTGATGAATTCTTTGCCGAGGTCAATAGCCTCATTTAACGTCACTTCGATGGGAATATCCGGAAAGTAAAGTAGTTCGCATAACGACATCCGCAGAAGCACACGTTCCAGAATCGCCAGCCGTTCCATATTCCGATCAACCAGACTCTGTACGATCAACCTATCCAGCTCTTCGGACTGCTCAGAGGTTCGAGTGATAATTTCCTTGCTGAACTGATCGACTTTATTCTGCAACGTTTTTGCCACCCGCTGGATAATTTCGTCAATATCCTCATTCAAGAACTCGTTGCAAAATAATACTTGCAGAGCAAACCGACGTGATTGCCGCCGTGACAAACCTTGATCTCCATCCTTGTGATCAAACTTCTTTAATTGGCTGTAAATAATGAACATTAAAAGAGAATCTCGTGTTATACGTCAACGATTACTATTTTTATTTTTTTTCAACCGGATACTCATAAAAACCTCTTCCTGTTTTTCGTCCTAAGTACCCAGCCGATACCATTTTCACTAACAATGGACAGGGACGGTATTTTGAATCACGAAAACCTGTATATAAAACCTCCATGATGGCCAGACACACATCCAGACCGATAAAATCTGCTAATTCCAGAGGGCCCATCGGGTGGGCCATGCCCAGCTTCATCACCGTATCGATGGATTCTTTTTCCGCCACTCCTTCCATCAAACAAAACATGGCTTCATTGAGCATGGGCATTAAAATGCGATTTGAAATAAATCCCGGGAAATCATTGACCTCGACCGGCACTTTTCCCAATTGTTTGGCCAGGTCGATTATCGTCTGGCATGTTTCATCACTGGTGGTCAGTCCACGAATAATTTCAACGAGTTTCATTACCGGCACAGGATTCATAAAGTGCATCCCGATAAACTGGTGGGGCCGGTTCGTCGAAGCCGCTAAAGTGGTAATGGACAGCGAGGAAGTATTGGTGGCAAAAATTGCCTCTTTTTTTGATATTCGATCTAATCGGGAAAAAACATCTTTTTTAATTTTCAGATCTTCGACTACTGCTTCAATGATGACCTCTGATTCCTTGCAATCCTCTAAAGAAATAGACGTTGCAATCCTTTCCAGAGCCTGCCTGGCCAACTCTTCAGTTATTATTTCTTTTCTGACCTGGCGCTCTAAATTTTTTTGAATCGTTTTTAACGCATTTTGTAAATATTCTTCCCGGATGTCAACTAACAGCACTGAAAATCCACTTAAGGCAAAAACATGAGCAATACCATTACCCATGGTACCACTTCCAATTACCGCAACCGATGTAATTTCCACGATAGACTCCTTAAAGCATTTCTATCATTAAAGCAACCGCTTCCCCGCCTCCGATACAAAGTGCGGCAATTCCTCGTTTGCCACTGGTTCTTTTTAAATTAAACAGCAGTGTGGTCAAAATTCGAGCTCCGCTGGCACCTATTGGATGACCTAAGGCGATTGCCCCTCCCGCAATATTACTATTATCAGTAGAGAGCTGTAGAAGTTTATTTACAGCCAGGTTGACTACAGCAAAAGCTTCATTTATTTCAAAGAGATCAATGTCAGAAATGCGCATATTTTTTTTCTGCAGTAAGATTTGTATGGCATCAGCTGGAGCGGTAGTGAACCACTCCGGATCTTTGGAGGCGGTGGCATATCCCGTAATTTTTGCCAGTGGCTGAAGATGCAGCTTCTCCGCCATTGCCCTGGACATGATCACCAGCGCCGCCGCGCCGTCATTAATTTTCGAAGCATTTGCCGCAGTTACCGTTCCTTCTTTCTCGAATACCGGCTTCAGTGAAGGGATCTTCTCAAATTTCACTTTTTCCGGTTCCTCATCTTTGCGGACGACCATTTCTTCTGTTTTGCTCTTGATGACAACGGGTACAATTTCCTGCTCGAACCATCCCTCTTTCTGAGCCTGCAGGGCACGTTGATAGCTCAGAACGGCATATTGATCTTGCACTTCACGGGATATTTTAAACTCACGAGCACATAATTCTGCCGCATTACCCATGTGATAATTATGATAGACATCCCATAAACCATCGTAAATCATGCCATCCAGAATTTCTCCATGCCCTAACCGATAACCAAAACGAGCCTTCGGTAAATAATAGGGGACATTGGACATGCTCTCCATTCCTCCCGCCACAATAATCCGGGATTCACCCAGAGCGATGCTCTGAGCAGCCAACATCACCGCTTTTAAACCAGAACCGCAGACTTTGTTAATAGTCATACACCCGACTGACGATGGTAATCCGGCAAAGATAGCTGCCTGCCTGGCCGGGGCCTGTCCTTCACCCGCGGTGAGGACGTTGCCCATAATGACCTCATCAACCTGATCAGCCGCAAGATTCGCTCGTTGTAAAGCTTCCCGAACGACCAGACTTCCCAATTGAGGCGCAGTCAATGATGCCAGTACCCCATTAAATGAACCCACCGGTGTTCGTACCGCGGAGACAATCACTATTTCTGTCGGAGGCTTCATTTATTTACTCTGAGTGATGATTATTTTTCTTATCATAGGCATCGATGATATCTCGCACCAGCCGATGTCTCACGACATCCGAACGGTCGAGATACACAAATTCAATCCCCTGTATTCCTCCCAGAATTTTTTGAATTTCGATGAGTCCTGAGGTGGCAGTGTTGGGAAGATCCACCTGGGTAACATCTCCATTGATGATCGCTCGTGAATTTACTCCCAGACGGGTGAGACACATTTTCATTTGCATGGAAGTGGCATTTTGAGCTTCATCCAGAATCACATAGGCATTATTCAACGTGCGACCGCGCATGTAGGCTAAAGGAATCACTTCAATAATTCTTTGCTCCATATATTTTTTCAGCAGGTCTTTGGGCACCATTTCATCGAGAGCATCATAGAGTGGCCGCAGGTACGGATCAATTTTTTCCAGCAGATCGCCCGGTAAAAATCCTAAACTTTCACCGGCTTCCACGGCGGGTCGGGCTAAAATAATTTTATCCACCTCCTTATTTTTTAAGGCATTTACAGCCAGCGCTACTGCCAGATAGGTTTTCCCGGTTCCGGCCGGACCGATAATGATCACAATATCATTCTCACGGGTGGCTTTCACAATTCTTTTCTGACCGGCGGTTCTGGGTTTAATAAACCCACGCTGAGTAAATAAGATGACTTCTTCCAGTTCCTGGGCGGAATGGATGGTTTTCTTTTTACCTTCGAAAGGCAATTCAATCGAATTTGCCTTCACAATGTTGATCACGGTTTCCACATCCCGCTGGTCCAGAGATTTGTTGCGATTAGCGATAAAAATAAGCTCGCTGAGAACATCCTCGGTCATTTTTATAACAGCGGGATGCCCAATAATTTTAATCTGATTTCCCCGTGCCAGAAGTTGCACATGAAGATTTTTTTCGATGAGTTTGAGTAATTCATCCCCTACTCCATATAAGATCAGAGGATCAATTTTCTCGATCACAAATATCTTTTGTTCTGAATTTACTTCAGTCATCATTGATAAACGAATAATCCTCCATTAAATTAATCAGGAACCTGATAAAACGATCGATAAGATAGGAAATTTTTTAAATCATTTCAAACAAAAAGGCTCTCAGCCAATGCCAAGAGCCTTTTTGAAAAATTATTTTCATCAACACAATTGAGCGATAGGGTATTATTGCGGAACCTTCAGCACCATATGCGGATAGATAAGATTGGGATCATCAATCACCGATTTATTGGCTTCATACAATCTCTGCCATTTGAAAGTGCTACCATACAATTTACCGGCAATCCCTGAGAGAAATTCACCTTTGGCTACCCAGTATTCATCTGGTCCGGCCATACGGGCAATGCGGAATACCTGTTTGGGGTAGATTAAGTTCGGATCATTGATCTGATCACGATTATAGGTATAAATTTTTATCCAGGCATATGGATCGCCATAAATATCCGGCTTTTTCGCGATTTTCCACAGATAGTCACCGCGGACGACTTCATACATGCCCGCAGCAGCCGGTTTTCCTTTTTCCTCAGCCTGGGCAACAAGATTTTCAATGCGGGAGATCAAACCCTGGGCTTCAGTGCTCAAAATTCTCTTATCTTTCTTTAGAGCAGCCAGGCGATCTTCAAATCCCTGCAGTTCACCTTTGCGAGAATAAATATCTTCTGGAGATAATGCCACAAAGCCGTTTAATTCGTTCTCCAGGCTTTTTAAATTTCCAAGATATTCCTGGTAACCGGCTTTATCTGTTCCCAGTAAGGCATAGATTTCATTCCAGGTGGTTTCAATTTGCTGATCTACGGCCGCTATTTCGCCTTTCAGTTTGGCAACCTGGGCTTCTTCTTCGGCTATTTTGGCTTTATTATCGGCTTCGCATTTTTGCCATTTGGCCAACTCGGCCTTATACTCATCCATTGACATTTTTTTGTAGTCATAGGATTGAGCCATCAGAGAAAAGCTAAAAACTGTTAGTACTACGATCAGGCTTAATAATTGGATTGTTTTCATTGTTTTCCTCCTCGCCATTATTAATTATCTTTCCAGGTGGATAATCCCTGCTCAACGTGTGCCTTTTCCTTTTGAACTTTATCCAGTTCGGCTTTTTTCATCTGCAGCTGGCTTTCCAGACCCGAACGCTCTTTCTGAACTTCATTTAGTTTTTGTTCAGCCGCCAAGCAGGCACTTCTGGCTTCTTCCATCGCTTGAATTTGTTTTTCATTGGGATGCCGACTGCAACCAGTAGTTACCAGCAGGGAAAAGGCGAAGACAACAATGAGACTGAGAATTACTAATTTTTTAATTTTCGACATACACGCCTCCTATCGTTAGACAAGTGAACTTTCGAATTATAATAAAATATTCAAATTTTGTCAAGCGATATTTATATGATTTTCCTGTAAGTTAACAATTTCCATAGTTCTGGCGGTGCAATTTGATCATCTTTTCGATCAGTATATATCCTGAGTTCCAATTTTAATTATTTATCGTCAATTTATTCTTATACTTTAGAGGATTAATATATTCGTTGAATACGGAAATCTATTTGTTTTTTATCAACGCCAATCCTAATTCTCGAAGTTGATGCTCACTGATGGGAGTGGGGGCATTTTCCATCGGCGCCAGAGCGCCGGTGGTCTTGGGAAAAGCAATGACATCGCGTATGGACGAAGAGGAGGTTAAGATCATGGCTAAACGGTCAAAACCAAAGGCGATTCCACCATGAGGAGGCGCACCATATTCCAGCGCTTCTAATAAAAATCCGAACTTTTCTCGAGCTTCCTGAGGATCGATTTTTAAAACCGCAAACATTTTTTCCTGGATTTCCCGTTGATAAATCCGGATACTGCCCCCAGCGATTTCAAAACCATTGAGGATTAAATCGTACGCTTTGGCCTTCGCTTTTTCTGCTGCACCATCCAGCAAGCCCAGGTCTTCATCTTTCGGAGAAGTAAAAGGATGATGCCGGGCCACATAGCGATTCTCCACTGGATCCATTTCTAATAAGGGAAAATCAACGGTCCAGGACAAAACAAATTTCGACGGATCGATCAACCCCAGATCCTCTGCTAATTTTTGCCTTAAAAATCCCAGTAAAGTCTGCGATTTTTCCCGATCACTATCGGCAATGATCAGAATTAGAGCATCTTCCACTTCCGGTAAAAGATTTATTAAGTTTTGCACTTCTACCGCGGAAAGATATTTACTGATACCTCCTTCCAGAGTATTTTTTACTTTTTTTACATGAGCGACTCCTGCTCCCCCCAGGCTTTTTACATATTCATTCAGCAGATCGATTTGTTTTCGGCCGTAGGAAACAGCCTGCGGTAAAACCAACGCCCCTATGAATCCCGCTTCCTGTGAAATTTTGCGAAAGATCTGAAATTCAGAATGGGTAAATACTGACGTCAAATTCTGAATTTTTAAATTGTATCGAAGATCCGGTTTATCGCTTCCATACTCTTCCATCGCCTGCTGGTAAGGTAGGCGTGGAAAGGGTCTTTCTAATTTTATCCCCAGTAGCTGGTCAAAAACGGTTTGTAAATATTCTTCCATCAGTTGCATGATATCCGATTCATCAATAAAAGACATTTCGATGTCTAATTGGGTGAATTCCAGTTGTCGGTCTTTGCGCAAGTCTTCATCCCGGAAACATCTCACTATTTGAAAATAGCGGTCAAATCCGGAGATCATCAGAATTTGCTTATAGGTTTGCGGGGACTGTGGTAGGGCATAAATTTTACCTGGATAGATACGTGATGGTACGACAAAATCACGCGCTCCTTCGGGGGTACTTTTCGTAAGAAAGGGAGTTTCGATTTCCACAAATTGTCGTTCTGTAAAAAATTGGCGAGTGAGCTGGGCGAGCTGGTGCCGAACCATTAAATTTTTCTGCAAGACCGGCCGACGCAAATCAAGATACCGGTATTTCAATCTTAACTCTTCAGATTTTTCTGCATAGTCTTTTAATTCAAAAGGCAATGTCTTGGATGGATTTTGAATCTCCAGGTCTCGCGCTAAAATTTCAATCTCTCCGGTTCTGAGTTCAGGATTGACGGCATTAGCTGGTCGTAATTGAACAATACCTTTTACTCCCACCACATACTCAGAACGTAATTTTTTAGCCGATTCATATAACTCGGGTGATGTTTCCGGCGAAAAAACCACCTGGGTAATTCCATATCGGTCGCGCAGTCCGATAAATAACAGGCCTCCCAGATTGCGCCAGTTATCCACCCAGCCATTCAGTATTACTTCCTGACCTACCTGCGTTTTACATAACTCTCCACAGGTGTGGGTTCGTTTTAATCGCATCATGCAATCCTCTTTTCAAACATTACATAAGTCGTTGAATTTACATGTTCGCAAAAAAATAAACAAGGGAGAATCTAAACAAAACAAAAACCGTCCGCAGTTATGGGGACGGTTTTTAGAAAATTTTTTCAGTTTTAGAATGCTGGAGTAAACTTAAGATTTATCCAAATATAAATTTTGTTTTAATGGTCACAATACCCTGGCCGCTGGTGAGGGCCGGAAATACCCAGCGTCGCACTGATTTAATAATACATTGTTCGACTTTGCTATTATTCATGGTGGTGCTTAAAATTTTAGCTGCTCCCACTTTCCCATTAGCCAGAATGTCGAAACTGAGCGAAATTTCACCGCGTAAATTGGGATCTAATTTTAATTGGGATTGATAACAATATTCAACGGAGGCTTTATTCTGATTGATAATGGCATCGATCACTTCCGGTTCTCTTTGAGAAGTTCCAGCGGCGCCACCGCTCACCTGAGTTTCTTGAGCGAGCTTTATGGAACCTCTGCGGGAGACTGAAGCTCCTCCACCAACTCCCGTTCCGCTGATGAGTTCATCGATACCGGTTTCGCCGACATCTCCCCCAAAGCCACCGCCTCCTCCGCTACCGCCTCTGGCGATTCGGGTGCGTTGCCCTCGACCGGTGGCAGCTTGCAAGGCTGCCGTACCTGCGACTAAATCACCGGCATTGGCCAGACCAGAGCCTATTCCACCTGCCTCGCCAAGGATATCCGCATAGGCCAGGGATCCGGATCCACTGCCCCCGCCAGCCGTCAAGGCCGCCAGAACTCCATAGCCGGCCGATTCCTGTTCCATCTGACCACGGGCGGCTCTTCTGGCACCAACACCCGCTCGTTGCCGTCCAACCCGCTCTGATGCAGATTCACCGACCAGACGCCCTGCTCGTTCTCGAAACTCTTCCTCCTCACCGCCTCCAGCCTGTTCACCTATCCCACCTAAACCTTCACCTCTTTCTTCAGGAACAGTAGTTTCCGGCGTAATAATCTGTGAATAAAGATTTTGCATATAGTTTTGTCTGATCCTCTCCCTCGCTTCCTCTGAGAGCGTCCAATCTTTATTAATCATTATAAAAGTAAAGATAAATGAAACAATGGAGGTGACCAACAGAATAGAATAGTATCTTTTATCAAAATAATCCCAGAATCCTTTTTCAAACTCTTTTGGAAATCCTGCCAGTCTAAATCCTGGCCCTCCACCCCCCTGAGTAAAGCCTCCAGGCCTTATAGTTTGTAAACCGACCATAGTTATCTTCCTCTTATCCTTGAAAACCTTAAATTCAGTTTCACTTAAAAACCTTCCTGGAAAGTTAATAACCTTAATTTATTATACTCTGATTGCCCGCAGGTATAAAGCACTTTAACCAGAGTTTGAAATGGCGTTTCTTCATCCGCTTGAATGATGACCTCATGGTTAAAAATTTTCCCGAAACGGACCTCCTCATCCTGGGCTTGTTTAGCAAGTTGTACGAGACGATTATAAAGCGGTCTGATCAGATTATCATCAGTCGGTAAATCCTTCAATTCCATCAAAACATCTGTTCCAACTAAAATGGCATGGCGCGTCACTGACACACTCAACTCTTTTTGGGGCATTTCCTGACTGGTAGAATATGGCAGTCGAAGATCCTGAGAAGGAGTAAGGATCTGTCCCGAGGTCGAAAAAGTTTTTATTAAAAACAACAAGATAATCGTCATCATATCCATCATCGAGTTGAGATTTAAACTCTCTTTGGAAAGATCCAGATGTTTTTTTCTCCGAGAGGGAGCAAATGCCATAGTTTAACCCTTTCAAAAATATTATAATACTACCTGGCCAATAATTATTTGTGGAAATAATTCCTGTATGGATCCATTTTCATCCACATAGACGGCCACATTATCCATAGTTTTTATAAGATATTTATATGGAATATCCGCTTCGGCCGTCACGATAATAGCGTTTTTATCGCTGAAATCGGTCAAAACAACTTTGGCTTTTATTTCCTTTAATTTTTTTTGCAGCTCCTCATAATTCAGTGTACCATCCTCTTTCAGAGGAATGGTAGGTGGAGCGCCTTCCGTTTTCCCCTGAGCGCCCATTTGCAAAAAGCCGCTGGCTGAACCAATGTAAAATCCTTCTTTCGAAATAATCACATTGAGGCCTAGGCGCTTCTCGATTTCAACCGGTTTCTCCATCTCAGCCGTTCCGGCTCCACCGGCAGTCTTCGGTGGCAAATTCAATTGTTTAATCGCCAGTTTGGTCCATACTGAACCTGCCAATAATAATGGAATTAAACAGACCATCAGGTTCATTACTGGCCGGATTTCCAGACTGGCTTCTTCTATTTCTGCACTGCGACGTAATGATGGTTTATAAGCCATACATGGTCACCTATCAACATGTTTAACGGTTACCAGTAATTAAATTAATTAATTTTACTAAATGTTCATCCATCTCATCAATAATTTGAGTGGTCTTATTCTGCAAATAATTATAAATGATGAGGGTAGGAATAGCCACTCCTAAACCGAAGATTGTAGTGTTCATCGCGATTGAAATACCCTGAGCTAACACACGGGGTTTATCGGCTTCGGAAATCTCAGTACCCCCGACTGCTTCGAAGGCGATGATCAGACCATAAATCGTTCCCATCAGACCTGTGAGAGTGGCGACATTGGCTAACATGGCCAGCATGTTGGTCCTTTTCTGTAAACGCGGAATCACTTCCAGAGTCCCTTCATCCACTGCATTTTGAATGGAGCGGAAATCCAGTGTTTCGCTTTCGGCTACTTTTTTCAATCCGGCCAATACCACGTAAGGAAGGGCTTTCTGCTTTCCTTCTTCTGCCAGACTGATCGCTCTTTTAATGTTTCCGCTGGTAACCAGTTTCCGAATTTCCATCATGAATTTATCCGCATTCACATTTGAACGAACGACAATATAGTACGACCGCTCAATCGCAATGGCCAGGGCAATAATGCCCATGATGAGAATAATCCACATGAAAATATATCCCGACATGCTGGGGTCGAAGGCACTAAAGAAACTTTTCCAGAAAGATACAGAGGAACCCATAAAATTTTCTCCTTAGATTATCATTGAAAGTTTAATTTACAATAAAAAATTTAGAATCGCTTCTTTTTTATTAAATCATCAACATTTTCAATAGGTTTTACTCTACCACTGCTGATCGGTTCATATTTCGTTTCCTCGGCTTGTGGAGATAATTCGGCGGAGAAAGATTTTTCAGCTGACAGCTTTTTGAAATCCGGATTCAATCGCTTATCAAACATTCGCACCTGTGGCAATTCCATGCGAGCCGAGATGGTATATGTTTTACCCAGTTCAGTCAAATCAATAACAGTGGGCTGCTGAGAAGCTGGTTGTTCCTGGGAAAATGCTATTCCCGCAAACATAAGCAAAATGATGAATGCTTTCAGTCTCATGAAATCCTCAACTTACTTATTATTTAAAATTCTGTTTTTGTTGAGTATTGACAGAATTCGCAATTTATTTTCATCGATGTTCTCAGCCGCTTTCCGGCGAACTCGCTCTGCGGCCGCCGTAATTTCTCCCGGTAAAACTTCCAACTGTAAATAAAATCGCAATCCATAGTGAGGTGCACCCGTAAAATCTGTCACATCAATCGCAATAACGTTTTCACCTGCCTTGATAAAATCACCGAATTCAATATACTCAACTCGATCGACACTTTCAAATAATTTCGTTCCATCTCCCTTAATATATTCACCATTCAGATAAAAATGGTATTGATCTTTGGCTGTGATTAAAGCCCAACCATTAATTACCCGATCTTGTAAAACAAATTTCTTTCGGAAATAAGCGGTAATGGTATCGGGTTCACTGGCTGCTAAACCTGCCTCACCACCTTCCAGAAGTGGGCGAGTGGTACCAGGAAGCTCAACCGGAATTTCTTTTTCCTCTAAATCTAAAGAGTGTGGGCGAGGTGTAGTATCGGTTGGCGCTTTAAATTCCGGACTTACTGTTGCAGGAGGTAAACCCGTCAAACTATCAGGAGTGACTCCTTCTGTAAAAAGCCAAATGGCGGGAGGAGGAGTTTGTAATGAATCAAAACCCGGGAAGATGAGTGACGCCGGCAAAGCGACGGTAGAAGTGTTTTTCCAGCCGGAATCATCAAACTGCTCGTTTATCCAATCCACTGAATAAACGGCAGATGCCTTCCAGCTCGTATCGCTGATGAAGATTACCGTTTCTTTGGGGAAATCGCTTAAATAGTCTGCCGGACTTAACTCAATCAATTTCGCCAAAATGAGATTGGTCCACACATTTTTGATTTCGAAATCTTTGCTTATCTGATAAACATCTGCTAATTGCTGTTTCGCATAATCATTGAGAATCGATTCCTGGTCGTATAAATACACCATTCCCAGCTGGTAGCGTTGATCACCGGTACTGTCCACCAGGGCCTCATACTCTGTAATTTTATTTCGGACTCTTTGCGAGAGATCAAGCATGGTGATGCCTGATTCATAACTGAGATTAAACAAATGGTCCTGAGTGGTTAAAACCGCATCATTATTTATCTGGTTATCCTGGGCAAACTGCAGGGTATTTTTATACTGCACCAGCGCGGTGGTAATAAACTCGTTCATATAATCAATGACGCTCATCAGCTGGTCGTTGAAATCCAGTGAATTCATTCCGGTGGGAGTAGTGGCGCTTTCTCCTCCGTCAATTAATTGATAAAGAGTAGGAAGATCGGCTTGATAAATTTTAACTGCTTCCTGAAACAAATGACCGTATTCCTCGGCCAGCACATTGCTAGTTAATAATATCTTGCGTTCAGATTCCTGAACGAATTTATTTTGTAAATTAAGTTCCTTAGAGATTTTGATATTTTTCAGATGGGAAGAAAGAGTAACATTAACTGCCGGAGCCACTGCTCTTTCTAACAAGAGTTTCTTCCAGGATAGATAAACCAATCCTTTGGCTGGATTTTGCTGGCGCAAATAGGCATCGATGAATTCAGCCGATCGCTCAGCAACCGAATATAAGATAGCGGACACTTTGGTTTGGGCAGCGTTATACCATTTACGAGCAATATCCCGGGTGCTGTCTTGAAAAGCTATCTTCTGAATAACCTCCGAGGAATCTTCCAGGCTCGCCGGTTTTTCAATATTCATGCGGGTCGTATCAAAAATATCCACATCCAGTTTTTGGGCATACACGGGGATATTCTCAATAACATTTTTATATTCTTCAACGGCACGATCGTAAGCCGGTACTGATGCTTTAAAAACCCGGTCTCTTTCAACCAGTTTTCTTTCCGGGGTCAGGTTAGGTGGTAATTGCTGTTCGGCAATCGCATTGGCCATTTCTTCGTAGGCTTCAGCCACTTTATACATCGCTTCGAAGCCTTTGAGTGATCCCATTTTAATAACAGTGGTGAACGCATTGATAACCGCTCGTAATTTATTTTGTTTCTGCTGTAGCTGAGCCCGCAAGTTTGATTCAGGATAAGACAGCGTAATATCTTTATAATCCACATATTCAATTTCACCCAGCATAAAATAAGCTTCAGAGGCGAAATATAAATTTGGATCGCGCCCGGTGCGGGCAAACTGATCACTGCGTGAAATGGCTTTCTGTAATTCGGCTCGTGCCAGACCATATTGCTTATTTTCGAAATAGTATTCGCCGCGCCGGAAATAGGCTTCTATGGTGCGGGGATCATCTGGATAACGCATAGCAAATTCATCATAGATCCGGTTGGCACTTGCCAGATCGTTTAACTTCAGATAATAGCGCGCATTCTCAAACAATAAATCTTTAGAATCCGGACTTTCAGGATATCGCTGAATATATTTATTATTTACCCGAATGGCATCTGACCAGGCACTGGCTTTTGCAAAAAACAGACTGGAATTATAGAGTGCCGCTTCAGCATCCTTGTGATCCGGATAGAGATTGTAAATCCGCTCATAAGCAGAACCTACCCCGTTAAAATCTTCCATTTGCTTGTAGGCATCAGCAATTTTCCCCAGAGCGATTAACCGATATTGGGAGGTTTCATAATTTACGACCAATGTATCATACATATTGATCGCCTGTTTCCACTCTTTGTTCAGCTCGTAATTTCGGGCGCTATTCAATAAGGCCAGATCGACAATTTCTTTATAATACTTCGCATCGGTATATACTCTGAAAAATTCCTGAGCGGCTTCCAGATACTTTTCTTCCTGTTCTAACTTTTCAGCATTTTTATAAATTGATTCACCAATTCGTTTGCTGGCAATTTCAGCCTGATCGGGAGGAACATCGGGTAACTCTACAATTTTGCGAGCGACAAACTCCGCATCACCATATTTCCCCAGGAAGAAATAACTGTTCATTAAAGAGAGTAAACCGATGGTACGTTGTTGAGATTCAGGGAATCTGGTGACCATGGTTTTATAATATTTGCGTGCCAGATCATACTGGCGATGGGAATAGTAGAGCGCTCCGGCACTGGCTAAATAGGAAGGTGTCCGTTCGTCCTCGGGAAATAATTTAATATAATTATCATACGCCTCACCCAAGGCTTTTTCCTCGGCAGAGAGTTCTGAAGGAGGAATCTTAGCTACATCAATGCCTGCCACCTGGGCGGTATCTTCGACGGTTTTGGTAGACTCTACCAGCAATTGAGCCACCAGAATAGCATTGTTCGCGGCATCTTTTCGATGGACTTCTTCCAGATAGTCATTGCTGACCCGCAAATATTCTTCCAGAGCTTCCGGATATCTTTTCAATTCGGTATCTAACACATAGGCCAGCGACCAGTTGATTTCGTAAGCATTCTCATGAGTGGGGTACGTTTCCAAATACAATTTGGCCAGGCGGGCAAATTCAGTATAAACGGTGAGCGAATCTCCCTTCACCTTCTCATACTCCTGAGCCTTACCCAACTGATAAATCAAATTCGTGCGCAAGGCCTGTTCGGAAAAATTCGTCGCCTGGTCAAGAATTAATACCCGATCCTCCAGATCTGATAATTCAATCTTTGAATACCACTCCGTTTTGGGATTATATTTTTCATATAAATTTTCACGCGCCGTATATGCTTCATTAAATTTTTGATCCTCTAAATAAACGTCAGCTACTTTCTTTTGAATAAGCGGGGCATAAGCATAGTCTGGATACATTTGCAGCAATGTATTATAGGCCCTGATACTGTTGGTATGATCTACAATCCGCGCATATAAATCGCCCATATTGGCCAGAATATCTACCCCAAAGGATGGTTTACCCAAACCTTCAATGTATGTTTCGGCCTTCCGAACTCCATCCCGCGTATAAGAGGTATCAACAAAACAGGCGGCCAGGTACTGCAATGCTTCAGGTTTGATATTGGCTTTAACCAGGCGTCCTTCCCGGTCAATTTTCTCAAATTTTTCAATATCCTGGACAGTCAGAGTGAAATATAAAATCGCATCATTATAATATTGGGGATCGGCACCAGCCAACCGATAATAAGTCCATCCTAATTTATAGAGCGCATCCGTATAGCGGGTTGACTCTTTATATTTCAGGATATTTTTATAGAGCTGAGCAGCTTTATTCAAATTGCGAATGGTTTCTTCCCGATCCTGTCCCAGTTTAGGTTGAAAATAAAATTCAGCCATATGCATATAGGCTTCAGGAACATAACTGCTCTCTGGATATTTATCGATTAATTCCTGATAGGTTTTCTGGGAAGCTTCTTCCTCGCCCATTTCCCTTAACAGAAAGGCTTTATTGTAAACCGCATCGTCGGCCAGATCGGATTCGGGAAAATTAACTAAGATGATATCATAAATTGAGATCGCTTTCTCATGATTTTTGCGGGGAAACTTCGGTGCTTGCGGTTCAACTTTTCGCTTCCCTTCCTGGAACTCTTGTAATTCCTGTTCATAGCGATCGTAATTGGTATTGTAGGCTTCGACGGCTAGTTGATAATTATCCTCTTCTTCTTGAATATAATATTCAGCAATTCGAATTAAGATCTGGTCCTGATTCGCAATGTCAATCCGGGTCTTTTGCAAAAATTCCTGACTGATTTCAATTCCCCGCTGCTGCTCAAACGACTGTTCCTGGATCAATTTTTCTCGATAATTCTCTAAATATTCCTTTAATTTGAGCAGTTCTTCGATATTGAATTTTTTAAGAACGGTATCGATGATAGTCACATTCGCTTCCTGAGCAAACAGAGGTTGACAGGTAGAAAAGAAGGAATAGAAAATTATTCCAGCCAGGAAAAAGGAAAAAGATATTTGAGGAAGTTGATCGATCAATTTTATATTTCTTCGCATTTATTTCTCCTCAAATTCACTGGTTCGAGTATCAAAAAATGATTCCCGGAAAGATTGTTCTCTTTCCGCGCGCAGACGATGCCGCTCCTCCAGGCGTGATTTCATGGTCATGAAGCGAATTTCTGCTTCAATCCGTTTCAATTGATCTTCCACAATCTCGCGCTTCTTAACAATTTTATCGGTAATGGCATTATACACGGTGGAGACACGCGACATTTGGGTCTGAAGTTTATCTCGTTGACCAAAATTTACATCGATGATACCAACGGCTCCAAAATCGCCCCAGCGATCGAATTCCTGATAACTTTCCTCCGGAACAATCCCCATGGCATACGCATAGAGCTGGTCGTATTTTCTCCGAATCTCCGCTAACTTTCTCTGTTTCTGCTCCAACCTGACCAGCCGGTCGTAATTCCCCAGCATTTTCGCGCGTTCGATTTCTCTCTCTAACTGTTGCAGGCGAGAATCCACAATCTGAATTTCTTTTTCAACCGATTGTTGAAGCTCAGAATCTTTCTGAGTTTTATAATCGGTATTTGCCACTTTCTTGGCGACCGGATAGGCATTCACATAGGTCGCCTGCCGGATATCCGCCTGAGTATAATTATTCAGAGTGGTACGGATCTGCTCCATTAAGGCATCAATACGTTTCACCGCCTCTTCATTTTGCTGTTCTTTTGCCATGGTTTTTAACTGATCTAACTCTGCCAGCTGATTGATCAAATCACTGACTTCTAAGGAAACTTCGTCACCAATCGAACTCTTGGCAGAAATTTGGGCATTCCAAATTTGCTCTTCCAGCTGTCGTCCTCTGGCAACGGCCTGGAGATAGGCTTGACGGTTATCTTCCCGCAGGGCGGCCTCTTCCTGATCTTTGGCCTGTTTGTACAATGTGGTTAAACTGTCGATTATCTGTAAATTTGAATTAATTTTTCTGCGCTCGGTTTTAGCTTTATACACATCCCGATAAAAATCACGGGCCAGCGAAGGATTTTCTTCCTGCTGATAAATATATCCAAGCAAACTTTCGGCTTCAATTCGGTATTCAGAGCTGTAATAATTTTTTAACAGTTCATAGGCATAATATTTTGCTTCCGAATAATCCCGATCGCGCGGTTCGGTTTTCAGAGTTTGCTCAACCATGAAATTCGCCCAGGCTAATATATTTAGAACCCTATCATAGCGATAGAACTTTTTGGGAATAAATTTTGCGTATTCAACTGCCGCCTCATAATCGCCTCGTTCATAGCTTAACTGGGCTAATTTAAGTAAGGATCGGCTATGCAAATCAGGCGGTGTTTTTTTAGACATGGCTAACGCTTCAAAAACATTAAACGCCAAATCATAATTTTGTCCCGCGGCGTAGATGGTGCCGACTAAATATTGAGCGAAATAATAATAGTTGCTATTTTTCGGAAACGATAAAAACCGTTCCACAGCTCGATTATATTCGGCTTTTTCATAGAATGACAGGGCGGCAATGAATTGGATATCATAATAATCTTCCTCAGCGGGAGAAGCCAGATCCTGATAGATGGAAAAATATTTTATCGCTTCATCATAGTTTTCTAATTTATAGGCAATCTGAATAAGCCGGCTGTAAATCCTGGTCAGGTAGACTGACTGCGGATAGTTCTGAAGCAGGGAAGTATAAATATCCCGTGCTTTTAAAAACTGCTGCAAAGCAAAATTGCTTTCCGCCCAGTAGAAATAAACATCCTCAAAATCTTTTATCCCCGTGTTCTGATAAGCCTGGATCAGATCAGCCAACAGCCGCTCTGCCAGATCATATTCATAAAAATTAAAATTGGCATATGCATATTGAAGTTGAGAATTGAACATGCGATTGATCTGGGGGACACTGCCCGACTTGAGTAAATTATTTCTGGCAATCTGCACATCCAGCAGACGAGCGGTAAATTTGTAGGAGTCTGTTTTCCTCCATTCCTCAAAAAGGTTGAAAATAGTAGGGGCCACATCCAACGGGACATCATCCAGTTTTCCCACTTCACCAAAGGCGGTGAGCAACTGATCTTTGCTGGTGGAAATTTTCTTATTGAGGCTGGAAGGATCGCGCAGCTGGTCTAACTTAATCATTTCCTCAGCAATATAAAGCAATTGCAAGGCATCTTCAAAAACCTTCTTCTTCTTATAATCGACTTCATCGGAACGCAGGGCCATTTTCATACGCGTTTCTAATTCCCGGATAAAATCATCCAGTTCCAGAATACCGGCTGCTCTCAGGCGATTTTTCAATTGCTTTAATTCCGTCATCTGACTTCGAAGGTCCGCATAATATTTTTCAGTTGCCGTTTTTCGATTAATCAGCCGATTATCCATCTCAGTATTCACCAGTCGCATCAGCGCAATGAGATATTTTTCCTGCGGTAGAGATTCCGCATAATGATTTCTGAGCAGATTCTGAACATAACGGGTAAGCGCCACCTGAAATTCTTCTTCTGAAAATTTTAGTATTGACTCTTTCAAAAGCGTGGTATCCGGCGAGCTTTGTGAAATAAGTGAGGGAACAATTAAAAGGAGAAGAATCAGAACACTTGAAAAGATAGTAGCAGATCGTTTCATCGTCAAAGACCAAAATTTTTTTTCAATTTACTAAATTTATTCTGTAAAGCAAGTTCTATTGAGTGCATTAAGATACTTTGCCTGCAATTTTGATTCTGTTCAATGCCCGCGCCAGAGCTGCCTCCGCACGGGATACATCGAGTTCAACCGATTTTTCCTTCAATCTTTTTCGGGCTCTCTCCAATGCTAACCGGGCGCGATCTATATCAATTTCTTCAGCCCTCTCACAACTTTCCAATAATAACGATACATTATTTTTTAATACTTCGACAAATCCACCAGAAGTCGAAAACCGCTGTGTACCTTTTGTACTCTCTATTTTAATCTCACCGATCTCCAGCTGACTTAAAAGCGGCGCATGATTGAATAAGACTTGAAAACCTCCTTTAATTCCAGGTAACGTACAACTCACCACTTCCTCTAGCACCCATCGCTTATGCGGTGTAGTGATATTTACTTTCAAATAATCCTCAGACATAAGGATAAACCTATTATCGTTTTTTAAGAAAATGACTTTAACAAAATCTGTTTACTAAAAAAATGGAAAGCCTTCCCGAGCTCGAAAAAATTCCCACCGGAACAATAGTGGAGGATTAACCCATCTTCTTCGCTTTTTCAATTGCTTCCTCAATATTGCCCACCATCCAAAAAGCCTGTTCAGGTAAATCGTCTAATTCTCCCTCGGTAATAGCTTTGAAACCTTTGATGGTTTCATGCAGAGGAACATACTTGCCGGGGAGATTCGTGAATTGTTCAGCAACAAAAAAAGGTTGGGAAAGGAATCTCTGAATACGCCGGGCACGCGCCACTGTGATTTTATCCTCATCCGAAAGCTCATCCATTCCCAGGATGGCAATTATATCCTGTAAATCTTTATACTTTTGTAAAATTTCCTGAACTTTTTTCGCCACCTGATAATGTTCCTCCCCCACAATTCGTGGATCAAGAATACGGGAAGTAGAGTCCAGGGGATCCACCGCCGGATAGATTCCCATATCTACAATCTGGCGGGAAAGAACAGTGGTAGCATCCAGATGTCCAAATGCAGTGGCTGGTGCCGGATCCGTTAAATCGTCGGCTGGAACATAGATAGCCTGTACAGAAGTAATTGATCCTTTATTGGTGCTGGTGATGCGTTCCTGCAATTCACCCATTTCGGTAGCCAGGGTCGGTTGATAACCTACTGCTGAGGGCATTCGTCCCAGGAGAGCAGAAACTTCTGAGCCGGCCTGGGTAAAGCGGAATATATTATCGATAAAAAGCAAAGTATCCCGTCCTTCCACATCGCGGAAATATTCGGCGACGGTCAGTCCGGTGAGTCCCACCCGCTGCCGCGCTCCGGGCGGTTCATTCATCTGTCCAAAAATCAGCGCCGTTTTACTTAAGACTCCGCTGGCTTTCATTTCCAGATAAAGATCGTTCCCTTCCCTGGTTCTTTCACCTACACCGGCGAAGACTGAAATTCCTCCATGTTCGGTGGCAATATTTCGAATCAGTTCCTGAATAAGGACGGTTTTTCCAACTCCCGCCCCTCCAAATAATCCGGTTTTCCCTCCCTTAGAATACGGCTCAAGCAAATCGATTACTTTTATTCCCGTCTCAAGAATTTCAGTCTGGGTACTCAGGCTTTCGTAAGGGGGAGCAGGACGATGAATCGGATACCGCTCTTTGGTCTTAATCTCTCCTAACTCATCAATCGGTTCCCCAATCACATTCATTAATCGCCATAAAACCTCAGGACCCACTGGAACAGTAATCGGCATACCGGTATCAACCGCTTCCATACCTCGTCGAAGACCATCAGTAGAATCCATAGCCACGCAGCGCACCAGATTTTCTCCCAGGTGTTGTTGAACTTCCAAAACCAAAGTGCTATTATCATCGCGTTTAATATGAATGGCATTATAAATATTGGGCAACTGTCCTTCCGCAAATTCCAAATCGATCACCGGACCTATAATTTGTTTAATGATTCCTTTTGACATAATAAAAAATTTCCTTTAGTTAATAAATTACGAGGCAGATTTCAGAGCTTCTGCTCCGCCAACAATTTCAGAAATTTCTTTGGTGATTGTCGCCTGCCTGGTCTTATTATAGTAGAGTGTTAATTCCTCAATGAGCTCACCGGCATTATCAGTTGCATTTTCCATCGCCGTCATTCGTGCCCCTTGTTCTGCCGCATTGGATTCCAGTAAAATCCGCCAGGTTTGCAGATTGAGGTGTTTGGGAAGCAGAGAGTTTAATAAACTCAATTTATCAGGTTCATATATATAGCTGACATTTTTTAATTCACCTTCAAATTCTTCAGCAGTAAGAGGAAGATATTTTTCCACCACCACAAATTGCTGGACAGCATTCTTAAACTCATTATAGATCACTTCGACTCGATCCGTCTTTTGAGAAATATATTGTTGCACAATATAATCGGTGATCTGCTGAGCCAGGTTATAATCTAACCCACCAAAAACTTGAATATATTTATTTTCGATATGATAATTGTGCTTTCGAAAAAAATCATAGCCTTTTTTACCGATACAGATGAGGGATATTTCTTTATCTTTATGAAGCTGTATTTGGTGTAATACTTTTTTAATGATGTTGCTGTTAAATGAACCGCACAATCCCCTATCCCCCGTCACCACCACCAGGGTTAGCCGTTGTGGCGGGCGTACCTGTAGTAAGGGAATTGGTGTATCTTCCAGTTGGGTAATCAAATGCCGGATTATCTCATCTATTTTTCGAGCATATGGTCGGGCGGCTAAAATGCTTTCCTGAGCTTTTCTTAATTTTGCCGCTGCCACCATCTTCATCGCCCGGGTGATTTGCTGAGTGCTCTTTATGCTATTGATGCGCCGGCGAATTTCCCGCAAGGTAGCCATCAGTCCGTATCCTTAATATTTAAACAGTTTAAGAAATTCATCAGCAACCTGTTTGATACGATTTTTAAGTTCATCGCTTAAAACTTTTTGTTTGTCAATCATCGGACATAAGTCTGGATCTTTATTGTCAAGATATTCTAAAAATTCTTTTTCAAATCGTCTGATGACGCCTACCGGTAAGGTGTCCAGCATTCCCTGAGTTCCCAGAAAGATAATCACAATCTGCTTGGCCACTGGCATCGGTGCATATTGATCCTGTTTCAACAACTCGACCAATCGTTGACCGCGGGTTATCTGGGCTTGAGTGGCTTTATCCAGGTCAGAGCCGAATTTCACAAAGGCTTCCAGCTCCCGATAACTGGCCAGGTCAAGCCGCAGGCTTCCTGCTACCTGCTTCATGGCTTTGATTTGCGCATTCCCTCCCACGCGGCTTACTGAGATCCCCGGATTGATGGCCGGTCGCACGCCGGCATAAAATAAATTATTTTCCAAATAAATTTGTCCATCCGTGATGGATATGACGTTGGTGGGAATATACGCAGAAACATCTCCTGCCTGGGTTTCGATAATGGGAAGGGCGGTCAGTGATCCGCCTCCTTTCTCCTCGCTCATTTTTGCAGCGCGTTCCAGAAGTCTGGAATGCAGATAGAATATATCGCCAGGGTAAGCTTCGCGGCCCGGCGGTCGGCGCAGCAGCAATGACACCTGCCGATACGCCCAGGCATGCTTGCTAAGGTCATCATAAAAAATCACAGCGTGCATCTTGTTATCCCGGAAATACTCACCCATCGCTGCCCCGGCATAGGGTGCCAGATATTGCAAAGGAGCCGGCTCGCTGGCATCTGCCGAAACCACAACGGTGTATTCCATCGCCCCATGATCTTCCAGTATTTTTACCACTCTGGCAACCGTGGAAGCTTTTTGACCAATCGCAACATAAATGCAGTACACCGGTGAATCGGTTTCATGGGTATATTTCTGGTTGATGATAGTATCAATCGCAATAGCGGTCTTTCCAGTTTGCCGGTCACCAATAATTAATTCTCGCTGTCCGCGACCGATGGGGATCATGGAATCTATTGCTTTTAAGCCGGTCTGCAGAGGTTCTTTCACCGGTTGACGATACAGAACACCCGGAGCTTTCCTTTCCACCGGATTGAATTTATTGGTCTTAATCGTTCCTTTACCATCTTTGGGTTCTCCCAGGGGATTGACGACCCGACCCAACAGTTCCTTTCCGACCGGCACCTGCAAAATCCTTTTTGTGCGACGAACCGTATCGCCTTCCTTTATCAAAAAATCTTCCCCAAAAAGAATACAACCGACATTATCTTCTTCCAGGTTTAATACCAATCCCATTACTTGGTGGGGAAATTCAACCAGCTCTCCGGCCATAACATTCGACAAACCGTAGACCCGGGCGATTCCGTCTCCCACTTGCAGGACGGTGCCCACATCATAGATATCAGTCTCCTTTTCAAAACCGGTGAGTTGCTTTTTAAGAATCGAGGATATCTCGTCTGGTTTTACTTCAACGGCCATGGGTAATCCTTATAATTACAGTGAAATCATCACATTTTTCATTTTAACTAATTGATTCCGGATACTGGAATCGATAATGGTGTCATCCAGTTTCACTACAAAACCGCCAATCAAAGAGGGGTCAATTTGCTGGCTAAGTTGAACATTCTTTCCGGTGATTCTGTCCAGCTTTTTTTTAAGTTCTTCCAGTTGATTGGGATTTAAAGGATGAGCGCTGAACAGTTGACCGCGCACAATTCCCCGATAGTCATCAATGAATCGCGAAAAATTCCAGATCGTATCCAGAATAAATTTCTCCCGTCCCTTGTTCAACAGCAGATACAGGAAATTCAGGCTGAGCGGGTGTAATTTTTTTTCAAAAATTTCAGTAAAAATTTTCTTCTTTTCGGCGCTGGGAATAACCGGTGAAAGCATCACTGCCGAAAAGTCCTTCGATTTTTCGATGATCTCCTTCACGACACCCAGATCCTTTTCGATGGTATCGATCAATTTATTTTCTTGAGCCTGTAAGAAAAGTGCTCTTGCATAGCGTCTTGACACTCGTGACCCGATCAATGCCACACCCTCTCAGTTTTTTCCCAGCTGGTCGAGCTCTTTGATATAATTATCAACTAATTGCCGGTTTTTTTCCTCATCCAGATTTTCCTGTATTAAGCGTGAGGCCGCCTGGATGGCTAAATCGGCGACCTGTTTTTTCAGTTGCACGATAGCCGCTTCTGTTTCTCTTTCGATATCTTCTCTGGCTCTCTGCTGTAATTTTTGCGCTTCGGTACGGGCTTTTTCCAGCATTTCCGTCTTGATCTTTTCCGCCAGCTCTTTGCTCTCTTTCATCATTTTCTGGATGTCTTCCTGAGCAGCCCGCAACTGATTTTGCTGTTCATCCAGCAACTTTTGAGCCTCACTTTTCGCTTCCTCTGCCTTTCGCAGGGAATCGGAAATCGACTTTTCACGATTCTCGACCGCGGTTAACAAAGGTTTCCAGGCTACTCGCATTAAGACTAAAAATAATACAAAAAAAGTAATCCAGGACCAGATCATCATTCCGGGTTCTAACTGTAGCATAAACACCTTCTCACTAAATGATTATTTCTTCAAACTTAATAAGAAGCAAATCACCAGACCAAAGAAGGCGACTCCTTCAATAAGGGCGGCTGAAATAATCATCGATGTTCGGATGGCATTAGCCGCTTCCGGTTGGCGAGCGGTACCTTCCATCGCCGCACTGCCAATCCTTCCGATTCCTAATCCCGTAGCAATGGCTACAAAAGCTGCCCCAAAACCTGCCGCCAAATACGCAAATGATAAATCACTCATACCATTCTCCTCATCAATTAATTTTCCAGGTTTCAATTTATTTAACACATTCTTTAATGTTCAGGATGCATCGCCATACCAATAAAAAGTGATGACAACATGGTGAAAATATATGCCTGAATAAAGGCTACCAATATTTCTAAAAAATTTATGAAGATGGCGAATACAATCGCAAAGGGAGCTACCAACACACTACCGATGGCAATGATCAAACCGATTAAGGCATAAATTACGGTGTGACCGGCAATCATATTCGCAAAGAGACGCATAGCCAGAGCGAAAGGTTTGGTGAATAATCCAAAAATTTCGATGGGAACGATAATAAACATGAGTGGAAATGGAATTCCATGGGGAACCAGATTTCTGAAGTAACCCAGAATGCCATTCTTCACCATTCCCATAATTTGAGTGGTAAAGAAGGTGATGATCGCCAGGGAGGCCGTTACGGTGATGTTGCCGGTGGCAGTACCGAAAAGAGGAATTAAACCGATCAAATTGCAGGTGAGAATGAAGAAAAACATGGTACATAACAGCGGAGTCATTTTTTTCCCGTCTTTTAAGCCAACATTGGGAATGGCAATTTCATCGCGTATGAATAAAACAACCGCTTCCAGAATTGCCGCCAAACCGGTTGGAACCAGACGCTTCTTGCGAAATAGCAATCCAAAAGTGAGTATCAGTATAACAGAAACAATCCACATCATGACCACATGCATGGTGATGGAAAAATCTAATTCCAGTCCAAGGAAGCGTACCGGAGGAAAAGTAGGAAGATGAATATGATAACCGAATACATTCCACTCATGGGAATCCTGCAAATGGTGGATGATATACTCACCCATATCCATCTGCTCTTTCTTTTCTATTGATTCGGCTACCAACAAGGTATCGGTCATGAACTGCTTCCTTTGGTAAGAGAATGTTTATGAATCAACCAGATTTCCAGAAATAAGAATGCTGAATAAGAAATCAACAAAGAGCTTATGAGAATAAGGGTATTCAGCCGAAAGTATGTAATACCTATCCAGAGCATGAAAAATATCAGGGCAAATCGTACAATCATTCCGCCTAAAAAAGATCCGTAAAAATCTTTATCACTACGAGACGCTCCCCACGAGAGAACAGCGGCACCCATGAGAAAATTTATCATTGCCAGACCCAGGCCTATCCAGGCCGCAAGAATTTCTTTACCCAATAAACCTGTTAGCATTAAAAAGGTTAAAAATATCGCAAATACCACAAATAAATAAAAACAATTTTTAAAAAAAATCACAAATTTCATGGCGTAAACAAAGCCAAATTGTATCCATTCATCAACTGTTAATCTCTGTTTATTCAACGCATATGTCAAGGGATTATAATAAATTCTGAGTATGAAAAAAACGCTCAATTTTTAAAGGTCAAATTTGGAGTATTTTTGGTGAACAATGAAGACGTATTGACAGTGGAGTGATTTCAGTTTTTCTGATGGTTGATCAATTATCCTTTTTTTTCTCTTCGCTCTGAATGGTTTTGATAAAATGATAAAAACCGGTAAAAATTCCGAAAAATGCACCCGCTACTGTCAACCAGGGGTAAGTTTTCCAGTGATTATCCAAGGTAATTCCCAGCCAGACGAAAAAGATCACCGATCCGGCCATAACCAATCCGATATTCAGGTAAGGCGCAATTTTGCGGTAGGATTCAGCGAAACTTTCAATATTCTTAAGTTTTTTTTCAGGCGACGTTAGATTATTTGGCGTTTTCCGGTAAATTTTGCCCACCTCGGGTGTCCCCCTTAGGCTGGAAATCGATAGAAGGTGGAGCAGGTTTAGCGCTCTTCGTGGCACCCATATCCGATTTCCCCTGAAAGAGTGCTCCCTCATCGATCACTAATTTTTTAGCTTTCAGATTGCCAATTAAAACTGAATTGGATTCCAAAACCAATTTTTCATCAACCCTGATATCACCTTCAATTTTGCCACCCACGATGGCCATTCGCGCTTGAATCTCTCCTGAGACTTCTCCCTTCCCTCCGATCGTGAGCGTCTCTCCGGTTTTTACCGCTCCCTTTACTCGTCCATCTATCCGCAGGCTTCCTTTTGTTTCAACTGTCCCCTCCACATAAGTGCCCACTCCAATAAGATTCAACTCATTGCTCATTTTCGAACTATCATCGCCATTTTTAAATTTTACTGACATGGTATGATTCTCCTCTTACTATCAATCATTTACTTGAATAATTCTCTAATCAGAAGCTTGGGATCGATGGGAACTCCATCTTTCCAAATTTCAAAATGGAGATGAGGGCCAAACGATTTCAGGCCAGAATTCCCTAGATAACCAATCACTTCTCCTTGCTCAACTGTTTGATTCTCTACGACAATATTGCGGAGATTATGCTTATAGTAACTATAGTAACCTCCCTGGTGTCCAATCACAATGGTGTTGCCACCATCCACCGTCCAACCTACAAAAAGAACCGTTCCTGCGCCGGCAGCCACAATGGGTGTTCCCTCCGGCGCCACAATATCTATTCCGTTATGAATATTTTTGGTAAACTCCTGGCTGACAAAACCAGTCACCGGACTTTTCATCGGAACAAAATTAAGAGTTGAAAAAGAGGAGGCATTGAAAGAGGGC
Organism: uncultured Caldithrix sp.; assembly: GCA_964394475.1. Lineage (GTDB taxonomy): Bacteria > Calditrichota > Calditrichia > RBG-13-44-9 > RBG-13-44-9 > RQOF01. The sequence continues at coordinate 1,762 of CAYMXZ010000018.1, read as the reverse complement.
TCAAGATTTTTCTGGGAGATCCTCCCTTCATTTCCAGCTTGCAGATTCACATATCCAATTAAGCTATTCTGAACTTTGCGTCCGAAATTTTTCAAATTATTTAGTTCGGCATCTAATTCATTTACCTTCTGCAACTGCTGGATGAGTTGCTCATTTTTCTCACGCAAACTGATATTCTCATAAGCTTGCTGTAAAAGTTTTCCATAAGTGACAGCTCCAATGAGTATCGCCAGAAATAAAATCGCCAAAAAACCCAAAACCGAATTTAATACCGTCATACGCACGCGGTATGTTTTTGGGACCGACTCCCCATCCGGGATCAGCACAATGTTAAGAAATCTGCGTTTATGTTTTTTATGCGCCATTTATAATCTGTTGATTTTATACTTTAATTTCATCAAACAATTCTAATAATCGATCTAAATCTTCCCGGGAATAGAAAAATATTTCTATTGTTCCGCCATCCTTTTTGGTGCGGACTTTCACCTGAGTTCCAAATTTTTCACGCAGGACGCTCTCCATGCGGCTGATAAAAGGTGATTTTTTTCGGGCATGTTTTTGCCAATCAGCTTGAGGAGAACTATTTCTGATTTTTTTTACCTCATCCTCAACCCGACGAACGGAATATCCATGCTTCACACATTTTCTCCATAGTTCCAGCTGTTGACTGAGATCGGTGAGCCCCAATAAAGCCCGGGCATGCCCTTCGCGAATCTCACCTTTCCGGATACTGTCCTGTATGGGTTCAGGCAGTTTGAGCAAGCGAATCACATTGGCGACCGTCGCCCGGTCTTTCCCAATTTTTTCTGCCACCTCTTCCTGCGTCAACTTGATCTCATCGATTAAGCGTTGGTAGCCTTTGGCCAGATCGATCGGATTCAAATGCTCCCGCTGAACATTCTCAATTAACGCCATTTCCAGCATTTCTTCATCATTGGTCACCTCAATGATGTAGGACGGTATCCATTTTAGTCCCACCGCAATGGCGGCTTTAAGCCGGCGCTCGCCAGCAATTAGCTGATACCGCCCATCTGAGCTTGGCCGAATCGCAATCGGTTGAATAATTCCCTTCTCCTGCACCGATTTTTTCAGCTCTTCAAAAGCCTCACTATCCATATCCATTCGCGGTTGATAAGGATTCGGATCAATCAAAGCCACATCCACTTCATGCAAGGCTTTTTTCATTTTAGGAGTAATTTGATCTACCGGAGTTGAGATAAGAGCTTCCAGTCCCTTACCCAGTCTTATTTTAGTTTTCATCCGCCAGCAGCTCCTCTGCAAGTTTCATATAATTGGTAGCCCCAGAGGAAGTCGCATCATACATGAGAATAGGAAGACCAAAACTGGGGGCTTCACTCAAGCGCACATTCCGGGCAATTACCGTTTCATAGACTTTATCCCGGAAAAATTTTCTCACCTCATTGGCAACCTGATTTGAAAGATTCAACCGATGATCATACATGGTGAGGAGAACACCTGTGATGATTAAATTTTCATTCAAATGCTTTTGCACCAGTTTAATGGTGTTCAATAATTGACTGAGTCCTTCCAGCGCATAATATTCGCATTGAATGGGAATAATTACCCCATCGGCAGCGGTCAGGGCATTCAGGGTTAAAATACCCAATGATGGTGGACAGTCAATAATCATATAATCAAAATGATTTTTTATCGATTTAATCGCTTCCCGTAAAAGCCTTTCCCTTGCGATCACCTGAACCAACTCCACTTCCGCCCCCACCAGGTTGATATGGGAAGGAAG
>CAYMXZ010000017.1:19834-28589 GCA_964394475.1 uncultured Caldithrix sp. | reverse complement strand
CGGCATCTGGAATCGTTCCGATGGCATTGCCATAAATGACGTCATTATAAGGAATTCCGTCGACGATGTAGAGCGTTTCTTTCCCGCGACCGCCGCGCACATTCAGGATAGCAGCATCGGTTTCTCCTCCACTACCGTCTTCAATCACCACCCCGGCATTCAAAGCCACTACCTGATTCACACCTTTTACCGGGACTTTCTGTAGCTCTTCAGCATCGACTACTCGCACCGTATTGGTAGCAGAAACCTCAAAAAATGGTCTCTCGGCCACTACTAAAATTTGTTCGCCCAGATCAATGGCCGATTCCTGCATCCGCACGTCCAACCTTTTAGTAATATCCGGGACAATTCGAATATTCTCAAACATGGTTACCCGGTAACCGATATAATCGAATTTTACCGTATAGGTACCGGCGGGTACATTGAGAATCACATAGTATCCATCAATATCACTGGATGCCCCCAGTGTTGTCCCTTCAATGGTCACATTGACTCCGATCAATGGTTCACCCGTGCTGGCATCGGTTACTACCCCGCTTAATTTCCCGGTCGTGGCGGAAAAGATTAAGCAGGGCAACATTGCGATAACAATTATCAGAAATAAATTTTTACCCATTCCTTGTTCCTCCAAAAAAATGAGCAGTTGATTTAAAGGTATAATATTTATGTAAAAAATTTATTTTCACAATCTATTGAAAAATGACTACTTCTACGCATCTCAGTTGAAAACAGTATTTTTAAATTTTTTTCTATGATGTAGAAGATACAGAAATGATCGTCGTATTAAATTTTTTACTTCTTACCAATCGAATAAAGAAGCATATTTAAAATAGGGGTTGATGGTTTTCCATCAACCCCTGCAGGATGAACCTACTTTAACAGCATCATTTTGCGAGTTTGAGTAAGATTACCACTGCTCAAGCGATAGAGATAAATACCGGAAGCAAGATTGCTGGCATCAAATTCAACGCTGTGTGAACCAGCCGGCATATTCTTATTGATCACCGTGGCCACTTTCTGACCCAGCGTATTGTATACTTCCAGAGAAACCTTTCCAGCAGTCTTTAAATCAAACGATATGGTCGTACTCGGATTAAAGGGATTGGGATAATTCTGAGATAAGCGGAATTCACTTACCACATTACCTTTATCTCCTACCAAATTGGGACCAGCCCAAATGGCGACTCTTTCATAATACCAGATACATTCCGAAGGATCTGAGTTAGGAGTTGTAAATACCGAAACGCCCGGATTAGTATCCACCATATAGAGAATATCCAGGTAGATAGAATCCTGAGTGGCATTATAGAAAAATTTATCCGGTAGCATGGGATACACATCAGAAACTCCGGCCGTGCCAGCCACAAAGAATGGCGTCGACCAGGTTTGGCCACCATCACCGGAGTAAGCGCCCCAGATGTCCGTGGAAAAAATCTGAGTCGTTCCCGTACCGCCACCCGTGGTAGCAGTTAAGAGAACAGGTACACCAGTACCATCATCTTCCCACTGTTGCCAGATGCAGATTAATTCGCCTGCATTGGGGCCTTCGGCCAGAGTGGGATAGGCATTACCGATTCCATTTCCCGGACGATTGCTTTGTAGAATGGGCCAGGCGGCTTGATTGGTAGGACGACCATAGTAAGGATCGGTTAATTCTACCATGACCTGATCTCTGGTATTCCAATAGAGAATTGGCCACATATTGATGGCGGTGGCAGAGGTATCAGTTACCCCTTGTACCCCACCCATGACAATATGATAAACACCGTCAGTAGTGTACATGCTATTCATCTGGGCAAAATTCTCAATAATGTACTGCGCTACATTGGGTCCATCTTGAAAGAGGCTATCATCATTCCATACAGGATAGGTATTAAAAGTAGCAGCCAGATCAGGAGTTGTGGCATATCGGATAGAACCGTTAGGTGCTTCAGGACGATTATCCGGGGCATAAGCTACTGAGAACTCAGTCGGATTGACAGGATTAATTGTTGGCCACATTTCACCCACACCATAATCAGTTACACTGGCTGGTTCTGGCCAGATATTATGCCCGGTCCAGCTGGCCATATAATCGGTTGACACTAAAATGGTGTCTCCACCTTTCCAATTCGCATTAGCCAATTGACCCATAAAAACAACGGTATTTCCCAGACGGGCTATGCCTGGGAACACACCACTTCCAGTAAGATGTTGGACAACGTTAAACGTATATTGACCTTCACCCGTATCCTGGAAGAACCGTAATCCGCCGCCATGCATACAGATTAGTGCCTCATTATTGACCCCATTCAGGACCCGACCCCAACCAGTGGCCGATGCTTCGGTAACAGACTGATTACCAAAAAAACCATAAGAGTAATCATAATAGTCATAAGTGACATAGCGAGTAGAAGTGGCACTGGGCATTCTTTTCATGAAAACCACATGAATGCCATTCGCGGCATGGTTAAGCATCCGTGCCGTCACATTGTTCGTGGCATAATCGTAAGTAGTACGACCGAATTCAATCGCAGCTGTACTATGCGGGGGGTTAATCCCTTCAATTGGTTGAATGGAATTGAGTTGCTGATCCCATTTCTCAATATCGGCCGGTGTTACCCGATAGGCCCGTTGCTCATTATATTTACCGGCTATAGATAGAGAAACAAACAACAACACTACCATTAACACCACAACTGTTGTAAAGACCTTCTTCATCATCATTCCTCCTTATAATTATGTGATTGTGTTCAGTTTTTCAAACTCTCACTTTTTTATTCCTCGTCTATTTATCGCACCTCCTCGGTTTAATTGAATCATAATTTTATTTAAACAATTTAACATTACAAAAAAAATACCATTGTTTCTTCATTTAAATAAAAATACAGTAATAATAACTATTTACCTTCTAATTATCATCCACTGCAAGGAAACAAATTTCCTTCCTCACATCAATAAAAGGGGAATAGTTCTTCCTATTTAAAGATTGTTTATGGCAGTAGCAATTTAAAGAAACGACATCTCCTTTGTTTAAACTATTGATATAATATTAAAAAAGGAATAATTCTGCAAGCGTTAAAAACTATTTTTTCTTCTGTAAGATTTCCGGATAATTTTTAGCCAGCTTTTTCAATAGTGCGGTGTCAACATCAGAAAATTCTACTCCAATGTGGTAATTATTCCCACTCACTTTTTCCACATGACGGACTTTGCCATCCAGATCAATGACTTCGTCACCCACCGCCAGGTGAATTTTTACCGAAGTATCGACGGGTAATTGGCTGCGGTCTTTAATCTTTACCCCACTACGGCTCAGGTCTTCGCTCAAGGCCATTCCAGCCTGTACCACTTTTCCTTCCCTGTCAAGAATATCATAGGAAATAAAGAGCTGAGCATCTACCCGCACAGATTTTCTGGCTTCTTTCTTCTTCATCATATTATGCCTCAATTTTATAGTCCAGGGCTTCTAAATGCGATCGTACCCGCGGGGAAATATAAATATTACTCAAATCTTCATTCTGCAATTGATTCAGTAACAGATCAAGATTGTGTTCGGCCGGATTACTCTTATTAATGAAAAATATTTTCTGCTCACCCACCACACACAATCCTCCTTTGAAATAACCTAATTCCTGTCTTACTTCTATTCCCAATTTTCTCAGGATATCACATAGTTCATCCAACAGGAGCTGCGTTTCAGGTGAGACCGGCCAGATTTTTTGATTTTTTCTTTTTCGCTTATAGATAGTCATTCATGCCACTCTTTCTTAATTGTTCGACGATTTCCTTCACATCCTGGGCACGACTCTTTTTACATACCAGCAATGCGTCGCCAGTATCAACGACAATTATATTTTTTACTCCCACCAGGGCGACTAATTTTTTCGGTGCATAGATATAATTCTCACTGGCATCGACGATATGCAAATTTTTAAAATCCCCACAATTCTTATTCTTATCCTTTTCCGAAATATCATACACTACTTCCCAGCTCCCTACGTCATTCCAACCCATATTGGCCGGGATGACGAATACATTTTGTGCGGTTTGCATTACTCCATAATCGATGGAAATACCTCGAATCCTTTTATACACATTTTCGATCTTGCTTTGAAAAGAAGATTTTCCGATATGCGCTTTCACCTGCGAAAATCCTTCATGAAGTTCCGGTAATTTATCTTCGATTTCCTGCAGAATCGTAGAGGTCCGCCAGATAAACATACCACTGTTCCAGTAAAAATCCCCGCTTTCTAAAAAGCGCATGGCGGTCTCCAGATTAGGCTTTTCGGCAAAGGTCTTTACTTGATATACACAATCACCATTTATTTTCCGGATCTCTTCACCCCTCTGGATGTATCCGTATCCGGTGGAGGGATAAGTCGGAGTAATTCCTAAGGTCACCAGACTATTGGTTTCACTGGCAAACTGAGCGGCATGTCGAATCACCCGCTGAAATTCCTTGACATTTGAAATCAGATGATCGGCTGGTAAAACCACCATGACGCCTTCGGCATGGATGTGCTGGATGATCATAGCGGCCAGCGCAATACAGGGAGCCGTATTTCGTCCAAAAGGTTCAATGATATAATTTTCTGCTTTCAATTGTGGAAGGTATTTACTGATAATTTCTTTCTGGACTTGATTGGTCACCACGAAAATATGTGAAGGATCCACCAGACCTTTTAACCGTTTGAAGGTGGCTTCAATCATGGTTTCATGATTGAGGATATCCAGAACTTGCTTGGGATTTTTTGCGCGGCTTCGTGGCCAGAAACGGGTACCGACCCCACCGGCCATCAGCACTGCAAAAATTTTCATTTATTGACCTCCTTGCGGGGTATTGCCGTAAAGAATTTCCTGATATTCTTCAATCCGCTGGCGAACGAGATAATTATCAGGAGCGTTTTTTCGCAAAGCTTCCAGTATGGTTTTCGCCGATGCATAATCGCGCTGATGCATGTATGTATCCACCAAATTGGCCATGGCAATCAAATAGTTAGGGCGAAGCTGAATGGCTTTTTGATAGTGGGCCACGGCCTGGTCATATTTACCCAGAACATCCAGAACATATCCTGCATTGTTATGGGCAGGAGGATAGTCTGGATTTTTATCCAATGCTTTTTTAAAACAGATCACCGCACTATCGAAATGACTATAATAAAAATAGGCCACACCCAAATTATTCCAGGCGTCCACATAATTGGAATCGATTTCCAGCACTTTACGGTAATTCGCGATCTGTAACTCCAGACTGTCCAGCTTCGCTGTTTTTTCCACTAACTCAAACACCTGAATATTCAGGCGACCTTCCAGGATATCCACAGTTTTACTGCGATTCAGGCGGGCTTGCTCGTAATTGGGATTGGCCTTTAAGGAACGGTCAAAATATTCTAAGGCTTGCTGATAATTCCCCTTCAAGAAATGCATATAGCCGAGATTATTCCAGGCCTGATGATATAGCGGATCAAGGGTTACTGCCTGATGGAAATACGTTATCGCACTGTCTAATTGCCCGGAACGATGATAGGCCAGCCCCACAAAATTATGCACTTCGGCATCCTGGGGAATGATCCGCAGGGCTTTTTTCCAGCTGTCAATTGCTTCCGAATATTTTTGATTCTGATAAAAATCAATCGCGTCATTCACATAATTCTCGGCCATGATTTCAGCAGTTTCAGTCGGTTCTACTGGCGGAACTTTTTTTACCTGGGGGGCACAACTCAACATCAATATGAGGATAATAAACAATAACCCAATTTTTTTTATCATCTCTCCACTCTCTCTTTTATGATAATTTATAATTTAAATCTAATTTTTTCAAGTTTTAAAAAAGTCCGTAATGAATGTAGTATGGAACCAGAACCAGCGCAACATTTTCCGACTGGATTTCTAAAAACTCTTATGCCAAAAAATTTTCTTTGACGAATTCTCCTTCATATACCGGCTGAACCAAACCCTCCAGCCACAGGTTCTTAGCTGACGCATCTATTCCGACGATCAGATGTCCGCCTTTACTCTGGACAATGGTCGGCCAGTCGGTCAATTGCCAATATTTTCCAGCCCAGGCGGCGGCCAGCGCCCCTGTCCCGCAGGATAACGTTTCACCTTCAATACCTCTCTCATAACTGCGAATCAGAATTTTTCCCCTTGAAAAATTTACGAAATTCACATTCGTTCCTACTTTTCCAAACAAAGGGTGACTCCGATAGAAGGCACCCCAGCGCTCTACATCAATCTCCGCAACCGATTGAGCGGTATGAATAATCAGATGGGGAACGCCGCTGTCAATCCATAAAAACTGCCGGAAATTCTCATTGATCAATACCGTGAGATCCGATACAGGCTTCAGAGAGGGAAGAACCGGCCAGTAAATTCTTACCCGCCGATCGCCGAGAACTTCGGCTCGATAAGATCGAGTTTCAATTTTAAAGGTAAACCAGTGCGTTTGTGGGAAACGCTTATGCATAAAATAAACGGCGCACCTGGCCCCATTGGCGCACATGGCGGCTTTGTTACCATCGGCATTGAAATAGGTCAAATGAAAGTGATTTTCCTTTTTAAAATCGATCAACATCAATCCATCCGCCCCTATCCCCACCCGGCGCTGGCACAATTTCCGAATCAATTTTTTTTCCCGGGCAGATAGATGGTGTTCGCGATTGTCGATAATGATAAAATCGTTCCCATTTCCGTGCATCTTCGAAAAAGGGATAATTTTCATTTTTTAGTTTCCAGAAAGTTGAATTCCAGATCAATCCCCTGAGTCGTCCAGCGCTTGCGGACCCGAATGGTATCGTTTTTAAACAAAAAAGGTTCTGCAAATTGCCAGGGAACAGTTGCTCCCTTATCCCAGATCCCATTCCGATTCCGATCAATGATGGCCTGAAGAAGATATGGACCATCAGGAAGATAATCCAACTGATAGCTCTGGTCTGGACGGCTGAATGTGCGAAAAACCTGCTTACCTCGCACCGGATGAGCTTCGATAATCGCCTGTATGTCCTGGTATTCATTGGAATGAACCATACCAGCTATTTCTCCCAGATTGGCCAGGTCTTGAGTGGTGAACTCCTGCCGGATGAGCGTATCAGCAAAAGAACGCTGCCACCAATCCTTCAGCGTAGATAGCGCTAATTGAATCTGGTAGGTGGTATTGCTTTTTAAATTTTCGGTAGGAAAAAAAACAGGACTCAACACATTCTGAAAATCAAAGCGTCCCGCGAGTTGGGAGCTATCCGGTGCAAGCAGGGTGAATGACTTTTTAAAACTCACGGAATCTATTGGCACCGAAAAGATGGCAATAATGGCTGCAGAAAACGGCACTTCTCTTTCGCCGCGGGCCGGAATAATTTTTTGTAAAGCGGGAGTACTGGTATCCCGGTGAGCAGATGAAAGAAATGATACCGGTGAAGATCGGGGCTCATTTCCCGCAAGGTCGCTAAAACCCTCTACTTGCAGAAACATTTTTCTTCCCCCTACTAATTCGGGAAAAAACAGGTGCAGCTGATCGCTTTGATCAGGGTCTAAACTCCACACGATGGGCCACACTTTTTCACCAGTTAAGGAATCCATGAGAGAAACGTGAAACAAGGCACTTAATTTTATCTGCTCGCTTAAAGTGATTTTTAGATGCCGATGAGAGAGAGTATCGATACTCTTTACAGAGGGACGGGTAGTATCTTCCTGCATCAGGTAAAAATTTATATTGGTATAGTGGCTATGCACTGAATCCAAATCAATATCCATAAATGGCAATCCCACCAGATCAGTCTCCACCGTATAGGTTCGATTATAGTTTTGATCCACCAGAGCCAGCAAACGATATTTTTTAAGTGACAGGTAATTGAGATAATAACTCCCATCTGCGTCCATCTGAGTGTAATAGCGGGGAGGGGTATAAATCAAGGAATCCAGATTTTGCCCGGGTTGCAAGAGATACGCGTAAACATAGACATCACGTTGTTTCTGATCGGCGTAAATTTTACCGCGAATCGAACCTCGGTCCAGTTTAGAACCAGTAGAAAAGGCTAATTGAAATGGCTGAGTGAGTCCATTGTTTCGCAAATCTCGGACATTTGGACTCAAGGTAAACACATACGTCTGATTTTTATCCAGCGGGTCCTTAAAGTAAAATCGGACTTTTTTATTGCCTTTCCATTTAACAGTAAAATCATTTTTCAGGGATGGCATGATCCAATAATTGCCCAGCAGCGTGCTGGAACGGATGGGTTCACTAAACTCCACTTCCAGATAATCCAGACGGTCAATTCCCACACTATCGGCTGAGGGAAAATGCCGAATGATAGTAGGAGGGGTCTTATCTTCCGGACCGCCTGTCGGAGGTACTTTGTGAGCACATACTAAAAAGATAAAGGTAAAAAATAATAACTGCGGGAGTAACTGAATTAACTTTTTTTTAATCAATGCGGACAAAATTGTATTCACTGTCATTTTGGTAAAAAAGGTTAGACTCATCTGTTGGTTTAGCTCATTGCTCACATTCACCCGTCATGATATACATCAGAAGCATCTGAATCATTTAACTATTTTTTTCATCGAATGAGATACTTTTTTTTGAAAGCGAAAGAACTGACTTTAAAACCGGCATTGGTTCTAACTCGAGGTAGGAATTTACGGCACAATTGCTAAAAAGAAAATAAATTTCAAATAATTGATGGATGCTTTGAGAAGAATCTCAACCTGGTAAGGGACCTGATATTCTATATTGAATTTGTTGAAGTGCTTTATTGACAGGATTATTTTTTATATTAGA
>CAYMXZ010000017.1:19407-19734 GCA_964394475.1 uncultured Caldithrix sp. | reverse complement strand
CGGGATTACAGGATTAACAGGATATTAAGGGATCTGATCTGGCTTTTATCAAATCTGTTTGCCATAAATTTCTCAGTTTTATTGAGACGGGATTACAGGATTAACAGGATATTAAGGGATCTGATCTGGCTTTTATCAAATCCGTCTGCCATAAATTTCTCAGTTTTATTGAGACGAGATTACAGGATTAACAGGATATTAGTGAACTTGATCTGTTCTTTAATAAATTTGTATTTGATGTAAATTCTCTCAATCTATCCTGTCAATCCTGTTATCCTGTCAATCCTGTTATCCTGTCAATCCCGTTATCCTGTCAATCCCGTTATC
>CAYMXZ010000017.1:0-19307 GCA_964394475.1 uncultured Caldithrix sp. | reverse complement strand
TATCCTGTCAATCCTGTTATCCTGTCAATCCCGTTATCCTGTCAATCCCGTTATCCTGTCAATCCCGTTATCCTGTCAAAATAATATCCTTGTCAACTTAAAGCGGTTTTGTGCAAGTCCGTCTGAAAATAGAAATAGTTGCTGAAAAGATTATTTTTCAGGGAAGGCAGGTGAATTGAAAGCAAATGAAGGTACTGAACACAGCCACATCATTGGCGAGGTGGCTGTGGTAACTTGAGCGATTAACTTTCTTCTTTAATCCGGGCTGATTTGCCTTGCAGATTTCGTAAGTAATACAACTTTGCCCGGCGGACTTTACCTTTGCGGAGCAATTCGATCTTCTCAATGCGTGGTGAATGGATAGGAAAGATCCTTTCTACTCCCACTCCATTGGAAATCTTCCTTACCGTGATGGTGGAATTGATTCCATTGCCATGACGCTTGATGCAGGTTCCGGAGAAGACCTGTATTCGTTCCTTATTACCTTCGATCACTTTCACATGAACCGCGATGGTGTCACCAGGTGAAAAATCCGGTATATCTGTTTTCATTTGGCTGGCTGCCACACTATGAAGTATGTCCATTTTATTTCCTCCGATTTTTTTTCTTTTTCTCTTCTTTCGATTTTTCACTTATATATTTTTCATATAAATCCGGGCGTCGTAAGCGAGTTCTTTCAATTTTCTGATTCAGTCTCCACTCTTCAATCTTCTGGTGGTGGCCGGAGAGCAGCACGTCCGGGACTGCCATATTTTTGAAAACTTCCGGTCGTGTATAATAGGGGCAATCCAGCAAATAATTCTGGAACGAATCGGTGAGGGCTGAATCTATATCGCCCAAAACCCCCGGCCGCAACCGGACAATCGCATCCACCATCAATAAAACGGCGATTTCACCGCCCGATAAAATAAAATCTCCTATTGATATTTCATCGGTCACCCAGGCATCAATTACTCTCTGATCAATCGCTTTATAGTGCCCGCAAATGAATACCAGGTGATCGAGTTGACTCAGTTCTTCGGCGAGTGGCTGATTAAATAATTTTCCCTGCGGAGTTGGAAAAATTATTCGACTCTTCCGCCGATCCTGAGTCTGTGCAAAAATTGCCTCCAGCGCAGCAAATAACGGTTCTGGTTTCAGAATCATCCCTGGACCGCCCCCATACGGGGTATCATCCACGGTGCGGTGCTTGTCGTTTGAGTAATCCCTCAAATCAACCAGCCTGATTTCCAGGTCGATTCGTTTGCGGGCTTGTTTTAAAATACTTTCGTTTAAAGGATCAATAAGAATTTTAGGAAACACTGTGATTACATCTATTCGCATCACATGTCTTCCCACAAACGAACCAGAACCTTTCCTTTTTGCACATCAACTTCCCGCACAAACTCCTCTACTGCCGGAACCAGAATTTCTCTCTCTTCTGATTGAACAACCAGTAGTTGAATGCTGCCAGCGAACATCACATCTTTCAATATGCCCAGATGACCTTTTTGAACATCATAAACCGCTAATCCCACCAGGTCGTGGATAAAAAAGCTATCTGCCGGCAGTTTAACAATTTCTGATTCCGGAAGGTATAACTCCCGACCGATCAATTCTCTGGAAGTCTCCCGGTCGTTCAGATCTGCAAATTTCAGCAATAACTGCTTCTGGTAGTATTTTTGACCGGTGATAACTTTTCTTTCCAGTTCCGTTCCGGAATCGATATACACCGCTTTTACTTTTGCAAAGCGGTCTTTTACACCTGAATAGGCATCAACCTTAACCCACCCTTTATAACCAAAAACCCCCCGAATTTTCCCAACAGTTATGAAACCTTCATACACCTTAGACATATCGTGAAAGAATCAGGGCTTCATCCCTGTTTCTATTCATCACAATAGAGACGAGTATTTATTCCAAGATTTCCAATACTGCTCTTTTGCCAATTTTTGCTGCAGAGGCGCTCAGTAGAGTCCGGATAGCCTTGGCTGTTTGACCCCTCTTTCCGATCACTTTCCCCAAGTCTCCGTCTCCCACTCGCAGTTCATAAACTGTTACGCGCTCTCCTTCAACCTCAGTCACTTCAACTTCATCTGGCTTATCCACCAGGTGCTTGGCGATGAATTCGATAAATTCTTTCATTTCCAGATCCTCCTTAACACAAATTAGTTGGTTGAACGAATCAAAAATCGCACTGAACTAACAGGTTTTGATTTATAGAGCCTTATTTATTTCCTTCCGTTGCTTCAGCAGCAGGAGTTTCAGATTTTTCAGGCGGTGTAGCGGTTGGGGCAGCTTCTGACGGTTGAGCCGCGCCGGCCGCTGTTACTTCCGCACCTTCTGCCTTTGCCGGTTCCTCTTCCCTGGCTTTTTTTCGTTTTCGTTTACCCGATTCTTTTTCCGCTTCTAATCTTCTGCTTCTTTCAATTTGCAGAACTTCCCATTTTCGCAATTCGTCGGTAATTTTCTCCTCAGATTCCCCACGCTTTTTCAAATCGAATTTTAGAATAATTCCTTTCCGACTCAGGATATTACGCACGGTCTTACTGGGAGTGGCACCCACATTCAGCCAGTATAATGCTCGTTCTTCATCCACATTTACAGTGGCGGGATGAGTCAACGGATTGTAATAACCAATTTCTTCGATAAATCGTCCATTTCGTGGAGCACGGGAATCCGCAGCGATAATCCGGTAAAAAGGACGTTTTTTTCTACCTAAACGTCGTAATCTCAATCTTACTGCCAAAATGAACCTCCATTTTTTATTCGCCTGTTAATTTCACTAAAACGGTAATGCACCCGGACGAAAAGCTCCTCGGAACTTTCCACCCTTAAATTTTTTCATTAATTTTTTCATTTCTTCAAATTGATTCAATAATTGATTGACTTCCTGGACCCGGGTCCCGCTTCCCAGAGCGATGCGTCTGCGTCGACTGCCATTCAGAATCTGCGGTTTTTGTCGCTCCTCCGGCGTCATGGAATTGATAATGGCTTCCACTCTTACAAAGGCTCTGTCATCCAGAGAAACATTTTTTAAGTGTTTATTCATTCCGGGCAACATTCCTAAAATCTGGTCTAATGGTCCCATTTTTTTTATCTGCTGCAGCTGGTGATAAAAATCTTCCAGATTGAATTGTTCACGCCGAAGTTTTTCCTCTAATTTTTGTGCGGCTTCTACATCGACACTTTCCTGGGCTTTTTCCACCAGGCTGACCACATCACCCATGCCCAGAATGCGGGAAGCCATTCGCTCCGGGTGAAATGCTTCAATGGCATTCAGCTTTTCGCCCACACTCATAAACTTGATTGGCCGACCTGTTACCTGGCGCATCGAGAGGGCAGCACCCCCCCGGCTATCACCATCCATCTTGGTCAGCACAATTCCCTGAAAATCCAGCCTGTCTAAGAACTGCCTGGCCGCGTTCACCGCATCCTGGCCGGTCATACCATCTGCTACGAACAAAATTTCAGAAGGTTTAACTTCTTTTTTGATTCTCTCCAGTTCCTGCATCATTTCTTCATCGATATGCAGGCGACCGGCGGTATCCAGGATCACCACGTCACATCCCTGTTGGCGAGCAGCAGCAATAGATCCCTGCGCAATTTTCACGGCATCGGTGGTGTCCTCCCCATATACCGGGATATTCAGGTTTTGACCCAGAATTCTCAGCTGATCAACAGCAGCGGGTCGATAAATATCGGCCGCTACCAGCATGGGATGCCGTCCCTTTTTCCGCAAATAGGCGGCTAATTTCGCGGCAAAGGTCGTTTTACCCGAACCCTGCAGTCCGCAGAGCATGATCACCGCCGGCGGAATCCCGGCTAATTTCAGATCAGACTGCGCTTTGCCCATCAGCTGGACAAGCTCATCATATACAATCTTTACAATTTGTTGACCGGGAGTGACGCTCCGCAGGACCTCCTCACCCACCGCTTGATGTTGAACTTTTTCTATGAAGTCCTTCACCACCCGATAATTCACATCCGCTTCCAGAAGAGAACGTCGGATTTCTTTTAGTGATTCGGCAATATTACTTTCCGTAATCTTACCCTGTCCCCGGATCTTCTTCAGCGTCGATTCCAGTCTCGCCGTCAGGTCATCAAACATACCAAATGCGCTCTCTTAGCACTTTCACCAGTTGGTTCTTTATTAAAAAGCTAAACAATTTAAAGATTATTCAATTTTTTTGCAATATTTTTTTATGTTTTCTGGTTTTTGAGGCAGTCCACGTCCTCCAGAAACCACCAATCACATCTCCAACGGGAATCACCCGGTAAATCGGGTAGGCCATGCCTCATTTGATATACTTTTTTACACCAGAAGCTTACCGGAGCATAATTTCCTGATTCTTTATGGGCAAGATGACGTTTACACCAGGGTGTTCCTGTTCCAATTGCTGCTGCATCCATTTCTGGGAAGATAAATCCCCGTGACATAAGACAATTCGACGCGGAGACAACCGTCGGGCTAAAGCCAACAATTCTTCACGATGAGAATGAGCAGAAAAATAAAAAGTCTCCAGTCCACAGTGCACCTGTTCCACTCCAAAGACTTCTTTAATTCTGACGTGATCTCCAGAGCGCAGCGTACCGCCCGGCGTTTCCGGATCGCTCCAGCCAACCAGAGCTATTCCATTGCGGGGGTCTAATAAAAAATCAGCCGCAATTTCATACGACAGGGTATGAGGTATCATCATCCCGGAAGTGGCCAGGATAATACTCGGTTTTCGGAATCTTCGTTGAAAAAGAGTATCACTGGTAATGGTCTTCAATAATTTAGGCTGATAATTGGGATAGATTTTATGCAGCAGGCGATCATAGATTTTATTTATCTTTATCCCCATGCCAATCAAATACAACGGGATGGCGGGTATTTTCCGCTGGGTAATGAGACGATGCAGTAGATACATGATTTCCTGGGTTCGACCCAGTGCAAACACTGGAATTAAAACGGAGCCTCCAAACCGGATTCTTTCATTGAGGAAATGAACAAAGCGTTGAATTTCATCTGAACGTTTTATGGAGGGTGCCGCCGGATTATCTCCATAGGTCGTCTCAGTAATCAGAATCCGGGTACGTTCTGGATACCTGGCGCCGCGTAAAATAAACTGCGGACTTTTTTTCGTATTTCCGGTGTAAAAGATCGACATCTCGTGCCAGCGAATTTCAATACCAGCCGATCCCAGAATATGACCGGCATCCCAGAAGCAAATCGATATCTCACTTTCCTGATAACTATGAATATGAAAAGGAAAATTGTAATTGAATGACTGAAACAGAAATAACAGGTGATCGATTTCCTGTTCAGAATAATGGGGTTGGAAAGGGATTTCTTTTAAAGAGGCGCGACGTTCCTGCACTTTGTAATAATGATAGAGCATAATCTCGGCCAGAGCGGCTGTGGCAGGTGTCAGGTAAATTCGAGCCTCCGGAAAATTTCGCAGGGCAATCGGCAATGATCCCAGATGATCCAGATGGGCATGGGAGATGATAATCGCATTGACCGGATACCCTTTCAATCGTTCATAATCAGGAATACCTGCTCCGTTTTCCCGATGAGGATCAAGCCCCGCATCCAATAAAATTCCCCACCGTCCCAGCTTCAGATAATGAGCGGATGCTCCGATTCGTTCGGTATCTCCCAGAGCGATGTAAGTAATTTCCTTCTGCATACCATCAATCAATTCTTTCTGTTATTGCTGGCAACAATGATTAATATAGGATAACCAATCGCCTTTCACCAACCCAAAATTCCATGATGGAATCAGCCGATTTGAATTCTACCAAAATATTCACTAATATATAGGGGTAAAAAAGGGAGAGCGATAATGTTATCCCAACTCACCTTAACAGTATTATGTGAAAATCGGGTGGTGAATCCTGAGCTAAAAGCCGAACAGGGTTTATCCATCCTGGTTGAGACTCCGGAAGGTAAATTATTGTTTGATACCGGGCAAACGGATACCCTGCTCCAGAATGCGAAGACTCTGAATGTGAACCTGAAAGAAATTAAAATGGTCGTTCTCAGTCATGGTCATTACGATATGACGGGTGGACTGCGTCATCTGGTGAAACAGATCCATCCTTTAGAGGTCTACTGTCATCCCAACCTGTTTAATAAAAAATTTAAAATCATGGAAAAAGGACGAGTTGACATTGGAGTTCCCTGGGAAAAATCCGAACTTGAAAAATTGGGGGCGAATTTCATCCTGAAAACCAGCCCGAAAGAAATTATGAAAGATGTCTGGATTTCAGGAGAAATTCCGCGTCTGACCAGCTATGAGTATATTGATGAAAGCTATCAGGAAAAAGTGCTGGAAAGTTTTATTCATGACGAACTGCATGATGACTTAGCGCTGATTATCAATACGGTCAAAGGGTTGGTGGTATTGCTGGGTTGTGGACATGCCGGGCCTGTCAATACGATCAAGCATGCCATGCGCATTACCGGCAACAATAAAATTCACGTAATAATGGGGGGTATGCATTTACATCGTGCGCCAGAGGAAAAGGTATTTACTATCACCAAAAATTTGATTCAACTGAATCCAGATTTCTTCATTCCCTTGCATTGCTGTGGATTTCGTTGTATCAATCTACTATACAATCAGTATCCGGAACGAGTACTGCTATATAATGTGGGAGATAGTTTTTCGTTAACAAAATAATCCATTATTTATGCGCTTCCAGCAGAAGCATCCGGCCTTCTAAGGGCTTCTTTTTTATATTCTTAAAACCTGCCTCTTTCATCCAGCTTTTCATTTCTGCAAATGAATAGGCACTACCGCGCGTGGTGTTAATCAACATGTTCACAGCGAATAACACTCCGATCAGAGGAGATGTTTTCTGTTGATTTAGTAGAAAATCCCGAATAAAAATTTTTCCACCTGGGTGCAGGGATTGATATACTTTTCGCAACAGCTTTCGATTTTCGTCGGGACTATAGATGTGGAGAACGCTGGACAGCAAAACCGCGTCATATCCGCTTCCAATGGGATCGGTGAGAAAATCACCGGCCATAAAACGCAGGCGTTTCCTGGCGGTAGATTTTGCAAAAAATTGGCGGGCGATGGGAGCGGTGTCGGGTGTATCAAAAATGGTGGCGTGCAATTGGGGATATTTTTCGACGAAGGCAGTCGCAAACAGGCCTGGTCCCCCACCTAAATCCAGCACATGGTGACATCCATTCAGATTTATTTTTTTTACCATACTCCGCACATTCTGTTTTTCCCGATGGGCCATGGAGAGAATAAAGTTGCGATGATTGCGATGAAGACTTTTTTTCTCTGGTTCACGATAACATTTTCCACTACGGATTACCTCCGGCAAATGTATCCAGCGGTTCAATAACCGCCACTCGTGATGCAGCCATTCTTTCAAAAGCGGAAATTCTTTTTGCGTGAAAACTTCTTTTACGGCCGGGGATACGGTAAACCACTTCTTTTTTTTCGCCAGATAACCCAACCCACAAAGCGCATTTAAAATAATTTCGGTTCCTCGTCGCTCCCAGCCAAAATGAGTGGATAACTGACAGGCGCTGATACGATGATGATCAAGTATATAATCAAAGATTCCCAGTTCAGCGGCAGCTAACAGAACCACCGCCCGACGGTATTGATATACATCTTCCAACAATCGATCTTTCCTTTTCATAGACTCTTTCATGCGCTTTTTATAAGATTGAACATAAGTATTTCACCCGTTCTTTAGAATTTGTGCCGTAAAATGAAACATTTCCCTGTAACTGAATCGTATGTTGAATAACAAAAAGAGTGAACAATAAAAATGATATATGATTATCAATCTGCCAGATTCCAATTCGTCACCGCTCTAAAATAATAAAAGATCATCCGGCGAAATATAAAATTAAAATTTGGTTCAGGAATTAATTCTTTTTTAATTTGAGTCAATGTATTCATAAAAAAGAAAACCAAACATGAAAACAAAAGCGCATCGATGGAGCATTCTCATTCAGGTTATTCTGCTTGCCATATGTCTCTGGTTTCTGATGAACTATTATCCAAAGTTGCATCCTCTCTCCCGGGTCCAGTTTAAGATATCCAAATCGGAGGCCATTGAAAAGGCCAATGAATGGGTGGGATCCGAAATACCGCCTGCGGAAAAGGAAATGACTGTCTCCTACGTTATTGACAAGAAGTATTTTCAGAAGCAGAATAAAATTCAATCTTTTATGGATCAACCTGGATTTCATCCTTTCCAGTACTGGGAGATCTACCTGATCTCGAAAAAGAAAAAAAGAGTCGATTTAACCTTCAATTCCGGCAAAAATGAAAATTCTGAAATACCTCTGGAAAGGGGATACAGAATTTTACTGTCGCCGGAAGGCAAAGTGCTGAAGTTGGATTTTGAAAAAGCCCGACTTGAATATTTGAAGGAAAACCGGCAGAAAAAAGATTCTTTAGAAATCGTTCAGAATAAACCTTCATCGCATATCAAAACAACCGCTTATCAGTTTTTACACCGGTTGGGAGAAGATACCACACAACTATCCTTCGTCGGTGAAGAGGTAAAGCAGGATTCGCTGACAACTATTTATACTTACACTTTTACCAGAGTTTTTCACGATCAGAAAATTCCCCAGCAGATAAAACTGACCGGAGCAGGTACTATCTTATCTTATGAATATCAATTGGATCAAAAAGAGGATACGAAAGAAACATTTACCTCCGATATCATCATTGCGGTAATTGTTGTTATGTTTTTTCTTGCTCTTATTATTCTGATGATTTACTTCATGATAAAGCTCTCGCGGCAGGAATCCATCAGTTTTAAAATTGCCCTGCCGCTGGCCTATACTGTCGGCATCATGTACTTCGTGCAAAGTTTTTTAACTAACTGGCAGCTACCTTTCATTGTTTTTCCATTTACAATTTTTTTACCGGCGCTGTTCCTGGCGCTGATCATGTGGTTGCTTTATTCCATTTGTGATGCAACCGCCAGACAGGTATGGGATGAAAAACTGCTGGTGATGGATCAGTTCAGGCATGGCAGATTTTTTTCGGCAGCTACTGGAAAATCGATGTGGAGGGGATTCATACTCGGCACGTATGCGCTGGCCTTGTACATAGGTTCTTTATATGTCTATAAAAATGGTTTAGGCAAGGAAATCGATATTGACGATAATCTCAAATATTCATTCACCATTTTT
Organism: uncultured Caldithrix sp.; assembly: GCA_964394475.1. Lineage (GTDB taxonomy): Bacteria > Calditrichota > Calditrichia > RBG-13-44-9 > RBG-13-44-9 > RQOF01. The sequence goes on along the minus strand of CAYMXZ010000017.1, from coordinate 10,156 downwards.
TTCCCGGTGCTGGTAATTCTATTGCAAATCACCTACAAAGCCCTGTTTAATGAATTTTTCTTTCGACTGTTTGGGATTTCGCTGTTCAAAAAGTGGTTCAAAAAAAACGTGTGGATTTTACTGGCCGGTAGTCTCTTTGCCATATTTTTTCCCACTGAACTGGAAGCAACAAACCAATTCTCCCAAATCGCTCTTCGGTTTTTGCCCAATTTGCTATTTATCATTTTCTTTTTACAGTATGAAATCGTCACGACCATTGTTGGGTATATCGTATTTCATATCCTATCGGCAGCCATTATTTTTTCCAAAACGACGGAGCCTTCTTTCAACGAATGGGGCATCGGTTTATATCTCATTCTGTTTTTTTTACTGCTTTCGGCGATCCTGATGGTATTTATTAAAAGACGAGAAGAAGAAACTCCCACCCGTTTCATCCCGGATTACATTCGTAAAAAAGAGGAAAAAGAACGTTTACTCAGAGAGCTGGAAATTGCCCGGACGGTCCAGCAAAAATTTCTGCCTCGTTCTACTCCCCAACTCCCCCACTTTCAGCTGGCGGCCTTCTGCCAGCCAGCCTGGGAAGTCGGTGGAGACTATTTCGATTTTTTCTCGCTGGATGACCGACTTTTGGGAATCGCGATTGGGGATGTATCAAACAAAGGTGTCTCCGCTGCATTTTATATGACCATGGTTAAGGGTTTCTTAAAGGCCTTAACCACTCAAACCCGGGAACCTATTGAAATCTTATCGACCATGAATTCTTTATTCTACCAGGAAGTGGAACGGGGCAATTTTATTTCGATGATTTATGGCATTCTTGATGCTCAGCGCGGAGAATTTACCTTTGCCCGGGCGGGTCACAATCCCCTCCTGCATCTTTTAGCTCACTCCCCTCAAAGCCAATGGCTATCTCCCAGTGGAGTGGGTATTGGATTGCTTCCAGATGAGAAATTTCGTTCAACACTCACCCAAGAAAAGATCACACTACAAACGGAGGACATCCTCATTTTGTACACTGATGGATATCCAGAGGCCATGAATGAAAAATCCGAGCAATTCGGGGAAGAGCGACTACAGAGTTTCATACGGCAGCATAGGCATCTACCGGCGGCTGAAATCATCCAGCGATTGGAGATCATGATAAAAAAGTGGGAAGGAAACCGTGAGGCTTTAGACGACCGCACCATTGTCATCATTAAAAAAATTTAAACCGCACGGAAGTCATTCCTGATCAGAAAACGAGCTGGTAAAATGAGGTCAAATTTTACCAGCTCGGACAAAATCCCCTGCTTACAACAGCGAATAGGTAAGACCAACGGCCAGATATTGCTTTAACTGGCGCTGAAGACTTAAATCCCGGTCATAATACAATTGCAGGTTGAAACTCACGGTGACATATTTAATCACTTCGGCGGAGATCAGATTATCCCAGCGCACATCAATCTGGTTGAAACTTTTCAGGTTCGAAAAAATATCCAGGTTTGAAGTAAACAGAATATTTTTCTTTATTTTATAATTCAGGTTCGACACCGATTCAAACCCGACTTCATTGCGCAATTTTTCGAGATCATCTGTATCCAGGTCATCGGTGTAAAAGGCAAAACTGGTATCCGATACCACCGTTTGTTTCAGACCTAATCCTCCGCGCGTGTTAAAAATATCCGATGGAGTATATTTCAGACCGACACTTTCCCGAAAATAAGCCGGATTAAAAAATTGAGATATTTCAATTTTAGGATCGACACTAAAATCATAACCAGGAGTAAATTGTGTTCGTCCATTCACGGCTCCGAAAACACTGATCACTTTACTCATATTCCAGGCATATTCAGATTCCACAAAAATTTCATCGGTGGTTTTCCTGGCCTCGGCATCTCCGATTCGGGATTGCCCATATTCCAGTTTATAGAAATTCCGCCAATTCCATTTTTCTTGTTTATTGATAAAGCTCCCGGTGAGGTTGAAGAGAGTTGACCAACTGTTTTCTCCGCCAGCTGCCCAATTATCGAAGCTGGCCTGGGAAAAATTTAAGGTGCCCACCAGTTGTTTATTCCATCCTATTTTAAGTTCGTCCTTTTTCGCTTCCTGACCATAGGAAATGGCCATAGCAGAGACTATCAGAATCAACAGAAAAGATAGATATTTCATTAGCGAGGTTCCTCCAATAAAATCAGTATGATATTTTTGCCAATCGACTCAGGCCTAATTAGCGTTGTCCCTTGAGTAAATCTCTTATTTCCGTTAATAAGACTTCTTGTTTAGGCGGTGCCGCCGGAGCGGCTGGTTTGGCTTCTTCCCTGCGCTTCAAGGCGTTCATCCCCTTTATGACCATAAATATGGCAAAGGCAATAATCAGAAAATCCACCACCGTATTGATAAACATTCCATAGCGAAGCACCACTGCCGGTTGAGTCGCTGTCGCTTCCTTTAGAGTGACCCATAAATCACTAAAATCGACTCCACCTATTAGCAAACCGAGTGGTGGCATGATCACATCATTCACCAGCGAACTCACAATTTTCCCGAATGCGCCTCCGATGATGATACCGACCGCCATATCCACCACATTGCCGCGCATGGCAAATTCCTTAAATTCCTTGATCATTGACATAAACACCTCCTCAGATTTAGTTGTTTATTTCAATTGAAAAAAATTAGGGTTAATCTTCTAAGCTGATAAATATTATCACTCAACTTGCGCAAAAACAACTGGTTTGTGAATGAGAATTCGGGTTCTGAAAAAGATCGCCAGAGTGGTAATCTTCTGACTCAATGTGCCGAAAATATTTAATAATTAATGTTCTGAAATTGAAAGATGTATGTGCTTAAAGTGACAGAGAGCATATAAACTGAGAAACAAATGCGACAAAAAGATGAGTCTGACAGAGAATCAAAACGATGGTCAGAAAAAATCTCTTTTTTTCAAGCCAGGAAACCGAAAATTAGTGTCACGTCTGAAAAAATATCTCCACCAGAAGCGGAAAATTTCCATGCAGATGGGATGGGTAGCTGGGAACTACAGATTGCTTCCGGTATTTTATATGTTTCGCCAGATACCAGCAAACTTCTGGGCTTAAAGGCTAAACAGAAATCTTATTCTCTCAACGATTACCTGCAGACCATTCATCCAGATGATCGCCGTCTTTTTCTCCTAAAAATTGAAAACAGCATCGCTCATAAAACCTCTTTCACTCAAACCGTTCGTTATCTGCAAAATAAAGATGATGTTATCTATACGATTACTAAAGTTGAGCCATTTCTGGAAGGAAAAAAGCTCATCAAACTCTCCGGAATAATCATGCAGATAAATATGGCATCAGATCAATCCCCTGCTGTTTTTGGTAAAGAAGAGAGCTATCGGCGGTTATTCGAACTCTTGCCCAGCGGCATTATCTTAGAAAATCGGCAGGGAATTATCGTGGACGCTAATCCTTCTTTTTGCCGCACCATGGGATATTCAAGAGAAGAATTGATTGGCAAACATGTTCATATCTTAGCTCATCCAGACGTGAGGGATCAGGTGAACACAAACATTGCTCAATTGCTGGCCGGAAGAACGCTGAAACACAATGTCAAGAGTTTACACAAAGATGGCTCTACTCGTTATATGGAACTGCGGGAGACAAAAGTCACTTTGCCAGACGGAGATGAAGGTATTTTATGCATTGCAGAAGATTTTACAGACCGCGTACGAATGCATGAAGAACAGCTGCAAAAGGAAAAATTCCGAGGCACCTTAGAAATGGCCGGAGCGGTGTGCCATGAATTGAATCAGCCGCTGACCACAATTTTCATCACTACCGATTTGCTGCTGGATTTCCCCAAACAGCCCAATATCAAAGAAATGCTGACCGTTATAAAAAATGAAGCCATGCGGATTGGTAAACTGACTGACAAGTTGATGAGAATTACCAAATATGAAACCCGGGATTACGTCAACGGCAGCAAGATTGTTGATATTGATAAAGCGGCTGGTAATAATAAATAAGCTAGAAAAAGAACTTAACCTTCCACTGCAAAAAACTAAAGGGACATCACGGCGATGAAGATCAGCCGTATGTCCCTTTTTCTAAATCGATTCTTTTTACTCTTTACGATTTGGTTGAATAATTAGTGAACATTACTATTTTATTCTGAAGAATTCTATCCGGCGATTGCGAGCCCGACCTTCAGCGGTGGTATTCGGAGCAATCGGATCTTCTGGTCCGAAACCGCGAGTTCGGATGCGAGCAGCATCAATGCCATTGTTCATCAAATACAACTTAACGGACTCAGCCCGTTGTTTAGAAAGTTCTACATTCCGATTATACGAACCGGTGTTGTCCGTATATCCGCGGATTTCGACCTCAATTTCCGGGTTATCCCGCAGGGTGCGCACCACTTTATCCAGGATGGTCATGGAATTTGGATTTAAGGCGGCACTGCCGGTATTAAAATACACCCCTTCCAGAATAATCGATTTCCCTTTTTCAACGGCAATTTCTGGTTTTTTATCGGGACAGCCGTCATCATCCTCATATCCATTCGGAGTCTCACGAGTATCGGTTCCCGCCGCCACAGTCTGATCCGTTGCCGGACATTTATCCTTCATATCCGGAATCCCGTCACCGTCATTATCCGCCTCGGGACAACCGTCGTCGTCCTGGAATCCATCCATATCCTCCTTGGTATTGGTTCCAGCTGCAATAGTTTGAGCGGTTCCCGGGCATTTATCCTTCACATCCGGAATCCCGTCACCGTCATTATCCGGCTCGGGACAACCGTCGTCGTCCTGGAATCCATCCATATCCTCTTTGGTATCCTGTCTGGCAGCAACCGTCTGATCGGTTCCCGGGCATTTATCCCGTACATCGGGTATTCCATCCCGGTCGTTATCCGATTCGGGGGCGCCGTCAAAATCCTCAAAGCCGTCAAAATCTTCAGGATGCAAAGGATCGGCATCCTGCTTATCGGTAATACCATCACCATCCTTATCTTTTGGTTGGCCGAAATGTAAGGAGATACCCAGGGCAGCAGAAAGGTAACCATCCTTGCGATTGCCGGCAGGCCAATCATCCAGGAAATCTGACAGGCTAAAATGGTAGAGCGCATCCAGGTCAAAAGAAATTTTTTCAGAAGGGAATACAGAAAATCCGATTCCACAGGGTATACCCAGTCGATCCCGATAATAGGTGCCGGCCTGGTTATTTGGTAATCGTTCGCCACTGCGGTCAACTGGATTCATATGGAAATAGTTCACTCCACCTAACAGGGAGGGACTGACTATCGCTTTTTCGAACGGCCTAATTTTCAATAAAGCGGCGGCGGCTGTCACTTCCGATTCAAAAAACCGGTCGCCAGCTTCGCCTTTCAGATCGGTATAATATCCCAAAATTTCTGCACCGAATTTGGGAGTAGGCCATAAATCAAAAGCTAGACCACTGTAAGGATTGATTTTCTGATCATCAATATCACCAAAATAGCGCGCTATTCCGCCTCTAAAACCAATTGAAAAATCCTGAGGAAAAAGATTCGTATACAGAAAGCATGAAAACATAACGGCAATGAGTATATGAAACATCAGGCGCGGCATAAACCCTCCTGCAGATTTTGTCTAACTATGGGTCGATTGGTCTCATGTTATCAATGAATTGTCGTGATACGCAAGATTAATAAATTCATGAGAAATATAGAACTATCTGCTTAAAAATAAAATAAATTTTTATCATCAAAAAAAATTATCGGCTAACAATAAGAGAAAAGAAGAATTTTTTTATGATTATTGCTTTAGCTCCAAAAAGTTGTTTTGAAAATTGAATATGTACAAACTGATTTTTATAAAAAATAAAACATTTACCTAACCTGTCTTTTTTCGTGTACCCTTTCCCCTTACCCCTTTCCCTACCGGTAGGGAAAGGGGGTGGGGTTAGAGTAAAATGACTGCAAAAATCAATTATAAAGGGATAGTTACGATAATACTCCTCCTCATTCAATGTAAGGTGTAGATAAAATTCCTTCTACATTTTGCATGTACTCAATTCGCTGTGAATATTGGTATTGCCTTCCAATTTTTAGGAGCTGAATCACTAATCATATTTTTTTGATCGGCAAGGTAATAGGATCACCTGTTTTTGTTTATTCCCTTCGATGAAGGTTGGGATAAACAAAAGACGATTTCCTTTTTCCCTTTCCATATTCAACCTTATTTTTCACTCCCTGTAAATGAACGAATACTTATATCCTGCAAAATGTATCTTTCCCATTTTAACCGTCAACGACGATGATTCATGATTCACTCCGCGCTTTCGCGAATCTTATTCCTCTGTAAAAACCCGGTACATTAAATAATCCTGGATGATTTTCTCTCAATTTTAAAATATATTTATGACTTCATTGATAAAAGACTTTTTTATACGAGGAGAAAAATATGACAGCCAATATTTCCAAAAATGATCTGGAGACCTGGTCGAATTATTTATTGAATTATTCGCTGGGTGGCATCACAGCTGAAGACGTGGTGATGCTGAAAGGTGAACATATCTGCAGGCCTCTATTATCAACCTTACAGGATAAAATCTTTGCTGCCGGAGCGATCGCCGATCTCTATCTGGTTGCACCCGACAACGATCGTGGTCGCGTGTGGGGAGCCTCGATGGCCAAATATGGATCTATTGACCAGATCAAGCGCGTGCCTTCCTGGTTAGAGGAGCGCTATAAAAAAATGACCAAATATATTGAGATCCTCGGAGCAGAATCACCCGAGCTATTCAGAAATTTGCCCGATGACAAGCTGCAAGCGATCATGAAGGCGGATGAGCCGTTGAAGAACATTCGTATGTCAAAACCCTGGGTTCTTACTCTTTATCCAACGCCCGGTTTCGCCAAACTGGAAGGGATGAGCTTGAAGGAATATACCCGAATCATCGTGAAGGCCTCCACGGTCGATCCACAGGAATTAGAAGCGCAGGAAGAGGACCTGTATCAGATCATGAAAAAAAGTCGTACCATGCGCATTATTACCCAGGCGCCGCTGAACCGTAAACATTTAGAACTGCGAATGGATATTTCCGACCGGTTCATCATCAAATGCACTGGAAAAAATAATTTCCCGGATGGTGAGATCTTTACCAGTCCCGATGCCAACTCGGTGGAAGGTGAAATTTATGTTGATCTGCCTGTCTTTTATAGCGGTACGACCATTCAGGGAATCTATCTGCGTTTTGAAAACGGAATCATAAAAAAATACCAGTCCCGGATGGGTGGAGAAGTCTTGAAAAAAATTATTGAGACCGATCCGGGTTCTCATCGCCTGGGAGAAGTAGCGCTGGGGATGAACAAGGGCATACAGCAGGTATTGAAACATCCCCTGTTTGTGGAGAAAGTGGGAGGTACCCTGCATATCGCAATTGGTGCCAGTTACCCGGAATGTTACGTGGAGAACCCATCTTCTCCCGAAGCAAAAAAGATATTAAATCATTATCAGCAGAAGGGGATCATGAACACCTCTGCTCAGCATGTGGACATTGTGACGGATTTTCGATCAGGTGGAGCCGGCAAAGAAGTGTATCTGGACGATGTCAGATTAAAAGTGAAAAACAGGCAGTGGATAGCCGAATAAGACAATGAGAAGCCTATGAATTCAGTTTTACATTGAGCGGTGTTTCATATTCTCTCTTATCCAAAAATTTAATTGGTAAAGGTGATTTCATGAAAGAACCCATCGATCTCAATATTCACTCCGAGTTGGCTGATCTGGAAGCAGTGATTATTCACACTCCCGGCAAAGAAGTGGAGGATATGACGCCCCGGAATGTGGAAAGAGCTTTATACAGCGATATTCTCAATCTCTCGGTAGTCTCGAAAGAATATGCCCAATTCGCCGGAGTTCTGCGAAAAGTGTCATCGGTCTTTGAAATTCGTGACCTGCTGAAAGATATTCTTCAGGTTGAAGAAGTCAGAGTAATTCTGCTCAATCGGGTTTGTCAGAACGAGAAAGTGGGATGCCTGAAAACTCACCTTGAAGAGCTATCTGTCGCGGAATTAGCACGACAGTTAATTGAAGGCGTCCCTTTGCCGAAAAATAATCTGAGTGCTTTTCTTAGCAAAGAACGCTATGCACTCCAGCCCCTGCACAATTTCTTTTTCACCCGCGATGCGGCGTTTGTAATTGGAAACAGGGTAATTATCTCTCGCCTGGCCAACCAGGTCAGGGAACGAGAAGCGATTATCTGTGACTCTATTTTTCAAGCGCATCCCCTTTTGAGAACCACTCCCCACCATCCGATTTTACCCGATTCTATGGATGCCCGAATCACCATCGAAGGTGGCGACATACTGGTGGTGAGAGAGGATATTCTGCTGGTCGGAATTGGTAGACGTACCCGACCGGAGGGGGTGGACTATTTAATTGAGTTATTCAAGAAAGACGTCCATCCCTGGCATATCCTGGTTCAGGAATTGCCGCAGGAGCCAGAATCGTTTATCCATCTGGATATGGTTTTCACCATGGTGGACTCGGCGCATTGCGTGATTTATAAACCGGTTATTTTCGATTCCCCTTATTTGAAAACCGTTCACATTTCCATCGCGCCGGGAGAGGTGAAATCGATTCAGGAAGAGGACAATCTGATCGAAGCATTGAAGAAGTTAGGGATGAATCTTTCTCCCATTCTGTGCGGTGGGAAAAAAGATGAATGGATTCAGGAACGCGAGCAGTGGCACAGCGGTGCCAATTTTTTTGCCATTGCGGATGGCAAGGTGCTGGGATACGGGCAGAATATGTATACCATGGAAGAGATGAACCGACACGGTTATGAAATCATTCGCGCCAGGGATATTCTCAATGAGAAAAAACATTTAGGTGATTATCAAAAATGTGTGATTACCATTGAAGGATCTGAGCTGTCACGTGGCGGCGGTGGCTGTCGCTGTATGACCATGCCCCTGCGCCGAAAAATCAGATGAAGATTCTGCGTTGTAAGATATTCCTCATTTATGAAATGATAATTCTGTTGCACGGTACTGAAAAATAGAACAGGAGTAGTTGACATGAAAAAAGTGGTATTCGTAACAGGAGCGAGCTCGGGATTTGGGGAGGGGTGTGCGCGCCGCTTTGCTCAGGCAGACTATTTGCTCATTTTAGTCGCTCGACGCGTAGACCGTTTGCAAAAGCTTCAGAAAGAATTAGGGGGTGCGGCAAAAGTTCACATCATCCAGCTGGATGTGCGCGATCGGAAAGCGGTGGAAGAAGCGATATCGAAGATTCCAGAGGCATTCTCAAATATTTCCATATTGATAAACAATGCCGGTCTGGCCCTGGGATTGGAGCCGGCACAGGAAGCGCATCTGGAAGATTGGGAAACGATGATCGACACCAATATTAAGGGGCTGGTATACTTCACTCGCTTTCTTCTGCCGGGGATGGTCAAACGTGGGGAGGGGCATATTATTAATATTGGATCGGTAGCCGCCAGCTGGCCGTATAGAGGTGGAAATACCTACGGTGCCACCAAGGCATTTGTTCAGCAATTTTCGCGCAATCTGCGCTGCGATGTGCTGGGAACCAATATCCGGGTAACCACCATTGAGCCGGGACTGGCCGAGACCGAGTTTTCGCTGGTGCGGTTTAAAGGGGATGGTGAACGAGCTAAAAAGGTATATCAGGGTACCCGGCCATTGACCGGCGCGGATATTGCCGAAATCGCTTTCTGGGTGAGCAATCTTCCGCCGCATGTCAATATAAATACTATTGAAGTGATGCCTACTGACCAGGCCTGGGCGGGGCTGGAGGTTTATCGGCGGAGCTGAGTTTACGTACCCTATCCCCTTGCTCCCCTTCCCCTGCCGGCAGGGGAAGGGGTCAGGGGGTTAGGGTTTGTTTTACCCGCCTCAGGATGCACAACATCCCTTCACATTTTCCCTGCGGGAAAATATATCGAGCTAAAGCTCGATAGCTGCGGATTATTCAACTATTAAATAAAATTATTTATTATAAAATATTTGGCCTGTAGCCAGCAGGCTTTAGCCCGCTGTAATATGAATACAATTTTTCCGCTGAGACGCGGAGGGAGCGGAGAAAGAATACAAAATAAAAAATAAAAAATACAAAATAATATATACAGCTAAACCAACTGAAATCCTATACCGTCTCAAGATGCACCCTATTCTCAATTTTAAA